>JANXTU010000169.1 GCA_025352235.1 Fimbriiglobus sp.
GGCGGGATCGGGTTGAAACCGGTCGATTTCGCGCCGCGGATATCATGGCACGCCAAGCAGGCGTGGGAGGGGGCGAGCATTTTCTCCATTTCCGTCTTCCTGCGGGGATCGCGGACGGGGGCGCTCGCGTATTCCGCGCGGTCGAATCGCAGCGCGTTCGATTCTTTCGCGATGGTTCGGAGACCCGCCACAAAACGATCTTTGAAATCGTCTCGGTCGGGCAGTACGCCGGTTTCGAACACATCGGCGAAGCTGGCTCCGGCGAAGATTTGTTTGCCGAGGGAGACCGGCGTCTCGGGTTTCTGAGCGACCTCGCGCAGTAAGCGAGCTAGAAAAATGCGATCGACCTCGCTCAACCCGATGGCCCGCGCCACGGTCATCACCGAGACCGCATCCGAGGGTTGCGTCGGCAATTTCATCCCGGCCCGCGCAAACGCTTTCGGATTACTCGGCTGCTGGGCACTCGGCAAAATGGCCTCATCGCGGGAGCGTGCGGCGTCGTACTGGAGAATCGGGTTGCCCGCACCGGCTTTCATCGGGATCGGGTTGAAATCGAGCATGCGATTCGACGGCGCGACCTTCCGGGCGGCGATCTCGTCTTGGAGGAACTTCACCAAATCGAGCCGGTTCAAATCGTACCGGGCGGTTTTGTCGTCGCCGATCGGCTTTTGGGTCGGAATCGCGGCGAGCAATTGGGCAAGGACGTGCCGGCCATTTTCGCTTCGGACGAGTCGTTCGACTGCGGCGCGGTCGCGCATCCGCTCCCCGCATTGGCGGATCGCCGCGTCGACTTCGACCGCGTGCGATTCGAGCAATTTCATCCCGTCCATGCGGTCGAGCCGCGACGCGTTGGGATCTTCCTTGCCATCCTTGTCGGGCCCGTGCGGAAATTTCAGTTGGACCTGGGCCGCGATCCGCACGGCTGGGTTGTGAACGCTATTCGACCACGGGGCTTCGCCCAAGATCGGCCCGCGATTCTTATGGCAACTAAAACAGCGTTTGCCGTCGAGCATCTTCACCGCGGGCACGCACCCGCCGAGTCCTTCGATGACCCCGAAATCGAACTTCGAGGTGTTCGTATTCCACGAAATGAACTCCACGGTTTTGACGACCGGCCGCCCCGGCGATTTCAATTCCATGTTGGCCGCGAGGAACAAGCGCCCTTCCAATTGGGGCCGATTTTTGTCGGTCTGCCCCAGGGGCGAAGACGCCGCGATCACCGCCGATGACACCAGTTGCGGCGCGGGACGCGGAGAAGACCCGCCCCAGCCGGTGAATCCCGCGGTGAAATTCGAGATCGGGATCGGTGCCGGGTGGGTCGAAGGCCGCAGCGCGATCACGACGCGCGGATGCGTGAGGCCCGAGTGGAGATCGACCGAGGAGAACGGGATGGCCAATTGGAGAAAGTCGCCGAGTTTGGCCAAAGCCGCGACGAGTTCGACACCGGTGGCGGGAACGCGGCCCCGGTTCGCATCGATCAGTGCGCCGATCGCGGTATTCTCGTAGGTTCGGTCGCGCTCCGGTACAGTCGTTTCACTTTCATCCGCCCCGGCCGGTTGCAGGGCCAACGCGAAGATCGCGAAGCCGAGAAGGGAGCGGCTCATCGGAAATTCCCGTCGTGGAGGTGTGGGATACACTTCTCAACGATGGTGTCGTTCGACCGTTGGCGAGCGGGCCGAAATTCCTCAAGCTGTGCCGGCCGTCGGCGGTAGCGGCGGGAGTTGTTTCAGCAAATCCTCGATGTCGATGCCCAGCGGAGCGACGTAACCCTCGGGCAGCGGGGCGCCGAGTTCCTTGCGGCGCCGGACCATCCAGTTGAGGATTTCTTTGGGGGTACGCTGGCGCTGCCCGGCGGTGTCCGGGATATTCTCGATCACGACCTTGCGACCCGCACCGTAGTAAATCGTCAACGTGGCGGTGGCCTTCTTTCCTGTTGGATTCATGGATCGTCCCCTCAGGATTCGAGCAAGTGAACTTTGCACTTGGTGGTCGGTTCGTCTTCGATTGTCAGGCTGACATCGTATCCGCCCGGGAACCAAAATACGATATCGGAGAGAACCAACAGAAAAGGGATCTCGCGGAGCCGGTCCGGAAATTCCACCATCGCTGGAAACTCGTGGACAACCAGTCCGGTGGAGAGCTCTTCGATCTCGATCCGAAATGCCAACGTTCCGAATCCGTCGACGAAGACACCGAAAACCGAAAATGACAATTCGGTTGGAAACTCGGGTGACCGTAGAATCGAGGAACGATTGAGCAGTGTAAAACCGCCCGTCACGGGATCCTCCGTCACCCGTTCGCACACGTGCTGCCCGACCACGACCGGCAGTTCCATTGCGCATCCTTCCCTCGCATCGAGTCACTTCATCCACTTGTCCGCGTAGGTCGTGAACACCTTCCAGTCCTCGGCGTTCATCTCGTGTTTGCCCACGCGGATCCAATAGCCCAAGCGGCTGTCGAGCAGTTTGCCGGTCGCGGGGATTTCGGTCGCGCCGAGGCCGTCCACGCCGAGGAGCTTGTAAACCGGCGTCGCCAGTTTCATCATCTCGAATTGGCCGGTCGGGTTAGCCCACTGGTCTTCGGTCGCGTTGGAATACAACACGGGCCGCGGGGCGCAGAGTGCGAGGAGCGAATGCTGGTCGAAGGGCAGCTTCGACGGGTCGTCGTTATAATTCTTGAAACTGCCACTGAACCAATTTGGAAAGCTCGTGTTGATGCGCTTGACCCCTTCGGCCTTCGAATCGTTGTGCCGGCTCGGGGCCGTGCCGCCGCAACCGGCTTGGTGCGGGAAAGCCACGGCGATGCGGTCGTCGAACGCCGTCGCGAGCAGCACCGTCTTGCCCAGCCGCGAATGGCCCACGGCGGCGATGCGCTTCGCGTTGAACTCCGGTTGCGTGACGACGTAGTCGACGGCCCGGTGAATCCCCCACGCCCAGAGCATCACCCGCGAGGTAAAGTCCGGCGGAAGTCCGCCCGGTGGATTGGGCAGCACGGCTGGCCGCATCCCTTCGCGGTCGTCCTTCATGTCCGGTTCGACGTCGCCGCTATAGAAGGTGATGACCCCGTAGCCCGCCTTCACGATTTGCTCCAGCGGCCAAACTTTCGCGGCCTTTCCCCGGCCTTCTTCGGTGGCGCGGTTCTTCTTCACGCCGGGGCCGTTGTCGTACATCCACGCCGTCGGAATCCGGATCTTGTCGTCGGATGTCAGCGTGTGGTTGCCCGAGAAGTTCATCCCGACGAACACCGGCGAACCGGCCTTGGGGCGCTCGTTCGGGAACGCCATCAGCAGATACATCGGCGGGCAATCCTTGATCCCGACAGAGAGTTCGACTTCTCGAAGGGTGCCGAGGCCGCCGAAGGCTTTTTCATCTTCGTACAGGATCTTCGCCGAGATCTTCGACCGCACCTCCGGGTAGCGACCGTACATGTGCTTTTGGAAGAGTTCCTTCAGTTCGGGCTTTCGCTTTTCGGTCCAATCTTCCTTGATGGCGACCTTGGTGCCGTTGGCCATTTCAAGTGGGTCGGGGAAGTCTGCGGCGAACAGAGGCGAAGTCACGAGCAACGCTCCGAGCAGGGGGAGTGCGAGACGCATCAGGAAACTCCAGAGAGACAAGAATGGCAGACTATAACACGGCGGGTACTCAGTTTACATTGATGCCGCGTACGATCTTGACTTCGACCGAACCCGTCAATTGCTTCCGGGGCCCCTTCTCGGACGAGTCGATTTCAAACTGCCGGCGGATTTCGGATTCGACGATCACGCCGGTCTCGCTTTCGAGATAGACCAGCCCACGCACGGTTCCTACCGCGCCGGTGGATGCGCCCACCGGCGGCGCGATTGTGCCTTCGACGCGGACGACCGCTTCGCGCCGGCCTCCGCGCTCGCGCAGGCCGAGGTAGGTGTACCGGAGGTCCTCACGGCACGCGAACTCTTTGGTTTGGGCCGCATCCGGAGCATCGAAAGCGAAGCGCAAGGTCCGCGATGCCGCCCACGTCTCCCCCGATAGCATCTCTTTGTTCGGGAGGGCCAACGAAACGGCTTCGAGTGTTTCGAGCAAATCGCGGCCCCGGTGCAGGGCGAGTCGTTTCAATTGTGGATCGGTGTCGCCCTCCGCTCGCAAGCTCAATTGGCGGAGGACCCCGGTCATCGAGTGAATACCAGTCGCGGTGATCGATTCAAAACCGGGTTTGAGGAACTCGGTCACGTCGCGGGGCGTCGGGTTATCTTTGGTCCCGCGCTTGTGCGCCGTCGCCAGCGAATCGAATCGGAATTCGACCCGTGCGGCGTCGGCGGGATCGCTCGGCTTCGCGAGGTTCTCGGTCATCTTCAGCGTCTGCTCGAGGTAAACGCTCCGGTCCGGCTCGGCCGCGCTGTCGTCGAACTGTCGCAGATCGGCAGTGCACGTCAGAGCGACCGACCGCCGGCTACCGAGTTTGACCCGGAAAGTCAGGTCGGTGCCGAGGCGTTCGTACGGCGGTCCTGCGAGAGGGATCGGAATGGCCGCCAGCCGTCGCTTGACCGTGGCGACATTCGAGAAATACGGCTGGCCGAAGTACGCCTTGCCGGCTTCCGGTGCCGGGAAGATCAATTCCCCGGTCGCGACCCGATTCGCGGGATCGTACAGAAGTTTCACCTCGCGGATCGTGGTGTCTCCGGGGCGCTCCACGAGAAGGTCGTCCGCGTTCCCGACCCAACAGGCGACGCCGATGTCCCGGAGTTGGCGGCGCGGATCGACGCACGCCACCGCGACGGGAATGTGGACTTTCCCATCTTTGTAAAACGCCGGTCCGTATTCCGCGTGGCCGATTCGCCCGTCGATCAGCCCGCGGACGGCCTCCGTCGGGATGCCGAAAGCGATCCCCGTCATGCGACCCTGTTCGTCGAGATCGACGCGGGACGCGACCGCCACCACGGTCCCGTCGCGGTCGCAGATCGGTCCGCCCGAGTTACCGTGGACGAGGCCACCCTGAATCTGGACCGCGTACAACTGCCCCCGCGAGTCCTTACGGAGGGCTTGCACTTTCGTCTCGGCGACGGTCGCCGCCGGCGGATCGTCGCTGCGGTTCTTCTCGGCGATCCGCCGGCCGCCGGGGAACCCGACGACCAGCAAGGGGTCGAGCCGTCGCAGTTCCTCCGTCGGACGGATTTTCAACGGCGGCGGCAAGTTCGGCTCGCGGATGATTTCGAGCAGGGCCAAATCCATGTCGTGATCGACCGCGAGGATTCTAACTTTCGGCCCTTCAAACTTACGCTGCCGACCCGCTTCCCCGGGGTCGAGGTAGACCCGGAGTTTCCTCGGTTCCGGGCTACCCGGCTTCTTCATCCCGACCACGTGGGCATTCGTGACGATCACGTTCGGTTCCAAACCGAACCAGCCCGTGCCGGTACCGCCGCCTTCGAGTTCGATGAACACCGTCGCGCGGACAATGCGGTCGAGCGTCGGGCCATCCGGCATCGCCCGCGGCACGGACGGTTCGGCCCGGCTCGTCGGGGTCGCGATCCTCACTTCGTCACGTGGCCGGACCGCGACGAAGATCGCGCACCAACCCACTGCGACGAGCCCTGATAGCAGCACTGCCGCGAGGCGGACAGGGAATCGAACCGCTTTTTGAACCGGCGGCACGAGTACGATGTCATCGCACGCAGCGCAAGCGACGGTTTTCCCCGCCCGGCTATCGGGCACAGAGAACTTGTGGCGGCACGCCCGGCAGGTGACTGGAATGGGCATCGTCGATACCGGGGAGTCGTTTCGCTTGAGTCTATCGCCGGGCGAAAGAGTCGCCGCACGGAATCCCCGTCGCTCGCGTCGCCGACCGCATTATAATTGGAGTAACCGCCGATACCGGTGCATCGTCCCGCTCGCCAGCCCAAGGTATTCCCATGCGATCTCGGGTTCTCGTCCTGCTCGCCGCCGCGTTCCTCGGCTCCATCGCCTCCGGTGCCGAACCCGATCCGGCGCTGGAGCGTATCCGGAAAGACCTCGACTACCTCGCCGGCGAGGAATGCGAAGGACGCGGCTTGAAGACCAAGGGCATCCTAAAGGCCGGGGACTACATCGCCACCGCCTTCAAAGACGCCGGGTTGAAGTCGGCCTTCAAAGACGGCACTTACTTCCAGCCATTCGTCGTCCCCGGCCGCGGTAAGCTCGGCACACCGAACGCGCTAACGCTGAAAGCGGGCGAACTCGCCGTCGAACTGAAGATCAAAGACGAATTCGTCGCCACGGCCGCGTCGGGGGCCGGCAAAAAATCGACGGGCCTCGTTTTCGTCGGCTATGGCATCACCAGCGCTGAACCGAAGTACGACGACTACGCCGGCGTCGATGCCAAAGGCAAAACCGTCATCATCCTGCGCGGGACTCCGAAACCGGACCACTTCAAACCGGCCTTCGCCAAAGACGGCGACGAGTCCCCGGCGCCGCTCACCAGCAAGATTCAGAACGCCATTACCCACGGTGCCGCGGGTATCGTGTTCGTCAGCGACCGCGTCTCGGCCGGGAAGAATGACCCCCTGATGGAAGCCGACCGCACGGCCGGCAGTTACTTCGATGGCCCGGTGTTCCACGTCAAACGCGCCGTGATCGAGGAATGGATCACGTCACTCACTCCGAAGAAGGAAACCCTTGCCGGGATCGAAGATGCGATCGACCAGGACGCCAAGCCGCACAGTCTGGAACTGAAGAACGTCAAAGTCGAAACGGAAGTCACCGTCACCCGCGAACTGTACAAGACCCGTAACGTCGTCGGCGTGCTCGATGGAGCCGGGCCGCTCGCGAACGAAACCGTCGTCCTCGGCGCTCACTACGATCACCTGGGCGCCGGCGAATCGGGCAGCTTCCCCAACAACGCCGGCAAAACGCATTTCGGGGCCGACGACAATGGCTCGGGTACGTCCGGGCTGCTCGAACTCGTCCGCCGTTATGCCAAGGTCAAGAACCGCCAAGGTCGTCGGATTGTCTTCATCGCGTTCAGCGGCGAAGAGCAAGGCCTCTTTGGGTCGATCCAGTACTGCAAAGAACCCCCCTTCCCGCTCGAGACCACCAAGTTCATGATCAACATGGACATGATCGGTCGTTTGGTCGCCGTCGAAGCTAAGAAGGGCGATGGCGGACCCAAGAAAGACCAGCTCGTCGTCTACGGCACCGGCACCACCGCCGGCCTCGACAAGCTCGTCGACGACACGAACAAGACCTTCGATTTCATGATGTTCAAGATCCCCGGCGGAACCGGGCCGAGCGATCACTCGTCGTTCTACGCCAAGAAGATCCCCGTGCTCTTCCTCTTCACCGGCACCCACAAGGACTACCACAAGCCGACCGACACGCCGGACAAGATCAACGTCGCCGGGTTGAAGAAGGTTGCCGACTTCGCCCAAGTCTTCGCGGACCACTACGCCACCACGACGGACGCCGTCGCGTACTTGAAGACCAAAGGGGGCGGCGAAGACCCGACCGACACGACGCCGAAATCGACCGGCGGTCGCGGCCCGCGCATCGGCATCATGCCGGGGAACTACGGCGAAGTCGATGGTGGCGTCCTCGTCGCCGGAGTCACCGAAGGCGGACCCGCCGAGAAGGCCGGCATCAAGGAAGACGATGTCATCGTGACGATCGCGGGTCTGCCCGTGAAGAACATCGAGACCTACATGGCCGCGATGTCGGGCCAGAAGGTCGGGGCGGAAGTCGAGGTGATCGTCCTCCGCAAGGACAAGAAAGTCGCCGTGAAAGTCGTACCGATCAAGTAAGCGGAAACAGCACCCGGAAGACCGTCCGGCCGTCGCGGCGGAACCATTCGATGGTTCCGCCGTGGGCGCCGACGGCCTGCTGGGCCACCGTCAGCCCGAGGCCGATGCCCTGCTCTTTGCCCGTCACGAACGTCTCGAATAGTCGGCCGGCAATCTCCGCCGGCGGGCCGCTCCCCGAATCGATCACTTCCACGCTGCGGCCCTCGCACCGCACCTCCACCGCGCCTTGCGGACCGGCCGCGTCGATGGCGTTGCCGAGGAGGTTGGCGAACAGGTGCCCGAGGGAAACGGGATCGCCCGCGAGCGGCGCCGGCCTCCCGCGGACCCAGGTCATCACGATGCCGAAGTGCTTCAGTTGTGGGCGGTACAACTCAATAGCGGCGGTCACGACCTCGTTCAAATCGAGTTCGACCGGCTGGGCGGTCGCGGGTTTGCCGAGTGCCAGAAACTGGCCGAGGGTCGCTTCGATCCGGGCGAGTTGCCGCAGGGCCACGTCGAGCGGTTCGCGGTCGTCCGGTTCGTGTTTCAGATGCAGTTGAATGGCCAGCTTCGCCCCCGCCGCGGCGTTGCGGAGTTGGTGCGCCAGTCCGCCGCTGAACTGCCCGAGGACGCGCAGGCGCTCCGTCTGTTTCGATTGCTCCTCGAACGCGGCCAGGCGCAGGGCCATCGCGCGGATCGACTCCGCGAGGTCGCGGAGTTCGTCGTGGGGGCCAGTGGGTTCCGCCGCGCGGAAGTCGCCGGCGGCGATGGCCCGCGTTTGCAGTTCCAATCCTCGTACCCGCGCCACGATCCGCGAGCCGAACGCGAAGAGCACCAGTGCGACGGCGAAGAACGCGAGCCCGGCGAACAGCGGCGGCCGCACGGCGTCGCGCACCGCGGCGCGGCGCAGCGACTCCGGGTAGCAGATCGCCAGCGCCTCGCCGGCATTCGGGTGGTTCTCCGGCAAGCGGATCCGCAGCAGTCGGTATTCTTCGCCGCGATGCATGAGGATCTCGGATTGATCGGGCAAGAGTTCGACGGGCTCGGAGAAGGTGCTGATGGGGCCGGCGCGCTGGCTCAACACGAACTCCGCGCCCGAGAGGCCTTTCATCTGCTCGAGCACTCGCGCCGTCAGCGGGAAGGTCCGCGATTCTGTCAGCGTGCGGGCCACGGCCGCGAGTTGCTCCGTGATGCGCGCCTCCTCCCGCGCGGCCGCGAGCGACGCCGCCCATCCGGTCGCCCCGGCATCGGCCAGCAGGACCGCGAGCAGCGGAATCAAGAGGCGGTAGCGGAGGCTCAATCGCACGGGAATTCCGGTTTCGGGTTGTCGAGATGGGCTCACGACCGGGCCGCCGGTACGGCGTGAAACAATTTCGGGTCGGAGTAGACCTTGTGGGCCGCGAAGAAATCGCCCAGGCCGATCAGCCCCGGATCGAGATTCCACAGCGCCAACTGATCGTCGACAAAGGCCGTGGCCTCCGCGAGCGACCGACCGCTCGCCCGGACTTCGTCGATGTGCTCTTCGCGGGTGCCGGGCACAAAAACTGGGTACAGCGGCTCGAACTCGGCGACCGTCCCCGGCGGGGGCCGCTTCGACTTGGGAGTAGGGCGCGGGGGCGGTGGCGGTTCCGGAACGGGGTCATCGTCACCGGTATCCGAATGCGACCAGTGGGTTTTCTCGGCATCCGGGTCGACTTCGCCAAGGCCGTACTGTCCCGTGCGCGTGCCGCTGAGCATTTGGTCGTGGCGCATCCGGGTCCGTTCGAGTTCCAGCAGCGAATGCGCGGCGGCCGAAACGACCGCCTCGTTCCGGCTACTGAGTTGGTCGCGCAGGGCGAGCACCGCTTCGAGGACGACATCGCCCCAAAGCTTGCCCCGCCCACGCTCCGTCGCGGGGAGCACGGGTCGCGGTTTGGCCTCGAAGTGAGTGCCGATGCGGTTGCGGGTGGTGGTGTCGATCATGATCTTACTCACGAAGTGAAATTGAGTTCAGTAGTGAATATAAGCTCCGATTCTGGGAAGTCAAATTATTCTGCGGTGAAATTGGGATGCTGCCGTGACGACAAGGTTCCAACTTGTCGGCAAAAGACACTGGAGATGCGAATGCCGCCGTGGCGACAAGGTTCCAACTTGTCGGCAAATGATGTTGGAGCTGTTAATTATGGAGCTGCCCTACTGGCGGGTAAAGTTCGGAGTTCGACGATTCTCCGGGTGCTACCGGGGAACCGGTTTCCAATTCTCGGTTAGGCAGCCCGTCTGATCGACGACCTCGATTCTTCTTGTCGACAAGTTGGAAACTTGTCGCCACGTCAGACATCCGTTTGACGGCATCGGACCGGTCTTGTCGGCCAGTCGGAAACCGGTCGCCACGTCAGACGCCCGTCACCCACCCGTCACCCACTCGAACAAACCGATTTCGTACCCGTCGGGGTCGAGGTAGACCGCCCGGCGGTAGCCCTCGGGGCTCGACTTCGCCGGCAACGCGGGCCGCACACCCGACGCTTCGAGTCGGGTCAATTCCCGATCCAAATCCGCCACTTCGAAATGTAGCCGCACGCCGCCGGGGCGGGGGTCGCCGCGCTTCAGCGAGAGCCGGCCGGCGGTGCCGTCCAGTAAAATGAACCCGTTGGCGTCGTCGGTCAACTTCACTGACAAGCCGATGACAGTGGCGTACCACGCCGCGCTCGCGGTCAAATCGCGGACGGTCCATTCGACCATATACAGGGTCACGGCGCCGCACTCCGCCGGAAAAGTTTGGCGAATAGCCCCGGCCCGGCCGATTTCGCGGGGCCAGTCTCGCGGAACAACACGCTCTCGCGTTTGAACTGGGCAATGGCCAGCCCTAATGCCAAGGCGATGTAGACGGCGTGCGAACCGAGCACCGGCAGGAAGTAGACCCACGGGATGGGCTCACTCGAAACCGCGAGCAACTTCTGCTGCAGCAGCATCGGCCCGGTGATCGGCACCAAGCTCATCCCCGGCGTCAATTCGACGCCCGGCAGCATGCCCCAAAAGGCCAGCGGCATCGCCATCAGCATCAGCGGCATCAGGTAATATTGCCCTTCTTTCATGCTGCGGGCGAAGACGCCGAGCGCCAAGCTGACGGCGCTGAAGAGCATCGCGATCGGCAAGCCGAGGACGACGCAGCCCAGCACGCCGGGCAGATTCACGACCGGCGAACCGAGCCAGAGGCCGAAGAGCACGGCCGAAACGGTGAGCCAAAAGACGTTCCAAACGACCGAAGCGAAACTGAAGAACGTGACCGCGACGAACTTCCCGACGACGATCTCGCTGCGCTCGGCGGGGGAGATCAGCAGCGTCTCCATGGTGCCGCGCTCCTTCTCCCCGGCAGTCAGATCGACCGCGGGCTGGATCGCCCCGGCAACGACCCAGATAATCAGGATGAACGGGAAGATCTTGACGAACTGATCGCGCAGTTCGTCGGCGCCTTTCTTCAATTCGTCTTTCTTGTCGTCGGGGTCTTTCACCTCGAAGGGCTTGTCGAAGTCTTTGGGTAAGCCGGCTTTCTCGAAGCGCCGTTCGCGGACTTTGGCCGACCAGGTCGCGAGGATCGCTTGCACGCGTCTGCCGGCCAGTTTGGATTTCTCGTCGCCGTCGCGGATGCGGATCTCGATCTTGGGCTTTGCCCCCGCCGCCACCGATTCGGCGAATCCGGGAGGAATCCGGACGATCACATCGACCGCCCTTGAATTCAACGATTCCTCGGCCGCGTCCTCGTCGATCGGCTTCACCGTCACCGGCCCGCCTTCGAACTTGGCGGTCATCAGCCCGTCGGCGAAGGCGGCCCCCGAGTCCGCCAGCAGCGGCGGTAATCCGGTGCCGCTCGAACCGACGAGACCGACGGTCGTCTCTTGCTTGATGATGCCGCTGGCGAGGACAAATCCGGCGAACCCGAACAGCGGGTAGAGCAGTAGCGGCAGCACGAGGATCAGCATCACGGTGCGCCGGTCGCGCAGCAAGTCGCGGGTCTCTTTGGCGGCGATCAGCTTCACGATGGGCAAGCGCATACGGCGACCTCGGCGGATAAAACGGCCCATTCTTCACCCCGAAGGGGCAGTCCTTCTTCGCCCCAACGGGGCCGACTTTTACAGCCCGGGGCGGAAGCCCCGGGAAAAAGAGATCCATCGCACTCGCCTGAAGGGGCCGGCTTAGTGGAGGGGACGGCAAGCCGGCCCCTTCGGGGCGAAAAAACCAATACGCGTGTCCCAGGGCTTCCGCCCTGGGCTGTAAAAGTCGGCCCCGTTGGGGCGAAGAAGGGCCGAAGTTCCCTCAAATGACGCACCCACCTGACGCACCCACCGAGCGACCCCGCAGCCATGCCGTTGGCGCTCCGGACTTCAATGCCCTTCCATGAACCCGATGTGGATCGCCAGCGTGTAGCCGTTGAGCGTGAAGAGCAGGCCGACGGCGACGAGGGCCAAACTCATTATGAAAGCCCAACGCTTTTTCGAAAGCATCGTGACGGACGCGAGAACAATCGCCAGTTGGAGCGCGACTTCGGCAAAATCGAAGTAGTGGTCCTTTTGCTGGTACTTGTGGAGTTTGTCCTGAATCTCTTTCACGTTCGTCTCGCCGTCCTCTTTGATCTGCTTGGCCTTGGTGGCTAAGTTATCTTTCTCGATCTTCATTCGTTGTTCTTCGCCGGTGTACTGCGTGAGCAACTTGTCTTTGAACGCGGGAAACGCGGCTGGAGCGAATTCTTTCTCCGCCGCCAATTGGATCTTTTCGTTGCGATAGAGGGATTCTCGCGTCGATTTGGATTGAAACTGCGTCCAAATGTTGAATTCCTCTTGGCGAGACTTGTTCGATTCCAGCGTCTCATCCGCTTTCAAAAGCATCATCTCTTTGCTGACGTTGTGACCGCCGAACGAGGTGAACGCGAGGATCACCGCGAAAATTGCGACGCTGAACGCCACCATCCGAATGAACGGGTCGTGTTCCTCGTGCGGCATTTCGACTTCGGCACCGTGGCCCATGGTTCAATCCTCGATCTCGGGTGTGGGGACGACCTCATCGATTCGGGGCAGCCTGGCCCAGCGCAGTTTGGCCGAGCGCGAACGCGGGTTGGCCAGTTTTTCTTCTTCGCTCGGGCGGATCGGATCGCCCGATGCCGCCGCGTACACACCCATCCGGCGGGCATCGCGGAAGGTCGTTTTGACGAGGCGATCTTCCCCACTGTGGAAGCTGATGATCGCCGCCGTGCCGCCCGGCTTCAAGAGACTCGGCAGTACGCGCAGAAGCTGCGTGAGGTTCGCCAATTCCCGATTCACCGCGATCCGCAGGGCTTGGAAGACGCGCGTCGCCGGCAGCAACTTCTGCTTGTGGACCGGCGGATAGCCCGGCCCCAGCCGCAATTCCACCGGCGCGGCCAAATCGATGGTCGCCCGCAGTTGTTTGGTCGTTTCGAACGGCCGTTCGCTGCGTTCCAGCACGATGGCGGCGGCGATGGTCGCGGCGTTGGGTTCGTCGCCGAATTCGGTGAAGGCCCCGGCGAGTTCGTCGAAGGTCGATTCGTTCACAAACTCCGCGGCGGTGCGACCGCGGCTGCGATCCATGCGCATATCGAGTGGGCCATCGCGCATGTAACTGAAGCCGCGCGCGGGGTCGTCGACCTGCATGCTCGACATGCCGAGGTCGGCGAGCACACCGTCGACTTGCATCACGCCCGCTTGGGCGAGGACGCCGGGCAACCCCGCGAAGTTGGCGTGGAACACTTGGAACGGGTAGCGCAGCGTTTCGAGTGTCTCGGTCGCTTTCGGGATCGAACCGGTGTCGAGATCGGTGGCGATCAACAACCCCGTCGGCCCGAGCCGTTCGAGGATGGCGAAGGCGTGCCCGGCGAACCCGAGGGTCGCATCGACGATCACCATCCCCGGTTTGGGGTCGAGCACTTTCAAGACTTCGTCCCGCAACACCGAGCGGTGCTCGCCGTCGGGCGTGCTGCGGGGCAGTTTCGGCGGTCGGCGTTTGCGGTTGAACTTGCGGGCCACGGCGGTCGCCTAAGAGAATCGGAATCGGACCCAGTGCAACTTACGTTCGGCCCGCGGGTTTGTCGTCCCCATCTCCCCTTCCCACGCCTTCGCGGCTCCGCTATGCCCGGCGGTCGATGCACCATCCCCCGGGAGGTTCCGTATGCTCCGCCCTCTATTTGCCGCCACGCTGATTTTGGCCGTCGCCCCGTTTGCCCCGGCCGAGGACGCTTCAAAACTCCGGTTCGTTTGGGCGAAGGATACCTCCGCGACGTACCGCGTCGTGCAGTCGACGACGGTGAACGAAACGACCCTCGACGAACAGACGAAAAAACCGGTGGAGATCTCGACCGTCACGAAACTGGCCGTCGCCAAAAAATGGGTCGTGAAGTCGGTGGAAGCCGATGGCGCGACTCTCGAGATGATCACCACGGCCTTCAAGCAAGAGATCACCCAGATCGTCGGCGACGCCAAACCGGCGGTGCGGGTCCTCGATTCGGCGAACCCCGAAGACGCGAAGGCGATGCCGTTCTTGAACAAGCCGATCCTCGCGCTGAAGGTCGACGCCCTCGGCAAAATCTCGGCCGTGAAGTCGGACAACCCCGCCGCGGCGGATCGACTCCAGTGCGACTTGCCGTTCAAATTGCACCTGCCCGAAGTCGCCCCGGCATTGAACGCGACGTGGGAACGGGCCTTCGAATTGAAACTCCCACCGCCACTGGGCACCGGGGAAAAATTCGAGGCGACCCAGAAGGCGACCTTCCGCGGAATGAAGGACGACTTCGCGATCCTCGGCGTGGTCACGGCCTTGAAAACCCCGGTCGACGACGCGGCCCTGATGCCGGCGATCGCCCCGATGCTCTGGGAGGGGGACGTGTACATCAACGCAAAGACGGGCCAGTATCACGGGGCGAAGTTGGCCATCAAGAAAGAGATTGCCAACCACCAAGGCGAGGGGACGAAGTTCCGGTACACGAGCGACTACACCGAAGCCCTGGAGAAGTGACGGGCGCCGTCACCCGCGGACAGTCTTCAGAAACTCGGCGAACGACGCGGACATCGCGGCCGCGACGAGGAGCCGCCGGAGTTCCGCCGAGTCGGCGATGGTCGAAAGCGAATCGCAAAACGCGGGCGGTACCGGTCCGAACTTCGCTTCCAGCAACTCGGTCACCGCCGCACGCTGCCCGCGCAGGTGCCCTTCCAACAGCCCTTGCTCGATGCCACGCTCGATGCCCTCTTCACGGGCGATTTGGACGCGTGTCTTATTCATGGGTTTGATCCTCCCGGTGGCGTTGGCGTCCAGTATATCCCGGAACTTCTGCGAATTCTCTTCGGGAATTTCGATGTGCGTTTCGACGCAATCCCCGAGCAATCCCTTTTTGCCATCCGTGAGCGGAGAATCACCCAACCGCTGCATCGCTTCGGCGCCGAACTCCATCCGCCGATTTTTCGGTGCCTTCATCAGAGCCGAAAGAGCCACGCCGAGCCAGTTGTCGCCGCGGAGGTAGTCCACCGCCGGAAGACCCGGGAGGCCGACGTAGCGATAGCGCAAAGTCATCGTCGGTTCATCATCGAAGCGGTCGGTGATCTCGCGCCAGCCCAAACCGTCGAGCCCGACTTTAAGGAACACGACGACCGGCAGCACCGGTCTGCCCGATGTCCGCCGCAGGTGGAAGTAGTAATCCGGGAGTCGCCGTTCGATCTCGCCGACCGAATCGGCCGATTCGATTTCGATATGGATCAGCGCGAGGGAGACACCGCCATCGAGCCGGGTCAACTCGGCGACGAGGTCGAGGACGTGCCGGGGACCGTCGGGCGGATCGGCGAAGAGTTCTTTGTCGCGCCACGACACTTTGGACAAATCGAACGCCGCGGCTTGCTCCGGGCAAAAGAGCCGGAGGAAATCCGGGAAGAACTCCCGGATCACCTCTTTGAACAATTGATCGTGATCGGTGGCCATGCGGGTACGCTACCCGACAGCGGCGTGCTTCGCCAGCGCGGGCGACGATCGATTTAAAAACGTCGCTCAAGCGTCCGGCTCCGAAATACTCGATTCGGGCCGCGAACCCTCCACCTACCGCGGTTGTCCTTCTCAAAAATCGCCCGGCGGGGACAGTTCCCCTTGAAAGGCGCAAACCGCGCGATAACTTAGCAATTGTCGGAGTAGGCGGGAGTAACTCAGTGGTAGAGTACCTCGTTGCCAACGAGGTTGTCGTGGGTTCAAATCCCATCTCCCGCTCTGATAGATCGATGGAGTCTGCTAACGTGAGACGAGCCGGGAAGGGGTGGGAATCGGCGGGCGCAGGCCCGACCTTCCCCCAACTTCGCCGGCTCGAATCGTTTCCATATCATACCTAATCTGAATTTGCCCAGTCGGTCGGCCAGTGTGGCCAGGAGAGTTGACGATGTCGAGCGAAGAGAGCACCGCCCTCGTGGACGCGCCGGACACTGTGGATGCCCCGGATGCCGAAGTCGCCGAGGCCTCGCAGCGGTTGCCCCAAACCGTCGTCATCACCGACGCTGGCCCCTGCAAAAAGCACGTCAAAGTGACGGTCGAGCGCGCCGCCATCGACAGCCGGATGGACGAAAAGTTCTCCGACATGATGATCAAGAACCCGGTGCAAGTCGCCGGCTTCCGTACCGGCAAGGCCCCGCGCAAAATTGTCGAGAAGAAGTTCTTCAAGGAAATCGCCTCCGAGGTGAAGAACGAAATCTTGATGAAGAGCCTCGAGCAACTCGCCGAAGAAGAGACGCTCTCGCCGCTCAGCCCGCCCGAACTCGACCCGTCCAAAGTGCTCATCCCCGTCGGCGAAGACGAGCCGATGGTCTACGAGTTCAACATCGAAGTCCGCCCCGAATTCGACCTGCCGGATTACAAAGGCCTCAAGATCCGCCGGCCGGTGCACACGTTCACCCCGGACGACATCCAACGCGAATCCAAGCGGATTCTCGAACCCTACGGCACCCTCGCGCCGAAGGAAGGCGAGAATGTCACCGTCGAAATGGACGATCTCGTCACGACGACGCTGGTTATCAAGGACGGCGACAGCGAGCTGAACAAAGTCAACGAAGTCCGGTTGAAGGTCGAGAAGCGGCTCGCACTCGAGGACGGCGTCGCCGAAGACTTCGGCAAGAAGCTCGTCGGGGCCAAAGTCGGCGACACCCGCGAAGTCGGCATCACGCTCTCGCAGGGCGTCAACCCGACCCTCCGCGGCAAAGTCGTGAGCGCCCATTTCACGATCCTCGACATCAAAACGATGCGCTTGCCGGAATTGACGCCCGACCTGCTGTCGCAGTTCAGCGTCCGCAACGCCGATCAATTTGAAGAAGTCGTTTCCACGCGGCTCGAACGCTTCCTCCAATACCAACAGCGTCAAACGGCTCGCACGCAAGTGCTGCAATCGCTGGCCGGCGCCACCAAGTGGGAATTGCCGCAAGATCTCTTGCAACGGCAGGCCCGCAAGACCTTGGCCCGCCGCGTCATGGAAATGCGCGGTGCCGGCATGACCGAAGATCAGATCGTCAGCCGGGAGCGAGCCCTCACGCAAGACGCCCTCCGCAGCACGGCCGCGGCGCTCCAAGAGCACTTTGTGCTCCAGAAGATCGCCGACCTCGAGAAGCTCGAGATCGAAGACGCGGACATCGAAGCCGAAATCGACGCCGTCGCCGATCGCACCGGCGAGAGCCCACGCAAAGTCCGCGGCCGCATGGAACGCGAAGATTTGATGGAATCGTTGGCGACCGAGCTGCTCGAACGCAAAGCTCTCGATTTGGTTCTGGAAACGGCGGTCTACGAAGACTATGAATTCAACCCGATGAACGAAGACGAAGACGCCACCGCCAC
>JANXTU010000186.1 GCA_025352235.1 Fimbriiglobus sp.
AAGGACGGGCTGCGCAACATCGGTATCGCGATGCCCGGTGCGGTCCGCGTCCCGAAGTCGCACCCGCGCAACCACGACGGCGATTATTTCTGCAAGCTCGTCACCCGGACCACGGCGAACCCGCGCATCGACTCGGATGAAGTTTCCCGAGCCTGCGAAGAAGCCTGGATCGACAAGACGCTCGCCTTCGCGTTTCAAGGGACCGTTCGGACCGCCGTCGGTCCGGTGGTCGAGGTTTACACCGTGGAACTATTCAAGAACGCTTCCGTTCAAGAGCGGTTGACGCGCACGGCGCACCGGAAATTCCCCGGCGTCCAAGGGCCGCGGCACTGGCTCCGCAGTTCGCCGGACGGCTCGAAGATCGGATGCTTCATGAAAGACGACCGCGGCGTCGCGCAGTTCTGGACGGTCAAAGTCAACAACAACGAATTGCAGCAAATCACCGACAGCCCATTCCCAATGGCCTCAGCATTCACCTGGCACCCCGACGGCCGGCGGGTGGCGTGCATCGTCGATGGCGCGGTCAGTCTGATCGACACGGTGACAGGTACTGTCACCTCGTTGACAGCGAAGGGAGACCTCCGCCCGGAGGCGTGCGTCTTCAGTCCGGACGGGAAGAAAATCGCCTTCGTGCGGACCATCGCGGGGAGCAATCAGATCGGTGTGGTGTGCGCCTGACGAGCCACCGGGCTTGTCCCGGTGGGTTATCGATAGCCGGAACCCACCGGGACAAGCCCGGTGGCTCGTTTCAACGCTTGCAATTCATCGATCAACTTCTGCCGTACGGGCTGCGCCTTCTGATGAATCCCCCGTTGACCTTCGACGTATTCCTCGCGCCCGGCTCTCGTTTCGATCGCGATGGGCGCGAAGCCAAACTCGGTCAGATCATAGGGGCTGGCGCGCATGTCGAGTTCCCGCGCCGCCACGGCCAATTCGAACGCATCGCCCAAAACGTCGGACGATGTGAACGGGGCGAACTTGAACGCGAACTTGTAGAGGTCCATATTCGCGTGGACGCAGCCGGGTTGATCGTGATCGGGGCTATTGGCCCGGCTCAATTCCAACTTGTTCAACGGTAGCGCCGACGGGGTGAAGAACCGATACGCATCGAAGTGCGTGCAGCGCACCCCCGCCACGGACACGACATTGTCCGTCGCTTCGGCCGAGAGTCGCAAGGGCACGCGCGCATGGCGGACGTCGTCGGTTCGGTAAACCATGGCCCACTCATGCAGGCCGAAGCAGGCGAACTGCGGTTCGCGGTCGCGGATCGCGGATTGGTAGCGGATCGTCCACTCGAGTTGTTCGATCCGGTGCGCCGGGAAGGCCTTCGCCGGGAGGATCGCCCCGCAGGCGTCGAACTCGAACAATTGCGGCCAGGCGAGATCGGCCGGAGTCGCTTCTTCTAAATGAACATCGATGCCCGGCGACCAGCGCAGAAGATGGCCGGCGCGGTAGGAGTAATATTCAAAAAGGAAATCGTACACGGGGTGCTTACGGCCGGTGCGGGCCAGACGATCGCGCGCGATGGGGCCGACACGGCGGTCGTGCCGGGCTTGTTCCGATTCCCACTCGGCCCGGGTCATCGGCTCAACCATCGGTGCGCGGGCCGGACAGTTTCTGGTAATCGGGGGCTTCCGTTTGGCCCGGACGCGAACGCGGGGCGTGCTTCGCCAGCCACGCCCCATCGGCGGGCACCATCTCGCGGCGTTCGGTATCCCAACCGAAGGCGCGACCTTCGTTCAAACTCCGCAGGGCCATGCTCGTGATGGCCACCGTGGCCGTACCGAGTTCCGGTGGGGTCAGCGTGTTCGCATCGCGGCGGCGGACGCAATCGAGGAAGTTTTCCCACAACGCTTCGGTGTCGTTCTTCGGCGAGTTCACCGGTACGAATTCCGCCGGGCGGATCGTCGTTTCGAGTCGGGCCGGGAGACCGGCGCCGCCGTGCGGGTCGTCGTGGTGAATTTGGAAGCCGCCCTTGAGGAACTTGATCGCCCCGTGGCGCCCGCGAATCACATCCTCTTGCGGATAGGCCGAGGTCGTGACGGCGCTCAGCACCAGTTGCGCGCCCTCTTCGAAGTCGGCGATTAGCGTTGTGAGGTCGGGCACCGTGCGACCATCTTGCTCGACGAACAAGCCGCCGCCGGCGGTGACGCGTGTCGGGTAACGTAGACCACTACTCACCAGCATCCGCGCCAACGGATGCGAGAGCATGTCGGTGACGGGCCCGCCACTGAAGGGTTGGTAACAGCGCCATTGGGCGAACGCGGCGCGGTCGAACGGCATTTCCTGCGCAGTCGGCCCGAGTTTCTCGCCGTTCACGTCGAAGCGATGCCCGAGGAACAAATCCCAGTCGATGGTCTTCGGGTTCATCTGCGGCGCGAGGCGGTAGTAGCGCCATTGGCCGCGGATGTCGTTGCGGAAGACCCCGGCTTGCAAATGCGACACATGCCCGATGCGACCGGATTGAATCTTGTCGTGGGCGGCTTGCCACACCGGATCGGCGAGGGTTTGCATCCCGACGGTCAACACGCGGTTGTGCCTCTTGGCGGCGTCGCTCACGGCCAAGGCTTCGGCCGGGGTCCGCGTCATCGGCTTTTCGACGTACACGTCTTTGCCGGCGGCGAAGGCGTCGAGCGTCATCCGGGCGTGCCAGTGATCGGGCGTCGTGATGCAGACCGCGTCGACGTCCTTCAATTCGAGCAGTTTGCGGTAGTCCTTGACGACGCGATTGCGGTCGCCGGGGTTCAACCCGCACTTCTTCGCCGACGGGTATAATCCCTGCGCGTATTGCCGGCGGGTCGTGGCGCCGCCGAAGGTGTGGTCGTACTCTTCTTCGAGGCCGTCCCAGACATCGCAGACCGCGACCGGCGTCACGCCGCGGTTGTCGAGGGCCATCTTCACGAGCAAATTGATATGGGCTTGAGCGCGCCCGCCGCAGCCGAGGAAACCGATTTGCACGCGGCCGTTGCTACCGACGACACGGGCGTAGCTCGTGGCGGACAGGCCGATCGACGCCGCGGCGCCCGCGGTGGCTTGGAAGAATCTGCGACGGTCGACGGGGTGGTGTTCCATAGCAATGCTCGGCAGTCTGTATTGGTGGAACCGGCGTCCCGCCGGTTCCACGATTCCGAACCGGCGAGACGCCGGTTCCACCGTTTCGATCAACCGAACAACTCCGGGATCACTTCACCCTTATCCATCAAAAACTGCGGTCGGCCGGTCGGATCTTGGATCGTCGTCTTGGTCGCGTCGAGGCCGAGGGTCTTGTACAGCGACGCGAAGACATCTTCGTAACTTACGGGTCGCGAAGTCACCTTGCCACCGGTGCGGTCGGTACTGCCGATGACTTGGCCACCCTTGAACCCGCCACCGCAGAGGAAGGCCGGGCCGACTTCAGGCCAGTGCTCTCGACCGCCGTCTTTACTGATCTTAGGGGATCGGCCGAACTCGCCCCAGACGACGATGGCGACATCGCCGAGCATCCCGCGTTCGCCGAGATCAGTGACGAGGGCGTGGATCGCGTGATCGACGATCGGCACCAATTGCCGCATGCGCGGGAAGTTTTTCGTATGAGTGTCGAAGTCGCTGAAGGTCACGCTGACGCAGCGGACGCCGGCTTCGATCAACCGACGGGCGAGCAGCAGTTTCTTCGCGCAGTGTTCGTCTTCGGCGGTATCGAACTTCGGCCCCGTAATCCTCGGCGGACAGTAGCGGGCGAGGTTCGCCACCGTCTCCTTGTCGAAATCGAGGGCGTCGGCGAGTTTCCCGCTCGTCAAGATGTTCACCGCTTGCCGGCCGAATTTGTCGAGCGCGTCCATGCCGCCGGAGGTGTCGAGGTCGCGGCGGATGTCGTCGAAGCCCGCTAACAGTTTCGTCCGATCACGGAGCCGCTCCGGGGTCAATCCCTCGGCGAATTTCAATTGGATCGTCCCCGGTTTTCCTCGGGCGGCGAGTTCGGCTTGCATCCCCGGTTCGAGTTCGCGCGCGAAGATCGCGGACAAGTCCGGCCGGAACGGGGCGAGCGATGGTCCGAGGAAGCCGGGCCGGGCGCTGTTGCGCACCATCGGGCGACCCTGCATCAGATCGACGAATGCCGGAACGGGATTGTCGGCGGAGCCGAGCAGTTTGGAAACGACACAGCCGACAGCGGGGCGACCGCCGACGGAGACGAGGTCCTTCGCGCGGAAGCCGGACTGGCACTGAAAGGCATCATGCTCCCCGGCGGAGCCGACGAGCGACCGGATGAAGGCGAACTTGTCGGCGATCCCCGCGATTTTGGGCATCAACTCGGAAATGTGGAAACCGGGGATCTTCGTCGCGATCGGTTTGAACTCGCCGCGGATTTCTTCGGGGGCATCCGGCTTCGGGTCGATGGTGTCGTGCTGCGGCGGGCCACCGTCGAGGTGGATGTTGATGATCGACTTCACGGACGATTTTGCGCCGCCGGCGGCTTCGGCCCGTAGCAAATCGGCGAGCGTCCACGCGCCGAGCGCCCCGGCCACGAGAGCGTGACGGCGATTCGGCCGGGTCGAGGGGAGGATGCGGAGCACGGGAGAGGCCCCAAAGAGTTGGGGGAAACGGGGTGGGTTCGATTACATTAACCCGAAAGTGTGGTCGTGTCAAACGATCCGCGGAATGCACCAGACTTTCCCGAGGCCTACCCCTTCCCAGCCGCGCGGGACGTACAATACCAACACGGGGTCCGGAGAATCGGCATGAGTTCGGCGACGGAAAAGATTCTCGAATTGGTCCCGGCCGAGCCGGCGAGCCACGAGATGGCGAAGCCCAAAATCGCCAACGTCGCGGGTCGGCTGGGCACCTACGCCGGGAACACCATGTTTTCCGCGCTCGGCTCGCCTTGGACGCGACGGCTGTCGCAGGCGGCGCTGTTGCTGCCGAAAATCCGCGAGTTCGAACGGCTCTTTCTCACGCTCAACGACGACGATATGAAGACCGCGAGCTTGTCGCTGCGCGGCAAAGCCCGCGGCGGCGTCACGCTCGACGGCCTCATCCCCGCGACGTTCGGGTTGGCTTGCGCCGCGATCCGCCGCGTCCACGGTTATCAACCGTTCGACGTCCAGTTGGCCGCCGGCGTCATCATGCACTACGGCGGGCTCGTCGAACTCGCGACCGGGGAAGGGAAGACGCTCTGCGCGGTGGCGCCGACGTTCCTCAACGCCCTGCTTGGCAAAGGGGTTCATGTCACGACCGTCAACGATTACCTCTCGAAACGCGACGCCGACGAAATGGGGCCGGTGCACAGAATGCTCGGCATGACCGTCGGATGCCTCCAGCAGAAGATGCAAGACGCCGAGCGGCAGGCGAATTACAAATGCGACATCACCTACGGCACGGCGTCCGAGTTCGGTTTCGACTTCCTGCGGGATCGGATGAAGCTGCGCGGCGGCCAAGCGACGAACGCCCCGTTTTGGAGCGGTTGGCTGGGAGGGACTACCGCCCAAGACCCGCGCGTCCAACGCGGCCTGCACTTCGCCATCGTCGACGAGGCCGACAGCATCTTCATCGACGAGGGGCGCACGCCGCTCATCATCGCCAACCCGACGCGGCCCGCCACCGAAGACGAACAAGTCGTCTACCTTTGGGCCGACCGCGTCGCGCAAGAATTGAAAAAAGACAAGCACTTCAAACTCGATTTGAAGAAGGACAAGATCGAACTGACCGACGAAGGCCGGCAGACGGTCCGCTACTCCAACCCGCCCACGGGCGAACACGCCACCGCGATGGATAAGCTGATCGAGGCGATGGAGAAAGCCCTGCAAGCACGCTACCGCTTCACCCGCGACCACCACTACATGGTCGGCGCCGAGAACAAGATCGTCATCATCGACGAAGGCACCGGCCGGCCGATGCCCGACCGCAACTGGCGCGACGGCCTGCATCAAGCCGTGGAAGCGAAGGAGAAAGTGCCGATCACGATGCAGTCGGACCACGCGGCCCAAGTCACGTACATGAACTTCTACCGGCTCTACAAAAAGCTCGGCGGCATGTCCGGGACGCTGATGCCGAACTTCTGGGAGCTGCGCAAGGTCTACCGCCGCTGGGTGACCAAGGTGCCGACGAACCGACCCATCAAACGCGTCCAGCAGACGGACCGCGTCTTCCCGACCGAGCAGGCGAAGTTCGAAGCCGTCGTCAAGCAGGTCCAAGAAATGATGGCCGGTGGACGGCCGGTGCTCATCGGCACCCGCACCGTCGATGCGTCCGAGAAATTGTCGAAATTGCTCGTCGCCGTCGGCGTCGAACACAAGGTGCTCAACGCCCGGCAGAACGACCAAGAAGCGGTGATCGTGTCGCGTGCCGGGCAACTCGGCAACGTCACGGTGGCGACGAACATGGCCGGGCGCGGGACCGACATCAAACTCGGGCCGAAGGTCGCGGAGAACGGCGGCCTGCACGTCATCGGCACCGAGCGCCACGAGGCCGAGCGCATCGACCGCCAGCTCGCCGGCCGCGCCGGCCGACAGGGCGACCCCGGCACGGCGCAGTTCTTCTTGAGCCTCGAAGATCAACTGCTCGAAGGGTTGGGCGTGGCCCGCCAGCGGAAGTTGAAAGCCCTCGGCCAAGCCGGCGGCAACCGCGATTGGAACGCCTACCGCCGGCTGTTCCACGTCGCCCAACACCGGCTCGAACGCAAGCACCGCAAGCAGCGGCTCGACCTGATGAACTACGACAAACAACGCCAAGAAATGCTCCAAGATCTCGGTGCCGACCCCTATGTCGATTGATTCCCGGTTGGAGCGCCTGCCGATCTTCGGCCTGACGGTCGCCGTGCTCTTCGGCAGCCTCTTCGTGAAGTACATCCACGACGTCGACATGTACTGGCAACTGCAGTTCGGCGAGATCATCTCGCGGACGGGGCAGTTGCCGAGTCACGAGCCGTTCCTCGCCGGCAAAGAAGGGGTCGCGAACGTCCCCATCTGCTGGCTCTCGCAGGTGATCTACTATCAATTGTGGTCGCTCGGCGGTTGGCCGCTGTTGCAAATCGTGGAAGGGGCACTCTGGATCGGCGGCTATGCCGTCGTCGCTTGGGCCCTGGGCCGCCGCGGGGCGTGGGGCTGGCCGGCGGCGCTCGCCCTGCTCTACGGCTACCTGCCGTCGTATACCTTCGCCAGTATCCGCCCGCAGACGTTCGCCCTGCTCGGCTTCGGCCTGACGATGGCGCTGACGTGGAGTCGGATCAAGCTCGGGAAGAAGCTCCTTCTCGGGGCGATCCTGTTCGTCGTCTGGCAGAACGCGCACCCGTCGGTGCTGATGGCCGGCGTCTGGCTCGGGCCGATGACCGTCGGCGCTGTCGTCCGTTGGCTGCGACGACCTCCGATGGAGCGCGGGGCCTTCCCGTGGGATCTCGCGGGCCTAAGCGCGCTAGCAATCGCGGCGGCGATGGCCTGCCCCGATCCGATCGAGACCTTGAAAGTGGCCCGCGTGAACGAGCAAATGTCGAAGCACCTCGACGTCTCGGAATGGAAGCCGCTGATCTGGCCCGATTGGAACGGTGCGATCGACTGGCAGTCCCGCGGCTGCGCCGTGCTCGCCATCGCGATTCTGCCGGTGCTCGTTCTGTTCCGCGGGCGACGGTTGAAGGTCGAAGAACTCGTCACGGCAGCGATCTTGATCGCGCTCACCTGGCAGATGTACCGTTTCTCCACGTTCCTCGGCTTCGTCCTGATCCCGATCGCCTATCGCGCCTTCGCACCCCCGCCCGGCACGCCTCCCCCGCCGCCGCTGATCCGGAGTTGGCGGGCGCTGCTCGCGGGCGCATTCGCCGTGGCCATCGCGATCTCGCTGACACGCTTCGCCGTCGCCGAAGTCGCGGCACCGCAGCGCACGCCGATCGACCCGCACATGGATTACTTCCCCTTCGAGGCGGTCGCCCGCATGAAGGAAGTCGTCCCGCCCGGCACGGTCTTTTGCGACTTCTTCTGGGGCGGCGTCGTCGTGCAGGCGAACCATCCGGATTGGAAAGTTTCGCACGACGGCCGCTATTACCACTTCACGGCGGACGAATGGGATTGGTACAAATCGGCGATGTGGCAGCAACCGGTCGGACGCCACAACGTGACCGTCGCCGAAATCGTGGCCGCGTTCCGCCCCGTGGCGTTCTTGCTCTGGGCCGCGCCGGACGAAGCGCTGATCCGAAAGCTCGACGCCGCCGACTCCGGTTGGCTCCGACTGAGGGACGCCGCCGGCCGGGATTGTTTTGATCGGGGCCAAGCCATCGTCTTTGTGCCGAGGTGATGCAGCGGACGTTTCTACTCCGCAACATCACCGCATCTTCACATCGCCGTCACCCGGCTGTGGTACGATCCCACACTTCTTTCCACGTTCCCGAGAGCGGCCATGAATCGCGTATTGCTGTTGGTCGGTGTGTGCGTCGTCGTCGGCGGGGCGGTGGCGCTCTCCCGCACGCGTTCGCCCGATTCGGAAAAGACCGGAGTCTCCGGGATTCAAGCGACGGTCGAAGACAAAAACCCGTGGACGAGCCTGAAGGTCAACGCCGACGCGGAGCAATTCCAATTCGCCGTCGTCTCGGACCGCACCGGTGGGCACCGGCCCAAGGTGTTCAGCCAAGCCGTGCAGCGCATCAACATGCTGCAGCCGGAGTTCGTCGTCAGCGTCGGCGACCTCATCGAAGGGTACACGACCAAAGATGAGGTCATGGCCACGCAGTGGAAGGAGTTCACCGGTTACATCGATCAACTGCAAATGCCGTTCTTCTACGTCCCCGG
>JANXTU010000225.1 GCA_025352235.1 Fimbriiglobus sp.
TGTTTTTCCCCTTCAGCGAAACGCCGGCGAGTTTCAACGCCTTCTTGATGCCGCCGAACGGGAGAGGCTTGGGGGATTCCGTAAGAATCGCAGGGATGCGTTCGTTCAACGAGATTTCGGCGGGTGCTGCAGTCGGTTCCAATTCGGGCTCGGTCGGTTCCATAGTCGACGGTGTCCTTTCCAAGGGTGCGGTCTGTTAAGTTATGAGACGATTGGGCGAACAGCAACGGGATAGGACTACCGGATGCGGTGCGATTATTGGAAGTGGATTCGACGGGCCGAGCATACCGCGGAACCCACTTCCTCTCGGCGGCGGGTTCCGAAGACTCCACCCGCCCTACGGGATCGTCGGTTTCCAACAAACTCCAAAAATTATTGCTATTCTCAGCGCAGTCTGGGTTGACATTGCTCCGCGAAAAGTGGCTGGGATCGCCCGGGACTTGCGGAACTTGTCCGAGCCGTGCGGAGAATGTCGCTTTTCGCTCCGCGAAAAGTAGCTGGGCGCGCCCGGGAGGTGCCGAACGCGAGTGCTGGCGTCAACCACTTTTCGCGGAGCGAAAAGCGACGTTCTCGGCTCGGCTTTTGAAACCGAAGGTGGTGCGGAGTCGGACGCATCGGAAAATCGGCGTTTCGCGATGTGTCACTCATAAGTACGTCGAGCATAAATACGGATTCAAGGGAGCGGGGATCGGAATTGTCCGACCAATGAAGTTCGGTCCCCGCCCATAATCAATCGTCCACTTTGCGCGCGGCTTCCACGTCCGCAATCCAAGCCCGCGTGAATTCGTCGTCGGGGAACATCCCGACGATGCCCCGCCAATCGGTAGGGCGCGGATCCGAGCCAATCGCGAGTCGGCGTTCGATCTCGGCCACCCGTTCCGCAAGCGAATCCGATATCACTTCTGGCATGGTGAATCTCCGAACGTTCTTCTGACAGTCTATCCTCATTCCTCCGCCCCGGCGCGGGTGAGGCGATCGCGGACGGCGCGCCAAGCTTCGGTTTCGGGCGGCAGTAAGGCGATGATGCGGTTGAAGCAACCGGTGTCTAGAGTGTGCAGGTCGGCGTAGAGGGCCTTCGCGGCTTCGATCGGAGTTTCAACGCAGGCATACCGGGCGACTTTTAGCCCGGCGGTCTCGTACAGATTCACCAGGAAATCGGCGTCGGCGGGCGTGGCCGCGCATTCGAGGGCGGTCCGCGGGGCGTAATGCTTCGCAGATAATCCCGGTGACGGGGCCGGGGAGTTGGGGGCGGAGGAAATCGGCCCGTTCTCCACGGTGCCGACGGCGGTTTCCAATTCGGCGATGCCGATGAGGCCGGGTCGGAGCAATCGAACGCCCGCATCCGTGACTTCGACCACCGTCGATTCCAAGCCGCCGGGGCACGGGCCGCCGTCCAACAGAATGTCGAATCGGCCGTTCAAGCTGTTGCGGACGTGCTCCGCGGTCGTCGGCGACAACTCCCCAGAGCGATTCGCGCTCGGGGCCGCAATCGGAACTCCGGCTGCGTTCAACAGGGCGAGTGCCACCGGATGATTCGGGCAGCGCAGGGCGACCGTCGGCCCGGAGCCGGTGACGATGTCTGGAACGAGGGCTGATTTCCGCACGACAATGGTCAGCGGCCCGGGCCAGAACCGTTCGGCCAACTTGCGGGCCGCGATAGGCCACGATTCGACGAGCGGCGGGATTTGATCCGCGTTCGCGAGATGGACGATGAGGGGATTCGTGCCTGGGCGCCCCTTCGCGGCGAAAATCTTCGCCACGGCGACCGGATCGAGGGCGTTGGCCCCGAGCCCGTAGACGGTCTCAGTCGGGAACGCCACGAGTCCGCCGGCCCGGATGCTCGCGGCGGCGCGGTCGATCTCTTCGGTTTCGATCGGCATCTCGGATCTCGGGTCGCCCGGCCGATGTTCGTTCGCAGGCCGTGTGGTACAACATACAGGGCATCCGCATGACGACCCGCACCGCCGCCGCTCCCCGGCGCGAACCGAAAGAACCAGGCCATGGCCGACCGGAGTCGCTCCGTTCCTTCTCCTACACCCGATCAGCGCCGCGTCGCGTCCGAGAATTTTGAACGCGCCCGCCAGGTGCTCCAAACCGGCAACCACGATTACGGCATCCAGTTGTTATTGTTGTGCTGTAAGCTCGATCCCGCGAATTTTCCGTTCCGCCAAGCCTTGCGCAAAGCCCAAAAGGAGAAGTACGGCAACAATCTTCGCGGGAGCCGGTTCGCTTTCTTCTCGACGCCCCGGTTCAAAGCGAAGGTCAAAACGTCCAAGGCCCAAGGCGATTACGTCAAGGTCCTCGAGCACGCGGAAGGTGTCTTCAGCCGCAACCCCTGGGACATGGGCACCGCGATGGATATGGCCGAGGCGTTCGATGCCCTCGGCCTGCTCGATCTCGCCGTGTACACCCTCGATCAAGCCCGGCAGAAATATCCGAACGACGCGACGTTGAACCGCGCGCTCGCCCGGCTGTTCGAGAAGCGCGGCGACTTCACGAAGGCCATCGTCCTTTGGCAGTTGGTCCAACAGACCAACCCGAAGGATGTCGAAGCCGCCCACAAAGCGAAAGACTTGGCTGCGTCCGAGACCATCGCTCGGGGCGGATACCAAGAATCGATCTCGGGGACGAAGGAATCGCCGGTCGTCGGGCGGATGGAAGAAGCCGCCGTCGAGAAGCAAGACAAAGTCGGCCGGGAAGTGTCGGGGTTGCTGAAGCGGATCGAAGCCGATCCGACGGGGCCGGAATTGTACGTGCAGCTCGCGGCCGTCTACCGACGGCAGGGTCAATTCGACCGGGCGCGGGCGGCACTATTGCAGGGCCAAGGGCCGACGGGGAATCATTTCAAACTGCAATTGGAATTGCTCGAACTCGACTTGCTGCCGCTGCGGGACAACCTCGATAAAGCCGAAGCCAAGCTACGGAAATTGAAGGCCCGCGCCGAAACCGACGACAGCGCCGACGGGGAGCTGACCGAGGAAGAATTGAAGAAAACCCGCAACCGGTTGCAGCGGGAAATCGTGGCCCGCGAAGCGGAGTTGCTGCGGGCCAAAGCCGATCGATTCCCCGCCGAAACGGGGCACCGCCTCGAACTCGGATTGCGTTTGCTGAAGCTCGACAAGATCGACGAAGCCATCGCCGAATTGCAAGTCGCCCGCCGCGACGACCGCTTGAAAGGGAAGGCCGCACTTTACCTCGGGCTTTGTTTCCTCAAGCGGAACAATTGGCGGTTGGCCCAGCGGAACCTCGAAGACGCCCTGCCGCTGTTGACGACCGCAGCCGATGAACCGACGCGGAAAGAAGTCCTCTTCCAACTCGCGGTCGGGTCGGCCGAGAACGGGGAACTGCCCCGGGCGATGGACTTGGGTCACGAATTGGCGAACATTGATTACGTGTACAAGAACATCGGCAAGCTCCTCGACGAATGGCAAGCCCAAGGGCAACGGGCGTGACTCCGGGTCTGGCAAATCTTTCTGGCACTCAAAAAAAGCTGCACTTTATGCGGCTGGTGAGACCTCACCCCCCGGCCCCCTCTCCGAAGCGGAGAGGGGGAGCCAGACCAGCGAAACTCGATTGAGTTTCGGGCAGAAACAGTCA
>JANXTU010000226.1 GCA_025352235.1 Fimbriiglobus sp.
TTCGATACAACCCGCACTGGCTCGCCGGATGCCGGAGCGATTGTGACGACACGTTTTTCAACGTGTCGGGCGATCGAAGTCGGCCGTCGATTGGCAGAATGCCAAGAGAATTTCCGACACGTTGGGAAACGTGTCGCCACAGGTCTATATTTCCAGCCCTCCGCGGAGCGTCATCCCATGCGTCGCGTCGCCTTCGCAATCGTCTTCGCGTGCTGGACTATCGTGGGTTGCCGGACGACGACGGTGTCGCGGAAGCCGGACGATGTCGTGGCCCGCGGGGCGACGCCGAAGGACGAAGCCGATCACCTGCGGCTCGCGGCCGAGCACCTCGACCGCGCCGATGAGATGGGGGCGCTGCCGCACCTGAAAGCGCACCTCCGGCAGCAGCCCGACGCCGTCATGGTGCGGGCCTATTTGGGCGAACTGCTGATGAAGACGGGGAACCTGCCGGAGTCGAAGTTGCACTTCGAGCAATTCACCCGCGAGGCGGCCGAGGCGAGCGCCGCGGCGAAGAAACACCTCGTGCACGTCCACACGCGGTTGATGGAACTCGCCGGGCAGTCCGACGACACCTTCGGCGAACAATTGCACCGGGGCATCGGCCTCGTGTTGCTGGTGAAACAATGGCGCGACGACGGCGAACCGGCCGACGCGGCCCTGACGGAGCGGACGCTGGTGCAGGCGGCGAAGGCGTTGAAAAATGCGGACGCCGAGAAACCGGGCGATGCCCGCGTCTGGCTCTACTTGGCGGAGGCGTGGACCGAACTCGATCAGCCGTCGTCGGCGCGGGGGGCGATCCGAAAGGCGCTGGAATGCCAGCCCGAGTGGGCGTTGAACCCGCACGAGTTCAATCTGTTGAGGTGTCGCGCGGATCGTTCCTCGAACTGAAAATCTACCGGGTCACGGTGATGCGCTTCCGCATACCGCCTCTTCGACCCGGGTCACGACGCCGTCGCGGAAATGGATTTGCATCGGCCGGTCGTCGAGCTTTCGCAGACGACGGACCCGGTGAGGGAATCGTCGATGGAATGGTGGCGGCAGGGTTCGCAGAACCGGGCCACGGCGGAGGCTTTTACGTCGGATTCGCGGAAACCTTACACACACCCATCGCCCGCACCGATTTTAGAAGTCGCTCCCTTTCCCATTTCGGCCCCGCGGCGGGTTCATTACAATCTGTGTATGGGAGTCATCTCGGGCGGGGGTCGACCGTGACGCTGGGCGTTCGTTGTCCGCATTGCGAATCGCAATTCCAACTCAGCGATGACCTGCTCGGCAAGTCGATGCGCTGCCCGAATCCGGACTGCCGGGACATCTTCGAAGTGCGCGAGGACCGGCCCGCCGCGCCGGAACCGCCCGCCCCGATTGATCTCGAACCCGATGCGATCGCGCCGACGTCCGGCTCCGTCGCTGATTTTCTCCCCGTCTTCGAGATTGCCCCGGTCCCCGCCCCGGTGCTGATTTACGATGCCGAAGTATTACCGGCGGCCAAGAGCCTGCCGCCGCCGATGAAGGCCGCGGCGATTTGGCCCGCCGTGAAACTGCCCGAAGCGACCGCCCTGCCCGGACCCCGCGAAGTGGCGTGGGACGCCGCCGCCGAGCCGTTGCCGGTCCCCAAGCCGCCGGCGCCCAAACCGAAACCGAAGCCTGTCGACGACACCCCGGTGGGCGGCCGGCGGAAGCGCCAAGGCGTGCCCAAAGCCCTGCTCGCCCTCATTAGCATCGCCTTATTCGGGACGCTCGTCGGTGTGGTCGTTATGCTCGTCGTCCGCGGGCAACAGACCGAGGCGAAACAGGTCAAAGAAGCCGAGAAACTTTATGCGGAAGGGAAATACGGCGAAGCGGCCAAGCGTTACGAGGAACTCCAGCAGGAATATCCCGACGGGGAGAATACCAAGAAGTACGAATTCTTCGCCAAGCTGAGCGCCGCGCAGAACTCCATCGGCTCCGTGGCCGCGCGGGAAAACCCGACCGGGCCGCAGCAGACCTTCCGCGAGTTCCTGACCGAATATGGCGAGTCGCCGTTCGCCCAACCCGACACCGGATTCGGGTCGGACATCGTGCAGGCCGGGCACAAACTTGCCAATGTCTTCAATGACAATGCCGGGGACCACGTCAAAGAGTACCGCAAAGATCGGGCGAAGATCGGCGAACTCGACCTCGCGGAAAAATCGATCCAGCAGGGCCGGGAGGTGCTGCCGCAGTTGGATCGCTACCGCGGCAGCGGCGGATTGGACGCCGGCAAAGCCCGCGAGCAATTCGACACCACCGCCGGCGAAGTCGCCAAAGAACGGACCCGCTTGGCGGTATTGGCCCCCTTCCGCAACCTCGGCGCCAGCCCGACCGACGAACGGATCGCCGAGTTCGAACGGGCCTTGAAGTCGGCCTTACTCGCCGAAGACAAAGAAGCCGATTCGATACTCACGCTCGCTCGGGCGAAACTGCGCGGGCTCGTGGTGTTCGCCCCGGAGCGCCGCCGCGCCGTCACCGCAATCGAAGGACCGCCACTGGCGTTCCTCGCCCCCGCCGTCGCCGGTTCCCCGGTCGCTAAATCGGGCACCGAAGAAACGAACGACGCCGTCTTCGGCATGGCCCTCGGCGTGTTCTACTCCCTCGATGCCCACACGGGGAACTTCCTTTGGGGTCGCAAACTGCACGTGACGGGCGCCGACCCGAAGACGATGGATCTGCCGCTGCGGATTGTCCTCGCTGACGGGGCCATCGATTGGGTTCTGCTGCCGTCGAACCTCGATGGCAAGCCGGCGCTCACCGCGTTCCGAACCCGCACCGGCGAAGCGATCTGGCGGCAACCGCTGGCTCACCCGGTACTCGGTCAGCCGGCGCTCATCGGCAATCAACTGTTCGTTCCCCTGCAAGATCCCTTGGGCACCGTTGTCCACCTCGACGTCGTCACCGGCGAACAATTCGGCACCTTGTCGATCCGCCAACCGATCGGCGGCGGATTGGCCGCGCTCCCCGGCATCCGCGCCGATCACGGTTTCCTCGTCGTTCCTGGCGACGCCCGGCGGATTTTTGTACTCGAGTGGGGCCGTCTCGATGCGGACAATCGCCGCGAACCGCTGACGTGCGTTCGCAGTTTCGCCACCCACCATCCGAAGGATTCCCTCCGGGTGGAACCGATGTTGACCAGTGGCGGCGACGCCAACGCCCCCGCGCGGCTGACCCTCTGCGAAGGGGACGGCCCGACCTCGATGAAGATCCGCAGCTTCCCCCTGCCGCCGGCCGACGAATTGAGCAAACCCCGAAGCGAAGGGGACATCGAACTCACCGCCGTCGCCGAGACCCCCGTCGCCGGCTGGTGCTGGTTCGCCCCCATTTCCGACGGCGAGCGCGTCAGCGTCAGCACCGACGCCGGGGTCTTCATGGCCTTCGGGATTAACCAAGTTGGCAACTCCGACAAAGGGCTGTTCTCGTTGCCGGGCCAGCCCCCGCCCAAGGAGCAGGATCAAGTCTGCCGGTCGCAGGTGATCGCCCAAGACGAAGATGCCATTTGGGTGTTGATGGGGAATCGACTCGTCCGCTTGAAAGTCGCCGTGGACGGGGCGAAAGGCTACCGGCTCGAACCGCGCGGCGAAGCGCTCAAACTCGGGGAACCGCTGGCCCGGTCGCAGGTGCGCCCCGCGTTGAACCGCGCCTACGTGACCTACCGCCCGGGCGCCGGCGGCGCCGTGCGGATGATGGCGTTCGACCTCGAAACCGGCTCGCCGGCTTGGGAACGGCAACTCGGTGCGAGTGTCATCCATCCGCCGATTCCCCTGCCAAACAAGGAGTATTTGCTCATCGACGCGTTCGGCGGCGCCTATCGGATCCGCGATACCGCGACCCGGCCCGAGCAAGAATCCACCCTGGTGGCCGAGACGATCACCCCGCCCGCCGACGGCTCGGGCGGCCCGGCCCGCGCCGTCGTCTCGGCCGATGGGCGCGACGTCTGGACGGTGCAAGTCGAACCAGCGGGCGGCGGGACGACGTTGAAATTGCAGAAGTTCACCGCCGGCCAGAGTGTCGGTGTCACCTCGATGTCCGTGGTCGAGCAACTCGCCGGTGCGCCGCTGGTGCTCGGCTCGAAATTGCTCGTGCCTCTGGCCAACGGATACGTCTACCGCATCGGCATCGCCGACAAAACGGCGGGCAAAGGGAACGTCTGGCGCGGCACCGCCGTGCGCGGCCCGTCGATCTGCTACCTCTCCCCGGCCGGGGCGGACGAATATCTCGCCTCGGACGGCGGCGCCGGGGTCAATCACTTCGGCTGGCCCGCCGACAAGGAGGATGCCGCGCGGATCGCCGGGCCGTGGGACGGTCGCGGCAAGATCAGCCTGCCCGCCATCTGGTTTGAATCCGGCGAGTCCAAACGGCTCGCCACCGGCAACGACGCCGGGGGCATTTGTTTATTCGACCGGGCGAACGCCCTGCGCGAGCCGATGCGAACTTGGAAAGGGAAAGCGGACGGACCGATCCCCGCGGGCCCGGTCACGCAGCAGTTCGTCTGGGTCGGCACCCGTCTGGTGTACTCCGTGAAAAGTGAGTCGCTCGTCGGCTTAGACCCCGACGCCGACGAACCGGCGTGGGTCGCGCGGCCGCCGATGCCCGACACCGGCGAGCTCCTCGGCTGGCCCGTCGCCGCCGAGCGATTGCTGGTCTCGTATCAGTCCGGATTCGTGCGGACATTGAACGCGAAGACCGGCGCCGTCCTCGAAGAAACGGAAGCGGACCGCCCCGCCGCAGACGTCGCGGCGGTCCGCTTCGGCCCGAGCCGCCTCTTGCAAGCGAACGCGGACGGCACCGTCGGCCCCACCGCGATCATCCCCCTCGCGGGGCCGAAGTGAGGTTGCGATTCAGCACCCGTTCCACGTATCCGAACAATTCCCGCTCGTAGCGATCCTTGTTGAACGGCTCGGCATTCTTCCTCGCATCGGCGGGGTCGAATGCCGCGCGGTGTTTCTCGAATCGTTCGATCGCATCGACCAGCGCGTCCGCCGTTTGCTCGGCGAAAAACAGGCCGGTCGGGTTCGGTTCGCCGAGGCCGCAGATGGTCTCGGTCGCACCCCCTTTTCCGTAGGCGATCACCGGGGCCCCGCAGGCTTGGGCCTCCACGGGGACGATGCCGAAGTCCTCTTCCGCCGGAAACAGCACAGCGGCGCAGCGGCGGAACTGATCGCGGATGACCGTGTCGGGTTGCCAGCCGAGGAAGGTCGTGGTCGGCCCGGCCGACGCCCGGAGTTTCACCGCGTCTTGACCCGTACCGATGACCACGAGGCGTTTGCCCAAACGCCGGCACGCGTCGACGGCGAGGTCGAAGCGCTTGTACGGGGCGAGCGCCGACACCACCAAATAGAAGTCCTCGCGCGGCACGTCGGCCGGGGTGTAGAAGTCGGTATCGACCGGCGGATAAATGACGGCGCTGTCGCGGCCGTAGCATTCGCGGATGCGTTGCCGGATCGTTTCGCTGATGGCGACGAAGTGCGTCACCCGGCTCGCGGTCCGGCGGTCCCAGTCGCGGAGTCGCTTCAACACGATCCCCACGGCGCGGGCTTTCCAGCCGCCGCGGAAGTACGAGGCTTCCATGTGCCAAGCGTAGCGCATCGGGCTGAAGCAGTAGCAAATGTGCGGAACCCCGCGCGGCGGTCGCGCGGCCTTCGCCACGCAATGGCTGAAACTGAGGAGGACCTCCGTCGATGCGGGGATCGGCCAGCGTGCGGCCCACGGCATCAGCGGCAAAAGATAACGGTAGTACCGCGGCCAGCCGGGGAGTTCATTCAGCAGGCTTGTCCGGGGTTTCAGACGCTCGATGGCTTCGGAAACCGACCCGGGTTGGTGCAGCAGTGCGAAGAGTTTGGCATCCGGCCAATGCGCGCACGCGGCTTCGAGGCACTTCTCGCCACCGCGCATCCCGGTGAGCCAATCGTGGACGAGCGCGACGCGGGTGGGCATGGGTGCAGTTTTATGAAAGTGTCGGTAGAATGAAGCGGCTCCACTCCGCTCTTGGTGAAGAGCGTTGGGTCCGCCCGACTCACCCGTTCGGCGGAAGTAATCCCGGATTCCCGAAGACCGTCTTCCACGGGCGGATGGTCCAGCGCGCAAAGATCCCGGCGGCGTGGAAGGGGTCGGCTTTCAACAGCGCCTCGGCCCCGGCGACATCGGCCGCTTCGTAGACGATGAGCGCCCCGAAATCGTCGAGGAACGGGCCGGCGACGGCGAGTCGGTTCGACTCGATCAAGCTCGTGAGGTACACACGGTGGGCCGGGCGGTACTCGGCGACCTTAGCGGTATCCGCAATGTATTCGATGACGGCGGCGAACTTCATCGGTCATTCTCCACCGGGACGGCCGCGGTGCGCTCGGCCGGAAAATAATACTGGGCCAGCAGGGCGTGCGCGGCGAAGAGCGAGCCGGTGCAAACGAGATCGCCGAAGAACGTCCCCCGATAAAACGGGACGCCCTGCCGATAGCATTCGATCAGCCCCGCCACGGTGTACGGGTACGGCATCGCCTGATTCAGCCACGAGCCGAAGTTGCTGAGGAGGAAGAACAGGACGCTGGCGAGAACGGCCCCGCCGGCGATGCGGAGCGGATTTTGCGTGCGGCGGACGAGTGCCGAACCGACGACGGGGTAGATCGCCAAGCTCGCGAGGATCGACGCCATGGGCAGATAATCGTCTTGGAAATCGTGGGCCGCGTAGTTCAACACATCCGACAGCAACTTCGAGCCGAGCGCCAGGATCAAGCCCGGGATCAGCCCCATGCGGCCGGCGACGAACAGGCCGACGGCCCCGAACGCGGCAAAATTGTAGGCGCGGTACGGCTCGGGGACCAACGGCAGCGCGGCGCACCCGAGGCCGAGGAACAGGCCCAAGGCCAGTGTCATCGGTGGGATCGGCGGGTCTTGTTTCGGCGCGGGTTGGGTCATCGGACGACTCGGGTGACAGCGTGGCAATCTAAAATTTATGGTAGGTGGCTCGCAGGCATTCGCAAGTGGGGAGGTCACGCGGACTCGCCCACCGCCGCCGCGACGGCGTCGCCCATTTCGGTCGTCGTCCCCGTGCCGCCCAAGTCGGGGGTCTTCAGACTTCCGCTGCGCAGGACCTTGGCCACGCCGACGCGGACGGCGTTCGCGCTCGCCGTCAGCCCCAAGAAATCGAGCATCAACGCGGCGCTGAGGATCGCGGCCATCGGGTTGGCGATCCCCTTGCCGGCGATGTCCGGGGCGCTGCCGTGGACCGGCTCGAACATGCTGGGGAATCGCTTGCTGGGATCGATGTTCGCACTGCTGGCCAAACCGATGCTTCCCGCGACCGCGGCGCTGAGGTCAGTGAGGATGTCGCCGAAGAGGTTGCTGGCCACGACCACGTCGAACGACTCCGGCTTGCGGACGAAGTCCATCGCGGCGGCGTCGACCAGTAACGATTGCGACTTCACCTCGGGGAACTCCTTCCGCACGCTGTGGTACGCGTCGTCCCACAACCCGAGGCCCCAGACTTGAGCGTTCGACTTCGTGATGCTCGTCAGGTGGCGGCGGGGTCGCTTCATCGCCCCCTCGAACGCGGCCCTCAGAATGCGCTCGCAACCACGGCGCGTGAAGATGCCCGTCTGCACGGCGATTTCGTGTTCGGTTCCGGGGTAAAGGTTGCCGCCCACCGGGGCGTATTCGCCCTCGGTATTCTCGCGGTAGACCATCATGTCAATACTGCCGGGGGCCTTGCCGACGAGCGGGCAGGGGACGCCTTCAAACAAGTAGGCCGGGCGGAGGTTGACGTACTGATCGAACTTCCGCCGCATCGGCAGCAGGAGTTCGTGGATGGTCACGCGGTCGGGCACGGCCGGGTCGCCGATGGCGCCGAAGAGGATCGCCTCGTGCTGTTGCAAGATGTCCCAGCCGTCTTCGGGAAGAATGCGGCCGTGGCGCAAATAGTATTCGCTACTCCAGGGGAGGTGGTTCCACTGTAGCTCGGCGCCGGGGTCGTGCTTCGGCACGGCAGCTCGCACCGCGCGTACCGCTTGATCGATGACTTCCGGCCCGATGCCGTCGCCGCCCATGACCGCTATCCGATGGATTGCCATTGCACAATTCCTCCGCCTTCGCTATCCGCAACGATTCGGAAACGCCCCGCGATCCGGACGACCGGCCCGGACGGTGCCAGCGTTCGATTCGGGGCGATTCCCAGGTCGAATTTTCCCCCGACACCGGTAGTCGCCGCTCTGGGGAACGTACAGTCTACAGGGTCTGGCTGCGAATGGCCGTTTCGCCCACGCGAGGGCCGACCATGGCGATGAACTTCCTTGAACTCTCCCGCAAATTCCGCATCGGCGCCCTGCTGATGGTCGGTGTCGGCGCCTCGATGTTCACATCCGGTTGCAAGAATCGCGAAGGTGGCTTGCTCACCGGCCGCGACCCCCTCATCGGCGGCGAGAAGATCCCGCCGCCCGGCGTTCCGGTTCCCGGCAAAGACGGCTACGGCAGTAACTCGAAACGCGACCCGTTGTTGAAGGGGTCGAGCGTCAGCCGTGATCCGGGCGAACCGTACCGACCGAGCGCCGAAATTACGAGTGCCGCCCTCGCCGGCACACGCCCGCTCGACGATGTCGATCCGCTGCGGATGGACGAACGGCGACCGATGGGAACCAAGTTGAACGCCCCGGCGGCGTCGAATCTCGCCGTCGGTTCCACGACCGACCAAATGCTGGACGACCTCCGCCGGATCGGCGGTCGGGTCTACGCCCCGATCAAATTGCAAAATGGCGACTACGAATTTCGATGCGCCCTGCCGCGCAACGAAAGTGGCGCGCTGACGACCTTCACTGGCGTCGCCCCGACAGCGAATGCCGCGATCCGCGATGTCATCGAGCAAGTCCGGGCCGAGAGCAAGCGATAACACCAGTTCGTGGTATCGGTTCCGGTCATTTCCAAAGATTTGCACTATCGAACGGTACGATACTCGCGTACGGTAAGTGTGCGTCTTCATTTTACGTCCCATCTCTTCGGGGCCGAGCCATGACTGTCCATCGTCGTCGCGCATTCACATTGATCGAATTGCTGGTGGTGATCGCCATCATCGCGATTCTGATCGGGCTGCTATTGCCCGCCGTCCAAAAAGTCCGCGAGGCCGCGGCGCGGATGAAGTGCACCAACAACCTCAAGCAATTCGGGCTGGCCATGCACGGCTACCACGATGCCCAAGGCAAGTTCCCGATCGGGTCGCAGAACAACCCCCGCCAAACGTGGGTGATGCACGTTTGGCCGTACATCGAGCAGAACGCGCTCTCGAGCCAGAACAACCTCAACCAGCATTTCTACCTGCCCCCCGCCACCATCGGGGGCACCTTGAACGGACTCACGGGCGCCCGGGTTCCGCTTTACGCGTGCCCGTCCGATACGGTCATGGACATCAGCACCGGCTTCTACCAGCGCACCCGCGGCAACTACGTGGTCTGCTGGGGCAACGCCCTCTACGACGATAGACGCGCCCCGGGGTCCGGCGGCACCGCGACGACGAACAACTTCGGCATGTTCAACCACAGTGGCGGCAACCGCTCGTCACCGGGCAAAACGACCTTCGCGTCCCTCACCGACGGCACGTCGAACACGCTCATGCTGGCCGAATCGCTGTCTGCGAAAACCAACGGCGACAACGACTGGCGCGGCGACATCCACAACGACGACGGCGTGTTCCGGTTCCACACCGTCACGACGCCGAACTCAACTTCGCCCGACTTGATCAGCAGCAGCGCCTACTTCACCGTCAACGGCGATCCGCTCATGCCGATCGCTTTGGGCAACCCCCAGTTGGCCGCGGCGCGCAGTCGGCACACCGGCGGGGTCAACGCGGCGTTGGGCGACGGCAGCATCCGCTTTTTCCGCAACAGCATTTCGATCGGAACGTGGTCCGCATTGGGCACCATGCAAAACGGGGAGGTGGTGAATGGCAGCGATCTTTAACTTCCGACTGGGTACGGTCGCCGCACTCCTCGCGCTGATCGCGGGAGTCGGTTGCTCCGGCGGATCCGACACCGGCACGGTGACCGGAACGGTCTCAGTCGACGGAAATGTCCCGGCCGAAGGATCGTCGATCAATTTCATTCCGACCGGCGGCGGCTCTGCCACGGCCGGCGGATTGATCGAACAGGGCAAATACAACGTGAAGGTCCCCGCCGGATCGACCCGTGTGGAGATCCGCATCCCCCGGCCGCAGGGTGGGGCTGTCAAAGCGGCCCCGAAAGCGGGACCCGGTTCGGAAGCCGGCTCCGGCGGTCCGATCGAGGAATCGCTGCCGCCCGAGTACAACGAAAAGTCGACGCTCACGTTCGAGGTCAAGTCGGGCACGAATGAGAAAAATTGGGACGTGAAAGCCAAGAAGTAAGCCGGCACGAGCGCACCGGTCGACGGTGCGGCTCGGTTCTTTTACCACTCAATTCTTCGCCATTTTGTGAACAGTCGAGAAGACCGACGACCTTCCGGATCGGACCTTCCTGGGGAACCAGTTGCTGGGGGTCTGGCAAATCTTTCTGGCACTCAAAAAAAGCTGCACTTTATGCGGCTGGTGAGACCTCACCCCCCGGCCCCCTCTCCGAAGCGGAGAGGGGGAGCCAGACCAGCGAAACTCGATTGAGTTTCGGGCAGAAACAGTCA
>JANXTU010000271.1 GCA_025352235.1 Fimbriiglobus sp.
GTCGACCAGTTTCCAACTGGTCGACAAGAAGAACCACAGAGTCTCCGAGACACGGTTAACGCTTGTCCAATCGCTTGTCGACCAGTTGGAAACTGGTCGACACGTAGGATGGCATCCTCATCGGCTGGACGTGGCGACAAGTTTCCAACTGGTCGACAAGCAGAACCACAGAGTCTCCGAGACACGGTTGGCGCTTGTCCAATCGCGTGTCGACCAGTTGGAAACTGGTCGACACGTAGGATGGCATCCTCATCGGCTGGACGTGTCGACAAGAAGAACCACAGAGTATCGGGTCTGGCAAATCTTTCTGGCCGTCGGCAAAAGCTGCAGTTTCTGCGGTTGGTGAGGTCTCCGTTGGAATTGCAAGCAATTCAAATACTGCCAGAAAGTTTTGCCACACCCCGGCGGATGAGGAAGGATTCTGTAATAAGAAAATTCCCCCTGTCCCCCTATGTTAGGGACAATTCTTACAAAACTATTGTCCCGAGTTTAGTAAGAAACGTCCCGAACCGAGGGGGTCACCGGATATTTTCCAGCAAGCGATTCTCGGGGGTCGGTTTTCTTTCCCGTCGATTCTGGCTCGCACCGATCACCCGTGGGGAGCCGCCGCCCGCCCGCCTCACCCGAGATGCGGCGGAGGCGCGGAACGCTCCGCTACAATGTTCCCATGACGTTCCTCATCGACGGCTACAACCTGATGCACGCCGTCGGGTCGGTGCCCACGGGCGTCTTGGCCCGCCAGTTCGATGCGGCGCGGGGCCGGTTCCTCGATTGGCTCGCGGAATCGCCGGCCCTCAAACCGTACTTCGCCGTCACGCGGATCGTCTTCGACGCCCAGCACGCCACCCGCGATTGGGGCAGCACCACCCACCGCGGATTGACCGTGACCTTCTCGTTTCGCCAGACCGCCGACGATTTGATCGAAACCTATCTGGCGCTCGACAAGAACCCGCAAAAGATCCGCCTCGTATCGAACGACCACCGCTTGCAAACCGCCGCCAAACGTGTGCGGGCGAAACCCATGGCTTGTTCGGAGTTCGTCGATTGGCTCGCCGATCCGGTCGGCCCCGGCGACGGTCCGAAGGATCATGCGCCGGCGACCCCGGAGAAGCCCGAATCGAGCGAAGGCGAACTGGCGGAGTATCTGCGAGTGTTCGGCACTCGCAAAACTGGACATTGACCCATGCCGTCCGCGTTCACCCTTGACGACTGGCTCGACCGCGAAGATGCTTGGCTCGCGCCCGGCGCCCTGCGGAACCGCGATTCCCGTGGACGACGGCACGCGGAACCCGCGCACGAGTACCGTAGTCCCTTCCAGCGTGACCGCGAGCGGATCGTCTACAGTTCGAGCTTCCGCCGGATGACCGGGAAGACGCAAGTCCTCGTCGCGTCGGTGAACGACCACCACCGCACCCGGCTGACGCATACCCTCGAAGTCGCGCAGATCGCCCGCACCGTCGCCCGGCGGTTGCGGCTGAACGAAGACTTGACCGAAGCGATCGCTCTGGCCCACGACATCGGCCACCCGCCTTTCGGCCACGCCGGGGAGGAGGCGCTGAACGAATGCCTCCGGGCCTTCGGCGGCTTCAACCACAACCTCTACGGCCTGCGCCGCGTCGACGAACTCGAAGAGCGCTACCCCGAGTTCCCCGGCTTGAACCTGACCTTCGAACTGCGCGAAGCCTTCGTCCGGCACAGCGGCATTTTGAACGGCCGGGAAGGGGACGAGTTCCGCGACATCGGCGGGCCGCCGCTCGAAGCGCAGGTCGTCGATGTCGTCGACAGCATCGCCTACGACACCCACGATATCGACGACGCCCTCGGCCTCGGCTTCGTCACCTTCGATGAACTCCACGAGATCGAGTTCTGGAGACGTGCTGCCGAGACGGTCCGGCGCGTCCACCCCGGGTTGCGAGGCCCGGCCTTCCGGGGGGCCGTGTTGCGCGAATTGCTGGCCTGGCAAGTGACGGACTTATTGAACGAAACCGCCCGGCGGATCGGCGCGAGCCGCGTCGAATCGGCCGACGACGTGCGCCGATCCGAAGTTCCCCTCGTCGGCTTCGGGGCCGAAACACTGGCTTGGAAGCAGGGATTGGAGCGATTCCTGCGCGAGCGCGTCTACCGGCACCACCGCGTGCTGCAAATGACCGCGAGCGGCAAACGGATTTTGAAGTCGCTCTTCGACGAGTACACGTTGTTCCCGGAACTGCTGCCGGAGAAACACCTGCGTCGCTGGGCCGGGGCCGCGACCCTGGCCGGCCGCGGTTCGCAAACCCCATTGCCGAACCGGGCGTTGGTCGCGGAACTCCCCCGCGTCGTGGGCGATTATCTGGCCGGGATGACCGACCGCTTCGCCCAACGCGAGTACCGCCGCCTGTTCCAGCCGACCATGGATGTGTGAGTCACCAATCGGCCAAGACTTCGCCGCCGGCGGGGGTCACGGCGCCCCAAAATACCTTCGGGTCGATCCCGTGGCGGACGATGCGAACGCTGCCGTCGGCCATGCCGACTTGCAAGCCACTCGAGGAACTGGCGTTCGGTTGGCGGGGATCGCAATCGTCGAGGCTCGGCCGGAGTTGAAAAGTAACGCCGGGGGCGGACGTGCTGACGGGCGGATCGCCGGAAGTGACGGGGGCGTGGTCGCCGGGCAGAGGCCGGCCCATTTTCCGCTCCATGGCGAACAGGGCGGGTTGCGGTGCTTGATCCCACCTTTGAGCGTTGAAATACGTGAGATAAACAAACGTCGTGGTGTGGCACTTGTAGGCGTAGTGCTCGGCCAACCAAATCGTCTGCGAGGTGCCATCCGAGATGCGATTCAAATTGGGGTGCGTGAACCAGAACTGGGCGTTGAGGGCGTAACTCGATACCGAAAGTCGGTTCGGATCGAGATCTTTGTACGGCTGCAAGTAACTCGAATTGAACACACCCCGGGAAGGATCGAGGGGGTTGATAAACGTGGCGACCGGTTGCACTTCGCCTTTATCGAAATCCAATCGCCCTTCACGGAACGCCCGGTACAAATTCTCTTTTTCGATTGCGGGTAAAATGGAGATGAATGGTCCACTGCCGCCGTACGAATCGACGGAGGAGCCGTCGTGCGCGGGCAATGCGCCGTCGTGAATCGCCGCGAGGTGATGAAAGCCGAGCCCGAGCTGTTTGATGTTGTTTTGGCATTGGGCCAGCGCCGCGGCCGATCGGACTTTTTGAACGGCCGGCAGCAGCAAGCCGATCAAGACCGCAAGAATCGCGATCACGACTAGCATTTCGACGAGCGATAGGCCCGCCCGTCTCGGAATGGTCGCGATCACGTTGAGTCCTGCTTGTTCGCGGAGTTCGGAAATTCGGATCCGAACGGGTTTACGAACCGCCGCCCGGCAGCGGGACTGGATCCGGTAACGGCTCCGGCTCCGGATCTTTGAAATCGACTTCCACTTCGGCTGTCTTTTCCGAGCCGTCGTCGAGTTTCACCTTCAATTTCACGATCGCTTTCCCTTTCGGAATGACTTGGTCGGTAATCGTGATTCTCCCTTTGAGACGATCCGTGATGTTTGAAGAGTACCCGGTGTCCGGAACTTCAATCCCCTTGTAATAGACTTTGAGAATCGGATTCAGCAGCGCCAGCTTTTTGGCGCCCGGCGACTTCAACTCGAAGTCGAACTTGCCGTTGATCCCGACGCCTGTGACCCCCGTCGGTTTGATTTCGAGGGTCTGCGCCTGCGCTTTGGTGCTCCAGAACAGCACTGCCAGAGCTGCGAGAGTGGCCATCATTTTCATCGGTGTCAACTCCAGGTGAGAATCGCTGGCAGAATTTGCCTAACGACGCAAACAGCCTACCCCCCCCCGGTTATTGTCAAGCCCGCGTTGGGTTGATTCGGCGACCACGCGAATTCTTCATGGAGAGGCTTGTCTGGACTTTGTGCATCGGAGAACGGACACGGCCGGGTCATTCGGCCACTCCGCCTGTTCCAGCCTTCGGCCGATCTCTAATGTGTGTGTGCCGGTCTCGCCCGCCGGCGCGTCGGCCGTACTCTCCCGAGATCGAGGTTCTCCATGTTGCTCTGGTTGCTCCGCGGGTGCTTCGCCGCCCTAATGTTGGGCGTCGCGGTGTTCGCGTTCGAGTTCGTCTACATCGAATTCCAAATGGTGGCGGGGGCGGTCGCTGCGGCGTTGGCGGTGGTCGCGGTCGGGGCCGTGGTCATCTACACCGACATCCGCGAGACCGACAAACACATCGCCACGATCTCGTCGATCTATTTCGGCCTGCTCTTCGGGCTGCTGTTGGGTTGGCTCTTCGGCATGGGCATCGAAGCCGTTTTGAAGATGTTCTCCAAGCCGCTACAACTGAGCGACGATCAACTGCAGACTTTGACGGTTTTGACGCGGGCGCTGATCACGCTGATCACGAGTTACGTCTCGGTTTCGATCCTGGTCCAAACGCGGGACGATTTTCGATTCATCATTCCGTACGTCGAATTCAGCAAACAGGTCAAAGGGGGCCGGCCACTGGTGCTCGATACCAGCGTCATCATCGACGGGCGGATCGCCGATCTCTGCGACACCCGTTTGGTGGATACCAAAATCATCGTGCCGCGGTTCGTGCTCCAAGAATTGCAGGGGATCGCCGACAGTTCCGACAAACTCAAGCGCAACCGCGGCCGGCGCGGGCTGGACATTTTGAAGAAGCTCCAGACGAACACGAAGATCGACCTGCTGATGCACGACGGCAACGCCGGGGAATTGAAACCGGGCGAAAAAATGCGTGTCGACGAACGCCTCGTGCTCTTCACGAAGGCCGTGGGGGGTCGGGTCGTCACGAACGATTTCAATTTGAACAAGATTGCGCAATTGCAGGGCGTGGACGTCATCAATTTGAACGAAGTGGCCAATTCTTTGAAGACGGTCGCACTCCCGGGTGAATACTTAAACTTGAAGGTCGTGAAGGTCGGCGACCAAATCGGCCAAGGCGTCGGTTACCTCGAAGACGGCACGATGGTGGTCATCGAACAGGGCCGCAACCTCGTGGGCCAAGAAACCTCGATCGTCGTGACGAGCGTCCTGCAAACCCCGGCCGGGCGGATGATCTTCGGCCGGCCCGAACAGCGGCTCTCCGGATCCTACGTTCCGGTGGGCCAGAGCGGTTTGCACCCCGCGACGATCCCTCCCGGCGGCAAAGACACCCCCCCGGATCAACCCAAAATTTGAGCGGCCCGCGCGGGTCCGCTCAACACCAGGAGCGAACCATGCGAACTCGATGGCTCACGTCGGCCGCGGTCATGATCTGCGGCGCCGCGTTCGGCGCCGATCCCGCCCCGCCCAAAGTCGCCCCGAAATCGGGATCGCCGAACGATTCCGAACACGTCGAGCGGGTGTTGGCGGCGCGGAAAGAATATCAAGCTTCGCTCGTGTCGCTGTACCAGCACTACGAGAAGACCGCCGACAAGGGCCGGATGAAGTGGGTCGAAGAAGAACTCAAAACCTTCCACATGATGTCGAAGCCGTCGTACCGGCTCGACATCAACGACGTGCCCCCGGCGACGCTCGAAGCCAAAACGAATATCAAAGAAGCGAATCAACTCTACGTCGATGCAATGAAATACAAGGATAAGGGCGGCGGTAACGAATATACGCTCAATCAACGCCGGGCGGAGATCCTGCTCCAAGAGATTTTACAGAAGTACCCGTCCAGCGACAAAATCGCCGACGTGGCGTATCAATTGGGCGATCTGTACGAAAGTAAGTCGTTCAAGCAATACGATCGCGCCGCCGCGTACTTCGAGCGGTCGTTCCAATGGCGTAAAGGCGTGCGCAGCGACGCGATCATGCGGGCCGCGTACATTTACGACCGCCTGTTGAACGAGCGCACGAAGGCGATCGAACTCTACCGGGAAGAGATTCAGAACGACACCGAACCGGCGCGCCTGAAAGAAGCCGAGAAACGCCTGGCCGATCTGACGAGCCGGGGGAAGTGACCGACTTGCCGGGTGCATCCGAGGGATCACACCAGCAGTTCTTCCACGACCCGTCCATGCACATCCGTTAAGCGGTAATCCCGACCGCCGTGACGGTAGGTCAGCTTCGCGTGGTCGAGGCCCATCAGGTGCAGGATGGTCGCGTGGAAATCGTGCAGATGCACCTTGTTCTCCACCGCTCGGATCCCGTGTTCATCGGTCGCCCCGTATGCGAGTCCTTTCTTCACGCCAGCCCCCGCGAGCCAAGAACTGAAGCCCCAATTGTGGTGCTCGCGCCCTTTGGCATCGGCCGATTGATGGAATGGCGTCCGCCCAAATTCGCTCGTCCAGACCACGAGCGTGGAATCGAATAGGCCGGTTCGCTTCAAATCGGCGATCAACCCCGCGATTGGTTTGTCCACCTGCGCCGCGAGCCGACCGTGGTCGGCCATGTCGCCGTGGGAGTCCCAGTTGCCGGAGGAGCCGGTGTGGATCAGTTCGACGAATCGCACTCCGCGCTCGACGAGCCGCCGGGCCGCGAGGCACTGCCAGCCGAAGCCGTCGGTCTGCCCGCGACTCACTCCGTAGAGGCCGAGGGTTTCGTCGGTTTCTTTCGAGAGGTCGAACGTCGCGGGGAGTTCCGATTGCATCCCGTAGGCGGTCTCGAACGATTTGATCCGCGCCGCGAGTTGCGGATCATCCTTTCGCTCGGCGAGGTGGCCTTCATTAAAGTCGCGGAGAGCATCGAGTTCCAACTGTTGGCGGGATTGCGTCGGCACCCGGCGGGCCAAGTTGGCGACCGGCTCCGCGCCGGGCACGACGCGGGTCCCCTGGTGGGCGCCCGGCAAAAAGTCGGATGCCCAAACCTGCGTACCGGCGTAGGGCATCTGCGGCGCGAGCACCACGAACGAAGGGAGGTTGCGGTTGACGGTGCCGAGGCCGTAGCTCGTCCAGGCCCCAATGCTGGGGCGCGCGAAGGTGAATGAGCCGGTGTGCATGCCGAGGGTGGCGTTGAAGTGGTTGGAGTGATCGGTGTGCATCGACCGGATGATCGCGAGGTCGTCGGCGCGGTCGCCGACGTGCGGGAACATCTCGCTGACTTCGATGCCGCTTTTGCCCCGCGCGCGGAACTTCCAATCGGGCTTCTTCAAATAGAGCTTCTCGAAGCCGGCCCGGCCTCTTGTTTCCGGGTGATCGAGTACCACCGATTTGCCGTGGTCGGCAATCAGCTTGGGTTTGGGATCGAACGTGTCGACGTGCGACACGCCGCCGCTCATGAACAGGAAGATGACCGACTTCGCCTTCGCCGCGAAGTGGGGCGTCTTCGGCGCGAGCGGATCGGGGGCCGCATCGGCGGCGAGGAGTTCGCTGAGGATGCCGGGCATCAGCATCGACCCGGCTACGGCCGACTGCACGAAGCCCCGACGATGCCGGCGGAAATCGGGAATCGCCATCGGTCACTCCACGTAGAGGAATTCGTTGCTCGCTAGCAGCACGCGGGCCAGTGCCGCCCAGGTCGCATTCGGTCGTTCGGCTCCGGGCGTCCCGTTCAACTCCGTCGAATAGCGTGTGCGGAAGGCGGTAGCCTTCTGCCGATCTCGCGCCGCCGGCAGGCGTTGGAACGCGAGGCGGTAGAGTTCCTCCGTCCGGGCCGCGTCGTCGGCCATCGGCAGCGCGCGACTCGCCAACAGATCGGCCTGCTTGTGTAGGAATGGGTCGTTCATGAAGTAGAGGGCTTGCGTCGGCACGGTGGTCGTCTGGCGCACGGAGGTGCTGGCGTTGGTATCGGCCCCGTCGAAGAGGGCGAGGAACGGATGCTTACGCTGACGGAGGGAAATCAGGTAGACGCTGCGCTGGTCGGTCTCGTAAATGGCGCTGAACGGGACGTGCTGCGAGAAGCTCCACGTGTTCTCGGGCGGGAACGGGTGCGCGACACCGGGGTTGCGATCGAGCTTACCCCCGGCCACCAAGAGCGAATCGCGAATCTCTTCGGCGCTCAATCGCCGACGGTCGAAACGCCAATACAGGGTGTTGTTCGGATCGCGCTCGGCGGCATCCTCACGCCCTTCCGCCGATTGCTGGTAAGTCGCGGAGAGCAAGATGAGTCGGTGGAGCTTTTTGATCGACCATCCACCGCGGACGAACTCCCCCGCGAGCCAATCCAGCAATTCCGGATGTGTTGGCGGTTGACCGCGGGTGCCGAAGTCGTTCGGCGTCGTCACGAGGCCTTTGCCGAAGTGGTTGAGCCAGATGCGATTGGCCATGACGCGCGCCGGCAGTGGGTTCACCGGGTCCGTGAGCCACTCGGCCAATTGCAGGCGACCACTGCCAGTGCCAGTGGGCAATGCCGTACCGCCGAAGAGTTCGAGCCAGCGCCGCGGCGCTTCGGCACCCGGCTTCTCCGGATCGCCGCGCAGTTGGATGCGGGCGTTCGCGGGTTTGCCTTCGGTGACCGCGTAGGCGACGTCCTGCTTGGGCGCTGCGGCGACGAGTTCGGTGCGTTGCTTCAGCAGAAGGGCACGTTTCGCGGCGAGTTCGCCAAGATTTTTCAGTTCGGCGCCGAGGTCGAGGGCGACGTGGTCGATCACCCAGCCGATGCCATCAGGGCCGCCCGGGTGGGCGTCTGCGACGCGGCCGGTGATGGTGACCGTCCCTTCAATGGGGCTGATCCAGGCGATGCTCACCGGTCCTCGCTCGCCGGGGTGGGCGAAGAACGACTTGGCGGCCAGCGTCGTCCAGACGGCGATCGGCTTGTCGGTCGCGTTGCTGAAAACCGACGGGGTGTCCCCGTTCTTCCATCCATTCAAGCCGGGCTTTCCTTGCAGATCTCGGAACGACTCGGCGAGCGGCGTCAATCCGTCGCGGGTGTCGAGGAACCACCACGGGTTCGAGTTCCCGGATGGGTGCGGGTTAGTGAAGGGATGGGTGCCGGTCGTGTCTTTCCCGAGGTTCCAGATGCGCCCTTGGCCGCCGACCTCGGCGATCTCCCATTCGATGCGAGTCGTGTCGGCCCCGTGATTCTTCAGCGGGAGAATCGAAAGCTGAAGTGCCTGCCCCGCTTTCACGCGAACGGCGGCGAGAGTTTTTTTGTCCACGGATTCAAACGCCTGCTCCTTCCCGTCGGCGATTTCGCCTTGGCCGACGAGTCGAGTCGCTTTTGTAGACGCACCCTTGTTTTCCCGTCCGCGCACCGTGAGACGCTCCGCCAATTGGGCGATCTCGGCATCGATTGCTGCGAGCTTCTTCCGGTACGGTTCAACGGTCATGGTCCACTCGGCGGGGGAAACTAACGGCACGAGGTCGCGAGGTTGCTGAGTGTGTTCGCAGCCGGTGAAGGGGAAGCGCGTGCTGGCGAGGATGCCGTAGAGGGCGTAGTAGTCCTTGGAGCTGAAGGGATCGTACTTGTGGTCGTGGCAGCGGGCACACGCGATCGATTGGCCGAGGAACGCCCGGCCCATGGTGTCGATGATGTCCTCGTAGGTGAGGTGCATCGACTTATCGATCTCGTGGTCGAAGCGCCGGGCCACGGCGAGAAACCCCGTGGCGGTGACGCGCGCCGAGTGCCGATCCGCCGGGCCTTTCGCGGCGATCAAATCCCCGGCGACCTGCTCGCGGACGAATTCGTCGTAGGGCTGATCCTTGTTGAAGGCGTCGATCACCCAGTTGCGGTATCGCCAGGCATGCGGCGTGGGGTGATCGGAATTCTCCCCGGCCGTATCGGCGTAGCGCACGACGTCGAGCCAATGCCGGCCCCAGCGTTCGCCGTAGGCGAGGGAGGCGAGAAGTTTGTCAACGAGTTTCGCAAAGGCATCGGGCCGATCGTCTTTGAGAAAGGCTTCGACGTCTTCAAACGTCGGCGGCAGACCGGTGAGGTCATACGTGACACGACGCAGGAGCGTCCTCTTGTCAGCCGGTTTCGACGGGGCGAGTTTGGTGGTTTCCAACTTCGCGAGGATGAAACGGTCGAGGTCGGTCTTCGCCCAATCACTCTTCGGAGTCGGGACTACAATCGTTTTCAGCGGCTGGTAGGCCCACCACTTTCGATGCTCCTCGGTGACGACGCTCTTCGCCAGGCTATCCACCGGCTGAGGTTTGGAATCGGGCCACTCGGCCCCTTGACGAATCCAGTTCTTCAGCGCCGCGATGTCGGCGACGGGGAGCTTCCCCTTCGGCGGCATCTGGAGTTTGTCACCGTACTCCACAGCCTTCACTAGCAGGCTCTCGGCCGGTTTGCCGGGGACGAGCACGGGACCGCTGTCTCCGCCCTTCAGAAGCGCCGCGCGGGAATCGAGGCGCAGTCCGCCCGATTGTTTCTTCGCCCCATGGCACTCGAAACAGCGTTCCGCGAGCAGTGGCCGGATTCGTTTCTCGAACTCTTCCTCTGCCAAAGCGGAGGAAGTACTGAAGGCGATGGCGAATAGCCCGAGGCAATACTTCATCGTCCGATCCCCGCAGACCGCGAATATCTCCTACCGATGATATCACGATAAACGATCGTGCGAAGAAAGTCGACAGGTGGTGTTCAGGGGGTGAGCGTCGCGGATGTTGGTGGATTTTTCGGCTTCCGGATGGTGCGACCTGATCCGGTTCAAAATTGCCTCTCTTTGGCAGGAAGCCGAAATGCCCAAGTCCACCACTCCGTCGATTCGCGCACCCGAGCAGTTGGCGGATGCCGCCGCGCTGCGCGCTAGCATGATGGAGGCCGTCGGCGACGACCTCGCCGCGGTCGGCGGCCCGGCGTTCGCGCGGCGCCTCGAAATCCTCCGCGAGCAATTGCAAATTCAACGACAGCGTGTTGAGGTGGTTCTTGATCTCATGGATGACCCCCCCCGCGAGTTCGGCGAGTTCGAGGTATTGCTGGTGCATGGGCTTACTTTACGACAGCCGGCGTGCGGCCTCCAGTCATTCCGACGGCCCCCACCCACCCCCCGTCGGAAAGTAAGTTTCTGCCAATAAAGCGACCAACTCTTCGGAATGACCAAGCCCGCGTAGGACTTGCGCCGAGTCCGGAAAAGGCCTCCCGCGAAAAAAGCACGGGGGTAGGCTGGAAAGGGGCGGTTCTTTGCGAATCAGGATTGCCAACGTTCCAGCGAATGATTTTTCGTGATACCGAAGTGAGTGTTCCGTGGAGTGTTTCGGCTTCTTGGGGCCCAAGAATTCATGCGAATAAGCTCCGGCTCCTCCCGACCTTGGGGCGCTCCTGCTCGACGATGTGGGGGACCATCAATCGGGCGATCGCTTCCACGACCGGGACGACGACGGCATTGCCGAACTGCTTGTACGCCGGCGTATCCGCGACGACGATTTTGAACGGCCGCTCAGTCGGATGGTCGAACCCCATGAGCCGGGCGCATTCGCGCGGCGTGAGCCGGCGCGGGTTCCTCCCCCGGCTTTGAGCGACTAGGATTTCCGAACCGTCCTTGGAGTACCGGGTCGAACCAAAGTGCCTTGTGGTACTCCAAGCGTTCGAGGATCGTTCGGGGGTTAGCGATTAAATTTTAGTCGAAAGGCGAGCCGGTTGCGTGAGCTGCCGGTGATTCCCTGCGAACCACCGGCAGCTCACGCTGGCCGGCTCGCCTTGTCGCCGAAATCCGTAGGCACCCCGAATCGGTCAACTGACATTGATTGAGCGGTAGAAAGTGAGAAGCTTCGCAAAAGCTTCGTTGGCAAAAATGTGAGGTGCGTATGTTCTTCAACGACTATTTCGAGTTCGCGAAGTTCGTTGGGCTATTAACTCCGATCCAAACCGCCGCGCTGAAGTTGGGCGATGATGGCGGTGGCGGCTTTCAGCCTTATCAACTTCCCGTTCTCAAAAAGTTCATCGAAGAGAACCCGGAATACCACATCGTCACCGAAACGAGCGATTGCGATGAGTTCGAGTCGGGCTGTGGCTGGACGTATGACAATCAAGTGCGCTATGTGAATCGTTTGCGGTACTTTCTCGCGAACGGATCGAAAGAGGACTCGCAGCTCGCGGAGGAAGATGAATCCGACGATCTGGATGATGACCTTATTGCGGTGGATCCTGACAGGACCGTTCCTCTGGCCGACCAGTAGGATCATCAAACTGAGAGGCACCGATGGCCGGGAAAAATTGGACGCGGACAGAAACGCTCGCTGCCTTTGCACTCTACTGCCGCTTGCCCTTCGGGAGACTGCATTCTCGAAATCCTGAGGCCATCGCCCTCGCGGGGCGATTGAACCGCACACCGAGTTCCATTGCGATGAAGTGCGTCAATCTCGCATCACTCGATGAGACGCACCAGCGGCGCGGCGTAGTCGGAATGCAAAACGCTTCCGCGATGGATCGACAAGTCTGGGCAGAATTCGCCGTCAGTCCCGAAGCGATTTCATTTGAAGCCGCAATAGCGTTCGCCGATCCCACCGCAATTCCTGTCGATGTCGAACTCGAAATGCCAATCCTCGAAGGCAAAGAGCGCGAGCGACTTGTGCGAGTCCGGGTGAATCAGCGGTTCTTCCGCCGCATGGTGATTTCCAGTTTCAATGAATCTTGCGCGGTCTGCGAACTCCCCCTACCGCAATTGCTGGTCGCATCGCACATTGTGCCGTGGGCTTCCGATGTTGCACTCCGCATGAATCCGCGCAACGGACTTTGTCTCTGTGGAACCCACGATCGCGCTTACGAATGCGGCCTTCTCCGAATCGAGCGCACCTACACCATGCGCGTCGTGGTACCCGCGAAGCATCATCCCGTGCCGGCCGTGATCGACTGGCTCTTGAAGTTCGATGGCAAATCGATCCGGATGCCTCATCGCTGGTTGCCCGATCCGGATTTGCTCCAGCGCAAACTGGAAATGGTTTCAAACTTGCAATTGTAAGGGATAGTAAATGAGCTTCGCAGCGGGGGCGCGTTCGGTGTCGCCGTCGAGTTTGAGCCAATCGAATGTCAGGTGCCCGTAGACGCGTGCGCCGTCGAACTTGCGCGGCTTCCGCGATTCCGTCATGCCCTTCGGCATCGGAGGCGCGGACTCGACTCGCACGGGGAAGATGTTGAATGCCGACAAATCCGAGGAGGCGATGTAAATCTGGCGCTTGCCATCGTGATTCCACGCCAGCGGCTTCACGTAGAGACTGTGGCACCCGGCCCGGCGAAAGGTAGCTTGGATCAAAACCAGAGTCAACGGTTGGTTTGGGAAGGGTTCTTCTTGTGCGTGTGCCATGCACCGCAGTTGAACAGAACAATCGGTGCAGGGCCAGCCGTTTTTATGGGTGTGGCAACCATTCTTGGAGTTTGTTGGAATCGGACGGATCCCGTAGGGCGGGTGGAGTCCTCGGAACCCGCCGCCGGAAAGAAGGCAGCTCCGCAGCACACCGATTGGTCTTCCCTTTCTGTGGCGGGTTCCGAAGACTCCACCCGCCCTACGGGGCATCGAACCGCCGCATCAACCTCGAAGAATCGTTGCTACACCCTTTTTTATTGTCTTGCAGCCCACACAACCGACCTACCCATCCCCCACACCCATCCACTACACTCCTGCTGGTTTCTCACGTCCTTTGTCCCGTGCGGGATGGCGATTATGGACTTCGACGACTGGGAGCCGGTGGCGATGGACGCCCTCGACGCGTATCCGCGGCGGCCGTGCGCGGAGTGGCTTTGGGATGGCTACCTGATGCCGGGGGACATCACGCTGTTGACGAGCTTTTGGAAGACCGGCAAGACGACGCTGCTCGCGGGCTTGTTGCAGTGCCTGGGCCCCGGGGCGCCGTTCCTCGGGCGGGGCACTCGGCCGGCGCGGGTTTGGGTCGTCTCGGAGGAGTCGTCCGACCAGTGGCGGGAGCGCGTGCGGTTGCTGCCGGGCGGGCCGCACGTCCAATTGGTCGGTCGTCCGTTCCACGGCCGTCCGACGCCGGAGCAGTGGGAGCGACTGATCGGGCGCGCCCTCGACGATGGGCCCGACCTGTTCGTGGTCGATCCGCTGGCGTCGTTCCTCACGTCGCGCGGCGAATCGGATGCGTCGGCGCTGCTCGACGCGCTACAGCCGCTGCGCCGGTTGACGGTGCGGCGGACGGCCGTGCTGCTGCTTCACCATCCGCGGAAGAAGGCGTCCGCGGTCGGCAGCGGGGCGCGCGGGTCGGGGGCGTTGCTCGGCTTCGTCGATTCCACGATGGAATTGACGCGCTACAGCACGATGGCGAGCGATGCGCACCGCCGGTTGATCCGGGCGCAATCGCGGCGCATCGACACGCCCGATCGGCTCGCCTACGAGTGGGACAAAACGACCGGCGCCTTCGCGGTGACGGTCGATCCGCGACACCGGCAGTTCGAAGAGAACTGGCCGTCGATCCTCGACATTTTCCGGGATCGCACGGGGTCGATTTCGCTCAAGGAGATCGCGGCGTGCTGGCCGCCCGACGGGGACAAACCGAGCCTGAGTACGCTCTATTTGTGG
>JANXTU010000312.1 GCA_025352235.1 Fimbriiglobus sp.
CGCGGGCTTCATCGCCGCGGCGGCGGGGGCACTGGTACTCCGGCACCTCAACACGGCCGCGACCTTCACGCTCTTCGCGATCGGCTATAACCGCCGGATCGCGATTTCGAATCTCCTCGACGGGGCGTGTTGCGTCGCGGCAATGGCGATCCTGATCCCGTGGCTCGGCCCCATCGGGGCGCCGTGCGGTTCCGCCGCCGTGCTCCTGTTCGGCGTACTCCCGTGGAACCTCCGGACCGTCGCCCGAGAATTGGACGCCGGGATCGGCAGTTTGATCCGCCCCTTCGCCGTGCTCGTGCGGCTCGCCCTACCCGCGGCCCTCGCCTGCGCCGCCACCTTTTGGATTCTGCCCGCCGTTTCGGGATCGGTCGCGTTAATCGGGGCGTTGGTCGCCGCGACGACCACCCTGACGGCCGTCTATTGGGCCTCGGTGTCCGGATTGCTTCGGGGTACGATCTTGGGGGAGAAGCTCGGAGGGTTAAAGCAGCGAATGCTCTTGCTGACAGAGTCCGATACAACGATACGTACTTGAAAATAATCAAGCTGGAGACTTTTGTAGCGAGTTTGACAAAGTGCAATTGTTGTTGTTGTTGTTGTTGTTGATACTATATGAGACTGATATCCGAGAACTTATTTGAAGCAGAAAGTCGCATTCGGCGAGCGTCGAGCGAAATTCTTTGAGCCAACTTTTATAGAATATTAGCATTGAAAGTCTTTCAAGACTTTCACGTGAGAGCTTGGATTAATGCGGTGTTAAACGCAAAGGGTCAATAATGAGAATTCTCCGCGTTGCTAATGTTGCCGATAATCGCATGGGCGGAATGGCGAGAGTAATGCATTTTACAAGTGAACAACTAGTCGCTTCAGGACACGAGGTCGATTTTCTATTCAACCAAGATCTTCGCACCCGGTTGCCGGCTCGATTTGACCGATTCTGTGTGCCAATTCGAATCGTACAACTTGTTTTTCGGTCCATCCGAGCAGGTAGAAATTATGACGTTGTAGAAATCCATGAGCCTTCCGCGGCTGCCTATGCGCTTGCTCGCAGTGTGATTTCTTGCCTCCCCCCATTAATTGTCATTAGCTACGGGATCGAATCACGTGCTGAACCGATCACCATAAAATATGCGCATGCCAAGCATTTGCCGATGACTTGGAAACAAAGATACGGTTACCGCTTCACGACGCTTTGGCAATCCAACTTTGCGTTGCGACACGCCGATCATATGGTCGTATTCAATACGGAAGACCGTGCCCATTTGGTGTCGAACATGTTGGTGCCTATTGACCGGATCACTGTGACCCATAGTGCAGTAAGTGACGTTTTTTTGCGATGCCCAACCGGCCCGTCCCCAGGCACAGGTGTGATATTCTTGGCAAGTTGGCTAGATCGCAAAGGCATTCCAGACTTAATCCGTATTTTAACACGTGCAATCCGGGAAGTCCCGGGATTGCCGGTCACAATTGCGGGCTGCGGAGTTGGTGTTGACAAGATTATCACTAACTTCCCTGCGGATTGCCGATCAAACATTCGGATTGTTCCCCAAATACGAGGTGACCACGCATTGCTAGCAGAATACCGCCGGCATGCCATTTTTCTACTTCCATCCATATTTGAGGGTCAACCGCTCTCCATGCTCGAAGCAGCATCTGCCGGTTTGGCGTTGATTTGTACCAATATCTGTGGTATGAAAGACTTTATCCGTAACGGCGTGAACGGGATCACGGCGGAGGTCGGTGACACAGCCAGATTGGGGGATGCTCTCATCCAACTACTGGCCGATCCAATTTTGACTGCGCGGCTGAGTTTGCAAGCGCAACTTGACGCCCGAGAGTACACATGGATGAGATCGGCCGACCGATATCTGGCCGGTGTTGCGGCCGCAATGCTGCGGCGCTGATTTGATCGCTTTAACATGAGATAATAATGTCTAACCACATGCACTATTTGCTTTGGCGACTCGGTCTCGCCAAACCGGAGACTCAGACAACTACTGACGAGCGGAATGCGATTTCGCGTCATGCGCTTGGCAAAAAGTGCCTCGTTGAGATTGGGGTTTGGCACGGAGTCACGACTTGCCGGATTCGCGCAGCCATGGCTTCCGACGGAGTCATATACGCAATCGACCCATACCCAGTTGGGCGATTGCGTATAAGTGTTCAGTTGCTGATTGCACATCGAGAAGTTTCGCGTATTGCGAACGGACATGTCGAGTGGATTCGTATGAAGGGGGATGAGGCGGCCCACGACTTGAAAACTCAAATTGGGGGGAATGTGGACTTTATCTTCATTGACGGAGATCATAGTTGGGAAGGTCTAAGTGGCGATTGGGAGAATTGGTCACCAATGGTTGCACCCGGCGGCATCATTGCGCTACACGACAGCATTTCCACGCCGACTCGGCCGATTGATGATGCAGGTAGTGTCCGATACACACAAGCGGTCATACGAAACGATAAGCAATACCGAGTGATCGACGAGGTTGATTCATTGACGGTCCTTCAAAAGCGAACATAATACTATTCCAAGCCTAACTGGCTGCGACAAATTCTAGCCAAGCCATTCTTGACAATCGCTTAATTGATGCGGACTTACGAACGAGACATCCGCAAGCGTACTAATCGAGACTTCCGCATATGACCGATGATGATACGTCCCGGATCGAGTATGATGCCTGGCACACTAAACACGAAGTGGACGTCGAGTCGAACACGCCGTGGCATACCATGCTGAAAGCGAAATTGGACCCGCAGCGAGATCTCGCAAATCGCCGCATCCTCGATATCGGGTGCGGTCGCGGCGGCTTTGCCGTGTGGCTGGCGCAACAGCCGGCGACGCCCAAAGAAGTTGTCGGGTGCGACTTTTCACCCGCGGCCGTGTCGAAAGCCCGCGAGTATGCGTTGGCCAACGCGTTGAGCGGTATCCGATGGGAAGTGGCCGATATTCAAAGCCTGGCGCAGTTCGCGGATGGCGAATTCGATACTGTCTCATCGACTGAAACAATCGAGCACGTCCCCAATCCACTCTTGGCCGTTCGCCAATTGGCCCGAGTCTTGAAACCCGGGGGACGCCTCTTCCTCACGACGCCGAATTACTTCGGCCTGAGCGGTTTGTACCGGGCCTATTGCGTCGCTCGCGGACGGACGTTCGACGAGGGCGGTCAGCCGATCTGCCAATGGACAATGCTCCATCGAACGAAGCGTTGGATTCGACGTGCCGGGCTGAGAATTATCCATTCGGATTCCAAGGGCATTTACCTTCCCGTGCCGGGTAGGCAATCGGGCTTGCATCTGCCCTGGCTCGAACATCCCAAGTGGCTGATGAAACGATTCGGCGTTCACTCCTTGGTCATCGCGGAGAAGCCGGTCCGGCTAGGATCGTGATTCCGACAATGGAAACCTCGGGGACCTGGCACTTGTTCACCGGGGAATATCCGCCCGCGTGCGGGGGCGTCGCGGATTACACCCACCGACTGGCTACGGCATTAGCGACGAGCGGTGCCGACGTCCGGGTCTGGACGACAACGGAGGAGGCGTTACCGCATTCGAGTGTGTGGATCAATCGCGTCGGGCCGAACTGGACTCTTCGGGCGCTGTTTCAACTCGATGGAGAATTGGAGCGACATCCCGGGCCGCGTCGGATCCTCATCGAGTATGTGCCTTCGAACTTCGGAGGGCGTTCGGTGAACATGATATTTACCATTTGGGTTTGGTGGCGATCCCGCATTCGCCGCGATCGCGTCGGCGTCATGTTCCACGAATTCGCACTGCCACGGACCAACGGATGGACGCGGGCGCGGTTGGCGGGCTCGATTCACCGGGCCATGGCTTTCCTGTTGATTCGGGCGAGCCGGAATATTTGGGTCTCCACGCCGATCAACGGCGAACGAGTCGCGAGGCGGCAATTGCCCGGTGCGAGCCCTCCCCGATGGACCCCGATCCCATCGAATCTCCCCGTCGAGCCGATAGCCCCCGATGCACTCCGCGATTTGCGAGCCGCAGCGGCGGGAACTTCGCGGTACGTCGTCGGTCATTTCGGCACGTACACCGGCCATACGGTGGGAATATTGAATGCGATCTTGCCCCGTTTGCTCGTTGCGGTCCCGGATTGTACCGCCCTACTTTTCGGTCGACAAAGCCGAGAATTCGCCGGGCGATTGCTGGCCGATCATCCGGATCTGCGCGAGCGACTCCGGGCGTTCGGCCAATTGCCGGCGGACCGGCTATCTCAGCATTTGCAAACCTGTGACATCGCGATTCAACCGTACATCGACGGGGTCACGAGTCGACGGACGACCGCCATGGCCGCGCTCGCGCACGGTTTGGCCGTCGTGACGAACTCGGGGCCGACCACCGAACCGATCTGGATGGAATCCGGAGCCGTCGAAATATTGGGTATTGCGGCCGAGCCAGCGGCGTATGTCGCCGCGATCGCGCGATTGTTGCGGAACCCCGCAGATCGAGTCCGGGTCGCCGAGGCGGGACGGCGCCTGTACGACGATAAATTCGACATTCGCCATACGATGCGCGCACTCGCCGATGCGGTCGCAGAAGGGTATTGACCGACGGATGCGCATCGCCATCGCTATGTGGACCAAGGCGTTAATCGGCGGCGCCGAGACCTATGTGGAGCAGGCGCTCGCGGGGTTGCGCGCGGCGGGCCACAGCGTGGCGTTACTGACGGAAATCGAAGCCCGGGACACCGGCAAGCCGCCGTGCGACCTCCCCCCGGACGTTCCGGAATGGTGCATCGAAACCGATGGCGAGAAATCGGCGTTCGCCCGGCTCGCGGCCTGGAAACCGGACCTGATCTACGATCAATCCTTGTACTCCATCGAGTATGTCCGCCGGCTTCAACGGATGGCCCCGAGCATCCTGTACGCCCACAATTATTACGGGGCGTGCATCAGCGGCGGCAAACTCTGGGCGAGCCCGAATTACAAATGCTGCGAGCGGACGCTCGGTTGGGGGTGCCTGCTGCACTACTATCCGCATCGCTGCGGCGGGCGGCATCCGCTGCGGTTGATCTCGCAATTTCGCAACCAGATGACCCGGCGCGACCTGCTCGGCGACTACCGGGCCATCGTCGTGGCGTCGCGGCATATGAAGCTCGAGTACGAGCGGCTCGGCGTGCCGGGAAACCGCGTGCATTTGCTACCGTACCCGATTCAACGGACCATGCTCGAACGGGCCGCGGCCGGCGATTCGGCGGGCGACATCGAGCGTCGTACCGACCGTCTCCGGGATCCGACGGCGCCCGTGCGACTCCTGTTCGTCGGTCGTATGGAGGGTTCCAAAGGGGGGATCCAAGCGATCGACTCGCTCCCAGCCGTGTCGGAGCAGCTCGCCCGACCGATCGAATTGGTGCTGTGCGGAGACGGATCGCAGCGCGGCCTCTGGGCGGCGCGGGCCGAAGCGGTCGAACGAAGTTCCCCCGCCGTCCGGGTGCGGTTCGCCGGCTGGCAGTCGAAGGGCGAACTCGATGCCGAGTACCGGTCGGCGCAGGCGTTGCTCGTGCCGAGCCTCTGGCCGGAGCCGTTCGGGCTCGTCGGTTTGGAGGCGGGTTTATTCGGCCTGCCTTCGGTGGCGTTCGCCGTCGGCGGCATCCCGGATTGGCTGCGCGATGGCGAGACGGGTATTCTGGCGCCCGCGGATCGGCTGGATGCGCGGCCGTACGGCGAAGCGATCGCGCGGCTGCTGCGATCCCCCGAGGCGTATCGCACCTGCGCCGCCGGGGCGCTGAAGCAGGCGCGGGGCTGGGTCGATTTGCCCGGGCACATCGCGGAATTGGAACGGGCGTTTCGGAGCTCGCTGCTCGAAGGGGATGTCGCACTTTGAAAAGACGGTCCGATGAGGGTCAGTCGGTTTCCTTCGTGGCGGGGTGCCTCTGCGCCTCGGTGGTCCTCTGCGTCATCGACGGCGCGATCCGGAAATGGGTTTACCAAGACAGTACGCCATCGTTCCAAGCGATCACGTACTTCGCAAAGGACGCCCCCTTGGTCGCGGCCTTTTTGTATTCGTTGGGGCGCGGCGAGGCCGGCCGCAGCGAACAGCTCCGGTCGTGCTTGATTGTCGGGACGTTCGCGATCGCGGCGGGTTGCGCGGTGAAACTCCAGGCGTATTCGCCGGTCGGCGCGGTCGTCTCCCTGCGGGGACTCTTGTTTTTACCTTGGCTCGCCTATGTCGCCGGCCCGCACTGCAACGGCCGCTGGGATCTCCATGCCGTCGGGATCGCCATCGGTGCGTCGGCCATCTTAAACGCGTTCTTGGGCGCCTCCCAATTCGCGTTGCCGCTCGATCACGTCTTGAACCAACAATCGAGTTCCGCGGTCACGGCCGTCGGGGACGTCGGGCGCATTCGTGCATCGGGGACGTTCGCGTACATCAGCGGCATGGCGGCGATGTGCATCGGGGCGTGCTGGGTCGGCGCGGCCTTGATCCTGCGCAACCGGGCCAGCGCCCTCGGGTACGCTTGCATCGTCGCGGGATTGGCCTGTACATCGGCTGCGGTCTCGCGGAGCGGAACGCTCGTGGGATTGCTCCTCGTCGTCTTCCCGCTGCTCCTGATCAATTCTGGCCGCGTGTTGTTGATCGCACTCGTGGCCACGGTTGTAGCGCTGTACGGATTCGTTGGCGGCGTGGTGGGCGAAGTCAACACCGAGGAAGCGTCCCTGCAAACCGCCGTGGCGGCGCGGGTTCAAACTGCGGATTCGTTCGACGAGCGTTCGTCCGGTACGTTTTCCCAAGTGCCGGATGCGATCGGGAACTACCCCCTCGGCGTCGGGTTGGGACGTGCCCAATCGAGCGCCGCCGCAGTGTCCGAACAAGACGCGATCTACGAATACGAGCCGGCGCGGATCGCCTACGAGATCGGACTGCTCGGACTGTTGGGTACGGCGGTCATCCGCGCGGGCTTCATCTGGGAGTTTTGGCACGCCCGACAGCGCGGCGGCGATGCCGCCTGCACCGCGACGGGGCTGACCTTTTCGGGATTGGCTTTGGTTCTCACCATCGTATTCGACCACAACGCGGCCACGTTTTGGGCTGTCGCGATGACGGTCTGCCTCGGCGCCCGGCGAATCGAGCGGAGGCGATGATTTCCAGCCGCGCCGTTTGCGTCGCCCCGGTTCTCCCGGTCGATGTCCGCAATCAAATCCGGGCCTTGACCGAAGCCGGTGCGTTGCGCGAGTTGATCGGCGGTGCCGTGTTCCACGGCGCGGGAAAGTTCGGGAAGTGCCTGCGAACGGCGGGGGATCTCGCGCGGCCCGACCGGTTGGCGAAGTCGGAATCGCGACGCTTGGATACGGAAGCCGCGCCCGATGTTTGCCGGTCGATCTTCTGGCCGGAACTGGCGCACCGGTTCGCGGTACGCTGCCATCTCCGGACGCCCGGCCCCCGATCTACCGATGCGTGGTTCGCAGCAGTAGATCAGGCCGCGGCGCGGTTCGTCCGCCCCCGAGACACCTTGGTGCTGGCCCGCGAAGACGCTTGCCTGCGGAGTTTCGCGGCCGCGCATCGCGTCGGGGCGACGACCCTGTACGATTTGCCGATCCCGCACCATGCCGCGATGCAGCGCTGCCTCGAAATCGAAGCGGAGGAATTCCCTGATGCGGGATCGGACTTCGATCCGGCCGAAGAGTACCGCCCGGCGCGAACGCGGCGCAAAGACGCCGAACTCGCGGCTGCCGATGCGATTTTGGTCGCTTCGGATTTCGTCCGCGATGGGTTGATCGAGCAGGGTATTGCGGCGGACCGGATCCGCAAAATTCCCTACGGCTGCGAAGGGGATCGGCCGTTCGTGCCGTTCCGAGATCGGAAGCCGGTCGTGTTGTACGTCGGGCACCTCAGCTTGCGCAAAGGGGTCGCCCGGCTATTGCGGGTCTGGAAAAGACTCGGCGCGCATCGGACACACACCCTGCGACTCATCGGGAAAAAGCTGTTGTCGGATCGATTTCTGACCGAGTATTCCGGGCTGTACGAATACGTTCCGCCGGTACCGCGCAGCCGGTTGTGGGTTCACTTCGCGGAGGCCCGCGCGTTCGTATTCCCATCCGCGTGCGATGGCTTCGGGTTGGTATTGAACGAATCGCTCTCTTGCGGGACGCCGGTCATCGCGAGTTCCCATACCGGGGCGCCGGGGTTCATCGACGACGGTCGGCAGGGTCGGATCTACCGGCACGGCGACGACGACGCGCTGGCCGCGCATTTGGAGCAGGCGTTGTCGAAACCGGTCGAAACCGCCGAGATGGGGCGCGAAGCCCACGAATTCGCCCGCCGATGGGGCTGGGTGGATTACCGGGCCGACATGCGGAAGACCATCGCGACTCTCGTTGCAACGGGGACTGGCCGTGCTCTCGATTGAATCGGGTCGCTCATGATTCCCTCGACTACGATCACCGTCGTCGCGGTCGGGTGCTTGGGTTTCCTCGGCTGCCTCCGCTTAGGAAAGCTGCTCCTCGCGTTGCTTCGGTATCCTTTACCGGCGCCATGGGAAGGGGTCGTCGCGTCGCTCGGCGGCACGATGTGCCTCGCGGCGATCACGTTCGCCATCGCCGCTTTGGGCGCGGGTACGATTCCGGTCTGGATCGCGCTCGGGGGAATCCTGCAAATTCTCGGGCTATGGGAACTCGCCTCTTCGATCCGGGGCCTCGACTGCGCCTCGCTCCGCCCCCGCACGATCCCAGCCGCGATGGCGGTCGCCGCTGCGGTGATCATCCTGTTGATCGCAGCCGCGCCGTCGAGCAAGATTGACGAACTCTACTACCACATGTTGACGCCGCTGCGGTTGGCGCGCGAAGGGAACCTGATTTTTTACCGCTACCCGTGGGAAGGGGCAGTGCTCCCGCAAATGCACTACCCGATCGCCGGGACCTACGCCCACGCCCTGAAAATTGCCGACGCGCCGAACGCGACAAGTTGGTGCTACGCGGTTCAACTCGGCCGGTTCGCTTCGCAATGGGTCCTGATCGCGACCGCGAATCGTTGGCTCGCATCGCTGATCGGTGCGGCGGCGATCACCGGGATGCTCCCGGCCGGTACCTTCGGCACGGCGGGTTCGCACGCATTCGGCCAATTGGCGTCGACGGCGTTGATCTTGGCTTGCATCCCGGGGGAGTTCGGGCGCCGGTTCTTTCCCGCGACCGGGCGGATCCGGTTGGGGGCCATCGCGATTCTCGCCGCCGCCGCCGCCGCGTCGAAAGTCACCTTTCTCCCTTTAGCACTTGGTTGCTCGGCCGTCGCGATCATCTCGGAATGCCGCCGCGCGGCAGGCGGTCGGATGCTTCTCGCCGTCGCGTTCGCGGCACTTCCCGCGCTCGCGTTGTACTCGCCGCTGGCGATCTGGACTTGGGCCAATTCCGGTTCTCTGTTCGGTCCGATGCTCGCTGGTCGGTTCTGGCATTCCGCGTACGCGCCCGGCGAGGCGGAGAGCGTCTTGACCGCGACGCTGGAAGCGAATCGCACCGGCTGGAAAGACTTCGGGTTCTATGCGGGCGTCGGCTATTGCCCGCTGGTCTGGCTGGGGGTGTTGCTGGCACCGATGTCGAGTCGGCTCGATCGCCCGGCGCGGATGTATATCTTAGGCGCGATCGTCCTGCAATCGGTGTTGATTTGGACCGTCGTGCAAAACGATGTGCGTTTCTTGGGGGGCTTGCCCATCGCCGCGATAATGTTCGCGGCCGCGGGGTGGCAGGATCGTTTCCGCGAAAGCAAACGGGGTTCGCGTGCCCTCCGAATCGGGGCCGTCGCGCTGCTGGCGCCGTGGCTCGCCGTGATGGCGTATTACGCTCTTCCGTTTGCCCGGGTCTCGCTGGGCCTGCAAATGCGGGACGATTTCCTGCGGCGATTCACCGCTTTCCACGACGACTTCCGCGACTTGGACTCGCTCCTGCCGGCCGACGCCGAACTCCTCGTCTGCGGGTCGAGGATCGACTCGGTGTACGCACCTCGTCCGGTCTGCTTCCACCCGAGTGACGCGAACCCGAGCCGGGCGCCGTTCTTATTTAGTGTCGACGGCAACGAAACGCTGACGCATCGTTTCCCGATCCGCGACGGATACGATATCGGCGAAATGATTTACGAAAACCCGCGAGCCGTCACGGTGGCCTTCCGCCGGCCGGGGGCGGAAAACACCACGGGGACTCTCCGAGTGTACCGGCTGACGCCGAAACCGAGAGATCCTTAGTAGGGTCACAATTCTTCATGAGGATTGCTAAGCGATGCGCGTCTTGATTCTCGCCCCTGATTTGTTCGGATACGGTGGCGTCCAAGTGGCTGGCCGGATGGTGGTGCGAGCGCTCTGCGAATCGTTCCCCGGTGTCGAGCTCACCGTTTTGTCGAGCATGGATTCCCGCGACGCAGTCCGGAAGGCCTACGGCATCCGGGGCTGGGGGGCCGGGGGCAATCGGAAAAAAATGGCGATTCGCTGCGCGTACGAATTGAACCTCCACCGCTGGGATGCCGTCCTCGTCTTGCACGTCAACCTCGCAACGCTGTTGCTGGCATCCTTCCGCCGACAGCCCGCTCTGGTAGCCTTGTATGGGATCGATGCTTGGCGAACGCTCGGCCCGGCGACTCGCCGCGGAATGCGAAGGTCCGCGTTCGCATGGGCCATCTCGGAGCATACACTGCGGAAAGGTTGCGAGTTCAATCCCTGGCTGGCCGAGGTGCCCGCCGAAGTCTGCCACCTCGGCGCCCCAGCCGCCGAGGATTCGCCGTTCGGGCCACCGCCTGAGTCGAATCCGTACATTCTCAGCATTGGCCGGATGCAAAGTCTCGAGCGGTACAAAGGGTTCGACGAACTCATCGCGGTTTGGCCACGCCTGCGCGTTGTCCGGCCCGATCTCGATTTGCTCTTGATGGGCGATGGACCCGACCGGGCGCGGCTCGAAGCGCTCGCCCAGGGGAACGGCGCGGGCATCCGATTCTTGGGCCGTGTCGACGATGTGGAACGGAATCACTACCTCCGACATTGCGCGGCTTTTGCGCTCCCTTCCAGCGGCGAAGGGTTCGGGCTCGTCTATTTGGAGGCGATGCGGGTCGGTCGGCCCGTCTTGACCGGTTCGACCGATGCCGGCGCGGAAGTGATCCGCGACCGCGTGACCGGCCGGGCGGTCGATCCGAGAAGTTCCGATGAATTATTGGACGGATTGCTGGATGTGACCGGCCCCAATGCCGAACCGTACGGGCGGGCCGGGCGTACCCTCTTTGATGCACAGTTTACCCTCGGGCATTTCCGCGATCGGTTCTCTCACCTGATCCGGCGACTTCTCGAATCTTCACAGAAATGATGGCCACGCCATGTGCGGGATAGCCGGGATCATCGCTCCGGAGCGCGACGCGGTCGGAACCGCGCTGCGTCGGGCCACCGACGCGCAAAGCCATCGCGGTCCGGACGACGCCGGACTCGAAATCTGGCCATTCGGCGCCGGCTGGCTCGGCTTCGGCCACCGCCGGCTTTCAATCCTCGACCTCTCCCCGCTCGGCCACCAGCCGATGGCGACCGGGCCCGGCGGAACGTGGATCACCTACAACGGCGAAATTTACAACTTTGCCGCGCTGCGGGACGAATTGATCGCCTCGGGAGTTTCGTTCCGCAGCGCCAGCGATACCGAAGTGCTGCTTCAGGCGCTGGCCCACTGGGGCGTCGCCGCACTGTCGCGACTCGAAGGGATGTTCGCCTTCGCCTATTTCGACCCTTCCCGGCAACGGTTGCTTTTGGCCCGAGACCCGGCCGGGATCAAGCCGCTGTACGTGGCGAAATCCCCGCGGGGCCTCGCCTTCGCCAGCGAAGTCCGGGCCTTGCTCGCCACCGGGAGGGTGTCCCGAAAACTCGATCACGCGGGCATCGCCGGGATGCTCGCCTACGGGGCCGTGCAGCATCCGCGGACGCTCTTCGCCGAAATTCGCACTCTGCCGCCGGGGACGTACCAAGAATTCGAGCCGGCCGAAAACGAGGCCGGCTGGCGCGAATGCGCGGACCCCATCCCGTTCTGGAACTATCCCACCCCGGATCGCTCGTGGACACGCCCGCAGGCAGTCGTCGCGATCCGCGACGCGGTCGAATCCGCGGTGCGCGATCACCTCGTCGCCGATGTCCCCGTCGGGCTGTTTCTCTCGTCCGGGTTGGACAGCACCATCCTCGCCGGCATCGCCGCGAAATATTCGCCGTCGATGCACTCGTTCACCGTGTCGTTCGGCGAACACCCGGAGTATGACGAAGCGAGCGCCGCCGAACGGACCGCCAAACTCTTCGGCCTCACGCATGCCACGATCCCGCTCCCGGCGGACGAGGCGGAAGCGGCCACGGGTGAATGGCTCGCCGCCCTCGACCAACCTTCGATCGACGGGCTCAACGTGTTCGTGATCGCGCGGGCCGTGCGAGCGAGAGGCATCAAAGTCGCCTTGTCGGGATTGGGGGCGGACGAACTCTTCGGCGGTTACCCGAGCTTCCGCGACGTGCCCAAGCTGCGCCGATTCGCCCGCCTGATGAACCCGTTGCCCAAAAAGCTTCGCCGTGGGATCGCCAGCGTGATGTCCGCGCGCAAGACCCACTGCGTGCGGGCCAAACTCCGGGATATGGTCTCCGGCGCCCCGGACTCGGTGAGCCTCTACTTGCACCGCCGGCGCTCGCTCTCCGAGTCGCAGCTCGCCGAGTTGGGGTACTTCCCCGGCGAACTCGGCCTCGATGCCGGGTTCCACGATGCCGACGTCTACCCGACCTCGGACGATGTCGCGGACGATTCGGCCGCGTTGATCTCGAGGTTGGAATCGATCTATTACCAAGGCAATATGCTCCTCCGCGACGGCGACGCTAACGGCATGGCTTTCGGCCTCGAACTCCGCGTCCCGTTCCTCGCGCAGAAATTGATCGACTTGGCCCACGCCATCCCCGGCGAAATCCGCGTGCCGGCCCACCAGCCCGGCAAGTTTTTGCTCCGCGAAGCGTTCGCCGATGTCATTCGGCCGGAGCTACTCCAGCAACCCAAACGCGGCTTCGCCCTCCCCATCAACCGCTGGATGCGGACCTCGCTGAA
>JANXTU010000059.1 GCA_025352235.1 Fimbriiglobus sp.
GCCGCGTACAGATCGGCGATGTGGTGGCCCACGCCCGTTTTCGCTTTGAGCGTCGAGAGCCCGTTGATCAGGACACGCATCAAGCCTTCCCCCGGCGCCGCGGATCGGTGAATCGCGCGGTCAATAACTTCGGCGCCCGCAACACCGCATCCCCGAGCGCCCGCCAGACGGCCTTCACCGCGGGCCAGCGGTATTTCGGCGCGGGGTGCCGGAGTGTGCCCAACACCAGCGCCCGTAACGCGCGAGTCAACAGGCCGGCCATCGAATAGGCGATCAGAAACGGGTCGCCGTGTTTCAGGGCCACGAGCGTGCGATTCCGTTCGACGTAATACCAAAAGAGCGGCGAACGATCCCCGGCCGAAGCGCCGACCAGGTGCCGGACGACGGCGCGCGGGGCGAGCACGGTCCGGCGCCCGGCGAGCTGCCCGGCCCAAGCTTCTTCGAGATCCTCGCAATACAGAAAATACTCGGGGTCGAACAGCGGGTCGCGGAGCAGGCTCCTCGGGATGGCCACGGCCGCGGCGCACGCCCCGAAGATTTCCCCGCCCGCTTCGTACTGCCCGATGTCCGGCTGGCCGAAGGATCGGTCGGCCCCGCGCCCGTCTCGCAACAAGTAGAGTCCCGCACTGTTGATCCGCCCCGGTTCCGCGGCCAGAATGAGTTTGCTACCGATGACGCAGCCCGGATTTTCGTCGATGGCTCGAGCTAGTTCTTCGAGCCAAAAGGAATCGGGGATCGTGTCGTTGTTCAACAGAACGATTGCGTCCCCTTGCGCCGCACGCACGGCCAAGGTGTTCCCCCCCGCGAAGCCGCTATTCCGCGATTCCGCCAGAATGCGAACGCCCGGAAATCGGGTCCGCACGATGTCGAGAGAATCGTCGATCGAGGCGTTGTCCAACAAAATGGTTTCGAACCGATCGCCCGGCCACGTCTGCCCGGCGAGGGCCGCGAGGCAGTCCGGGAGCACCTTCGCCCCGTTGAAGTTGACGACGATCACGGAAAAGAAAGGACGCGTCGACATGCCGGCCCCGATTAAGCCGCGGCGGCGACGCTCGCTTGGTACGCGGCAACGACATCCTTCGGACTGCCGTCGAGCTTCACCCGGCCGTGTTCCATCCAAAGTGCCCGCGTGCAGAATTCTTGGACCGATTCGAGGTCGTGGCTGACGAGCACCATTAGGCTCGACTTCCGCATCATTTGCCGCATCCGTTCCTTGGCCTTGGCGACGAACGCCATGTCGCCGACGCTGAGGACTTCGTCGACCAGCAAGACTTCCGGTTCGGTCGCGGTGGCGATGGCGAAGGCCAGCCGCACCAGCATCCCGGCGGAGTAATAGCGGACCGGGATATTGAGGAAGTCGCCGAGTTCGCTGAAGTCGGCGATCTCTTGCCGCTTGGCCTTCAGCGTCCGCGGCGTTTCGCCTTGGAGGTAGCCGCGGAAGGTGATGTTGTCCCAGCCGTTGGCTTCCCCTTCGAAGCCGACGGCGATATCGAAGAGCGAGCAGATGCTCCCTTCGACGATCCGCGTCCCCGAATTCGGGGCGTAGACCCCGGCGAGCATTTTCAGCATCGTCGACTTGCCGGCGCCGTTGTGGCCGATGACGCCGAGCCGCTCGCCTTCGACGAGGGTGAACGAGAGATCGTTGAGAGCGTGGATCGCCACCACCGGGTTCACCGACGTGAGGAACAGCCCTTTCAACAGGTATTCTTTCAGCGTCACCCGGGTCGTCTTCCGCAAGGAAAACGTGACGTTGACGTGATTCAACTCGATCCGCGCCATGCTTCGATTCTCTCGGAACGCCCGGTGACTCAGAGTTGGAACACGACCCGTTTTTGCAGCCAGGCGATGGTGCCCATCGCGAGCCCAAGACTCGCCGCCGTCAGGCCCGCAGCGTAGGCGTAGCGGTCGAGCCTCGGTATTTTGCCCGCGACCAAAGGCTCGCGGATCAGCTCGATGAAGACGTACACCGGGTTGACCTCGACGAGCCAGCCCAAGCTCTGGTTGATGAGCAGCGACGGCGGATAGATAATCGGCGTCAAGAAGAAGAAGGCCTGCGCCGAAACTTCGATCAGGTGCGACACATCGTGGAAGTACGTCGTGGCGAACGCCGCGATCGTCGCGATCCCCCAGCCGAAGAGCATCATCATCAACACGGCCGGCGCCACCAACCAAATCGTCGGTTGGATGTAGACCGATCCCAAAAAGGCCACGAGCGCCACGAGGACGCCGAGCGTGATGAAAAAGTGGATCGAGTTCCCCATGACGGTGCGCAAGGGGTAAATGCCGAATGGGAGCGGACTGAGCCGGATGTACGCTTCGTTTTGGATGAACGACTTGCAGCCGGAGACGAGCGTGTTGCGCAGGAATTCCCACGCGGCGAGGGCGGCCAGCGTCTGCTGGGCGTAGTCCTTCCAATTCGAGCCGTTGAGCGTGCTGAAGACGACGCAGAAAATCCCGGTCATCGCCAGCGGTGTCAACAGCGACCAGCCGATCCCGAGAAAGGACCGCCGGTAGCGCGTGTAGAGGTCCATTCGGACCAGCGACAGCCAGAAATAGCGGAACTTCCAAACTGCGCTCAATTGCTGAAACATTCGCCCCACCCGAGATTCGGACGCAGATGACCCGACGAAGCGTACCGACAAGTGGGAATTTAGCCATTTCTCATCGCCTATACTAGCTCAACTGCCCAAAGGGGTGTGCCAACGATTCTGGGAGTCGTCATTCCAGCGTGAACCCACCCACCCTATCGTGGAATGACGTCCGACTTTCGGAACGACCTAGCGCCGCAAGGAGTTACGTCCGATTTCAGGTGCCTCCCCTAGCTTGGATTCACAAGTCATTCCCCCGTGGCTCCAAGAATTGTTGTCATACCCGCCCAAAGGGTGTAGCAACGATTCTTGGAGTTTATGTTCCCGGTTCAGGCCGCAATCCAGAATCTCTCCCAGCAGTCGCTGTACAAGGCCGAGCAGAGGCCGGCCATTTTTCCGACGTTGCCGAGGCACCAACGGGCGTTGTTGGCTTTGAGCCGTTTGCCGATGAGGTTCTTGGCCGCCCCCTCGACCATCCCTGTGCCGATCGATTGGCCCCGCTTCAGTCGCAGCGCATAGTTGAGTCGCCCTTTCGTGATCCTTGAGGTAGTTCAACACCCTGCCCAAGCTTGCGCCGTCGCCCTTCGGCTCGGCCGCAAGCATCTCGCCGACCCAAGTCTCGACCCCGGCGTAGCCGTCGGCCAGCAGTAACACCCGGCCGCGATCCGCGTGCGTCTTCGCTTCGGGCGTTCCGTCGCCGAAGAGCAACTTCGCCCCGTCACCCACGTATTTCAGGGCGTGGAAGATGTCCAGCACCTGCGGCGCACCGGGGAATTGCTCGTCGGCCCGGCCCAAATCCAGGCCGTGCCGTCCGCCAAGACCGCGATCGTTCCGGCCAGCGGATCGAGGCCCAGCCGCGTCGCCGTTGAACCCCACTGCGGCGCAAAGTCGACGCTCTCCGCAATCCGCGCGAAGGCGAACCGAGCCGCCGGCGTCGGCAACTTCCGGTCGGCCCACCGATTCGCCCCGCTCGCGTTTGGCGAAGATGCCGATTTTGGCTTCTTTCCAGCCTTCGGTCGTGTTCACCGTCGTCCCGTCGGTCTCGAATTCCGCGTCCCCTGAAGCCTGTTCGAAGGCTTCCGTCGCCTCGGGGGCTTCGTCCATCCAGACGGTCAATTTCTTCCCCGCCGCCTCGGTGACTTTCCGGATGAACTCGTCGCTGGCGTCCAGACCGCAGAAGGTTTTGAGGTGGCGGCTGGCGGAATCGAACGACCAACTCCCGCCGGCCAAACTGAGCAGACGCCGCGCCGCTTC
>JANXTU010000405.1 GCA_025352235.1 Fimbriiglobus sp.
GCTGGCCTCAACCACTTTTCGCGGAGCGAAAAGCGACGTTCTCCGCTCGGCTCGGCTTTCAAAACCGAAGGTGGGGCGGAGTCGGACGCATCGGAAAATCGGCGTTTCGCGAAGTGTCACACATAAGTACGTCGAGCATAGTCCGATCCTACTTGGCCTTCGCCTTCGCCGTCGCGTCGGCTTCCAAGTCGCCGAGGGCGTACTGGATGCCCGCGAGGTAGTGCTTCAGCACGGTCGTGTTCCAGAATATTTCTTCCCGGTGGCCCAGCGAGCAGTAGAACGTCCGGCCCTTGCCGAAGGTGCTGATCCAACTGATCGCGTACGTTCCGTCCTTGCGCTTGCCGCCGTCTTTGTCCTTTTGGTCCATCTTCGAGATGTCCATTTCGAGCAAGAACCTCCGATCCGTGGCTTTGGCGGTGTCGTCGCGGAACATGTAGATCTCGTCGGCGATCTCGAAGTCTTTGCCGTCGAACGCCGCGTTCACGGGGCTTTTCGGATCGGTCAGTTTGACCGGGACTTTTTTGTGCCAAGGGTGGCTGACGAACGCCCCGCCCATCATCTGGTTGTATTCCTTCCAGCCCTTATAGGTGTCGGTCGCGCTGTGGATCCCGATCAGCCCCTTGCCGCTCTTGACGAAATCGAGCAGCGACGCTTTCAGTTCCGTTTCGCGTTTGGTTTTCTCTTCGTTGCTCCCCGCCTTGGGCTTGAAGACGTCTTCGGTGGTGTTGAGCATGAACACGGCGTCGAACTTCGCGAGTTTTTCCGGCTCGAAGTACGATTCGTCTTCGGTGGCGAAGGCGGTGTAGGCGCCGGTCTTGTCGCCCAGCATCGTGATGGCCCGCGTGCCCAGTTCAATGGAACTGTGGCGGAACCCGGCCGTCTTGCTGAAAATCAGGATGTTCCGCTTGGCCTTCGGCTTGGCCGGGGCCTCCGTCGGCAAGGCCTTCTCGACCTTCTCGACATCTTTGGGGTTCGCCACCTTCTGAGCGAAACCGGGGACCGCGAACAGCATCGCCAAAGGCAACGCCAACAAAAACCGACGCATGGGAACTCCTGAGAGAGGTGACCTTGAGTCCGTATTGTGGCGTCAGTGCGTAAGGAAAACAAGAAAGACTTTACCACAGAGGCACAGAGGCACAGAGAAAAGATGAATAGGTTGAGAAAAAAGCGGGTGGTGCGAACGGCCCTCCATTCGCACCACCCGCCTTCGATCTCGTTTTCTCTGTGCCACTGTGCCTCTGTGGTAAAGCTCTTCGTTCCGATCAGCGCGAAGCCCGGTAGACCGGCATCGTGAAGTCGACCGTGTGCAGTTCCCCGGCCATGAACTCGACCTTACGCTCTTCGGATTCCGGCTGGCCGTTGCGGCTGAACTCGATCCGCAATCGGTACGTGTAGAGTTCGCCCTTCTTGAGCGCCGGCGTCGTGAATTCGCGGACGGCGTCGGTGCGTGGGTTCTTCTTCGAATCGACGAACAGCGTCGCACCAACCGGGAGCTTCACCGTGATCTTCGCCCGATCCGACGCGGCTTGCGGTGGGGGGATGACCGTCACCGAACCGCCCCCGAGCGGTGGGAGCGGTTGCGGCTTGTTCACCGTCGGCGTGCCCGCGGGCCAGTTGGTCGACGGCAGTGGCGGAATCGTCGGGAGGGTCGGCAGCGTCGGGGCCATCGGCGTGCCGAGTCCCGGCTTCTCGGCGGACAATTCCGGGGCCGGCACCGACGGAAGTTGCACCGATTGCTCCGAGAACTCGAGCGTCTTCGTATCCCCGGCGCGGATGGTCACGCGCTTCGTGCGCGAGATCACTTCCCCGTCGCGGATGTACTCGACCCGGAGGTTGTACACCGCATCGCGGTCGGCCGGGATGGCCGGGGTCACGAAGCGGCGGACGTCGGTTTTCAGCGAGAGTTGGCGGCCCTCGGCGAAGAGCTTGGCGTCTTCCGGCAACCGGACGACGATCACACCCCGTTGAGTATCGTCGATGACCGTCGGGCGGTAGGTGCTTTGCTGATCGCTTGGCACCGAATATGGATTCGAATACGGAGCCGGGTCGATGCCGCCGGGAACGCTCGGCATTCCGGAGCCGAAGCAACCGCCGCCGGAGCCGGAGCCATAATTCGCCGGGTTCGGCTGGGCGAAATCGCCGCCGGGGAAACTCGGCACCGTCATCGGTGGGAAGGAATTCCCCGTGCACGACGACCCGAAGCAGGACGATTGATACCCGGACCCGTTGCAGGATGAATATCCGAGGTCGCGCCGCGCGCCGTTGCAGCTACTACCGTGGCAGGTGCTCCCGTTGCAGCTACTACCGTGGCAGGTCGAACCGGCGCTGGCGTTCTTGCCGTTGCAATTGCTGTGGCAGCTCCCGCCGCCGAAGCTGAAGAACGAGATGATCCGGCCGTGGAACACCCCGCCGGAACAGCCGGTGCAATTGCTGCCGTCCGATTGCGAGCGGCTGTCCGAATGGCAACCGCTGCCACCGGCCAAATCGCGAAAGAATCCGTTGGCCTGCGTCGTTTCCGGCGCCGTGGCGAGCGCCGTCATCATCACCAGCGTGTACATTGAAGTGATCCTGAGCCGGAGGCGGAGAAGTTCGTCGGCTTTCGACACACTGGGCAATCTAGACCGGCATTGCCAAAAGATTAGCCACACGGAATCGGCCGGTCAAAACGACTTGAAGTAAAAATTGCAAGTCGCGCTGGGCCGTAGGGTTCGGCTCCCGCGTTGGCGGATCGATGGCTATAATCGGGACAATCGGCTTGGGAAACTGGGCAAAGTGTACGGCTTGTAACGGGGCACGCAATGTCGCAACGCAATCTCGCTTGGATGCTCGTAGTGCCCGCGCTCGTGCTGCTCGGGGCCGTACTTTCGGCCACCGCGCCGCCGCCGGAGAAAGATTATAAGCTCGTCCGCACCGTCGTCGACGTGCTCGCCGAGGTCGATAAAAATTACGTCCGCGAACTGTCGGACGACGAAAAAAAGAAGCTCGTCGAAGACATGATTCACGGCGGCTTGAGCCGGCTCGATCCGCACAGCACCTACTTCAACGAAGACGAACTCAAGCAGTTCACCACCGATACCGAAGGCAAGTTCGGCGGGATCGGGGCGTATCTCACGCTCCATTCGCAACTGCAAATCTTGATGATCGAATCGCCGATGGTCGGTACCCCAGCGTTCGAGGCGGGTCTGCAATCGGGCGACCTGATCTACAAGATCGACGGCGAAACGACCGAGAACCTCCGCGTCGACGACGCCCGGGCGAAGATCAAGGGCGACGCGGGGACCAAACTCGTTTTGACCGTCCTCCGCCTCGGCGCTTCAAAATTGGAGGACGTCCCCCTGACGCGGGCCGAAATCAAAATCCACGCCGTGCGCGGCTTCGCCCGCGATCCGAACGACCTGACCAAGTGGGACTATCTCGCCGACAAAGAAAACAAGATCGCCCTGATCCGACTGAGCCAGTTCAACGACAACACCGGTGCCGAGGTGAAAGCCGCCGTGTTGGAAGCTGAAAAAGCTGGGGCGAAGGCTCTGATCCTCGACATGCGCAGCAACCCCGGCGGTCTCCTCAGCCAGGCGATTTTCGTCTCCGACTTGTTTTTGAATTCGGGCAAAATCGTGTCGACCAAAGACCGCACCGGCACCGGTCGCAAGTGGGAAGCGAAGAAATCCGATACCGTCTTCGAGCCGGCCAACGAACGCCCGATGGCGGTGCTGATCAATTCGGACAGCGCCAGCGCGAGCGAAATCGTCGCGGCCGCGCTCCAAGACAACGGCCGTGCCGCGATCGTCGGTGAACGGAGCTACGGCAAAGGGAGCGTGCAGAAAATCTTCGAACTGTCGGATCACAAGTCGGCGGTGAAGCTCACGGCCGAGGTCTGGCTGACGCCCAACGGAAAGAACATCCACCGCTGGCCGACATCGAATGAATCCGACGAATGGGGCGTGCGTCCCGACGCCGGACTGGATGTGAAATTGACACTCGACGACCGCCGGCAGCAGATTTTACTCGTCAATCAACTCGACAAGATCAAGCCGAAGGGAGAAACGCCGAAGCCGGCATCCGAGGAATTCAAAATCGACCCGAACTACAAGGATAAAACCTTGGAGAAGGCCCTCGAACACCTGCGAAAGAAACTGACGACCGGCCCCGAACGAAAGCCGTCGTAACAGCCCATGTTCGCCATTTTCACTAACCGGCAAAGTCAACGCGACCCGTGCGACTGTTAAGATCGGGAGAATAAACAAACTCGCGTCGATGGGGTAGTTTGGTCGATCTCCGGGGTATGCCGAATGGACGGCCCCTGGAGAACCGACGTGCGAAACTGCCTCCGCCTCCCATTTCCCCTGCTTTTCTTGGGCCTCAGTCTGGCCGGCGGTTGCACGACCTGCCGGCACACGGCCTTCGCCGAGAGTTTGAAGCCCGTGGAACAAGTGCGGGTGCTCGCCCCGGCGCGGGCCAAAGTGTACGCCTTCTTGATGAACGGGGCCGACGTCCTCGAACTGTACGGCTTCGGCGAACTGCCGCAGGTACTCACCTGCGCCGGCTTCCCCAAAATTTACTACGCCCAACGGTCGGACCGCGAGTGGTTCCGCAAGGAATTGCATCGCCTCCATCGCGAGGACCCCGACGCCCGCTTCCTGCTGGTGGGCTTCGGTTCCGCGGCCGACCAGATTCAAGAATTGGCGTGCCAAGTGAGCCGGGAAGAAATTCCGCTCGACGCCGTCGTCTACATCGACCCCATCGGCGCGAACGGGGATCTGACGCAGAATGTCCCGTACCGGGCGCTGATCTTGAAGTCGCACCACTTGCGGGGGGCGCCGCGTTTGAAAGCGCCGGAGGCGGTGACCGTGAACGAAGTGGGTCACATCGCACTCTCAGAACACCCGGCCACCCTGCAAACGCTGATCGATCTGATGACCGAATCGGCGCTGAAGGTGCCGTTGCCGGATACCGCCATCGATTGCTTACCGATTCTGGACACTCCCCGCCCGATCCCGCGGCCGGCCGAACCGAAAGAGATCAAACCCCCGCCGCCCGGATGGGATTTCCTCTGCCCGAATCTGCGTTGAAAC
>JANXTU010000409.1 GCA_025352235.1 Fimbriiglobus sp.
TACTCGTGGGCGCGGAGTTCCTTTTTCATCCCGCTGCGTTCGATCAACTTCTTGAACCGACGCAGGGCCGCTGCGATCGGCTCCCGGTCGTGCATCCGCATCCGCAAACCCATACCGTCTCCTAATGGCAATGGCGACCGCCCGCAGGCGGTACCGTATGAGAGTCCGTCATGATACTAACTTTCCGCGGGCTGTGAATCGGAAATCGCCGCGCCGATTCCCGTTTCCTCCGCGGACAGCGGCCCGGTCGGGAGGATTTTGGCCACCGGCGGCCGGAACGGGCGGGGGGGTTTCGGCGGCGCCGGCGGGGTGAGCGTCCGGGCCAATCGCTCGGCTTCGCCTTCGTTGTCGATGTTTTCGCGGATCAGCGTCAGCTTGCCCGGGCGGGACGAATCGAGCGCGCCCCACTCTCCCTGCGAGCAAATCGCATTGATGCTCGGCATCTTTCCCACGGCCTTGATCGTGTAGACGACCCACGACGTCGGTTCCTCGGCTCGCATCGCGCGCCCTCCTAGATGTGTGCACCGGGTATCGTACCACAGCCAGTCGCCGGCGTATCGAGAATAACCCGGAAGATTTCGCCGAGCCACCGAAGCTCACTGACCGCCCGCCGGAAAGTACGGCCCCCCAGAAAAAGAATGGCTTCGCCGGCCACGGCATCGGGAGTACTTCCAAATCGCGGGCCGGCGGGAAGCTTTTCTTTTCCGGCAGCGGAACCGGGGTATGGCGGTTGCCGCCGGATCGACGATTTTGGGGATCGTCGCCGGGGCCGTGGTTTTTGAGTGGATGCGCCGAACCGGAGGCGTGCGTCGCACCGCCGATTGAAGCACAAACGAACACCCAACCGACCGACAGAACCGTGCCGAAATGCCGAATCATGGGGAACTTTTGGCCCGGGTGACCGAACGTTCCGTACGTTAATGGCTTTGTCAAAATGGCCGCAAGATCAAACCCCATGTCCATTCTCCGCGGCCGACTGGCCCCTTCTCCGACCGGCTCGCAGCACGTCGGCAACGCCCGGACCTATTTGCTGGCGTGGCTCTCGGCGCGGTCGCAGGGAGGCGAAGTCGTACTGCGGATGGAGGACATCGACGTCTGGCGGAACAAGCCGGACGCCGCGGCGCAGGCCCTCGACGATCTGCGTTGGCTCGGATTGGATTGGGATGGCGAAGCCGTGGTGCAGTCGACCCGGTTGCCGGAGCACGAGGCGGCCCTGGCCGAATTGCAGCGACTGGAGTTGGTTTACCCCTGCACCTGCAGCCGGAACGACATCGCGAGTGCCGCCAGTGCCCCGCACGCCGAACACGAAGGCCCGACCTATCCCGGCACCTGCGCCCATCGCAAAGTCGCCGATGCCGCGACGCTGGATCGGCCCTATTCGTGGCGATTCCGGGTGACCGACACGCCGGCGTATTTCGATCGATTCCAAGGATTGGTCGAACTCGACCTGCAAAAACTCGGCGGCGATTTCGTCGTCTGGCGCGCGGCGAAGGTCCCGGCGTATCAGCTCGCCGTCGTCGTCGATGATGCGGCCGCGGGAATCACGGAAGTCGTTCGCGGCGACGATCTGACCCCCTCGACCCCGCGGCAGTTGCTGATCTACAAAGCCCTCGGGCTGGCCCCGCCGCGGTTCGCCCATGCGCCGTTGGTCGTAGGCGAAAACGGGCAACGGCTGGCCAAGCGTCACGGTGACACCCGGCTGTCATCGCTTCGCGAGGCCGGGGTGAAACCGGAAGCTTTGCTCGGATTACTGGCCTGGAGTTGCGGATGGTTGCCGGAGGCGGAACCGATCTCGGCGAAGGAATTGATCCCGCTGTTCCGCTGGGAGTCGGTCCCGAAGGAGCCGTTCGTGCTGCGGTCGGCCATGCTCGAACTCGTCGGCTTCACATCGGCATCCGCCGCCATTTCTTGACGCGGTCCGGTACCGGACTACTATCATGATGGAAGAGTCCCGATTTGCTCTCGGGATTCGTTTGTGCCCGCCCTTGTGAAAACCTTCACAAGGCACGTCCCGAAGGATCGAAAGGCAGCGTTCATGGCTTCGCCCGATCTCGTACTGACCCCATCGGGCCTCGAGCCGGCATTCGATCTCAGTTCGTACTACGGTATTTTGATCTACGCCGTCGCCGTGGTGCTGCTCGCCTTGGCGACACTCGCCGGCACCCACACGCCGATTTTGAAGCCGTGGAAGCCGACGAAAGTGAAGAACATGCCGTACGAATCGGGGATGGACCCGATCGGGTCGGCCCACATGCAGTTCGATATCCGCTTCCACCTGATCGCGATTTTGTTCCTCGTGTTCGATGTGGAATTGCTCTTCCTGTATCCGTGGGCGGTGATCGCCTACGGCGAAGGCGGCGACACCGCTTGGAAAGCCGCGTTCGGCACGCTGGTCTTCGCCGAAATCCTGATATTCTTGGCGACGCTCGGCATCGCTTACGTCTATGCCTGGCGCAAGGGGGTGTTCCAATGGCGCTGAAGCTCGACGACAACATCTTCGTTAGCAAGCTCGATTTCTTGGCGAACTGGGTCCGCAAGAACAGTCTCTGGCCGATGCCCTTCGCCACCGCCTGTTGCGGCATCGAACTCATGGCCTCGGCCAGTTCGCGCTACGATCTCGCCCGCTTCGGCAGCGAAGCGATGCGCTTCACCCCGCGCCAGTGCGACGTGATGATCGTGGCCGGTCGGGTGGCGATGAAGATGGTCCCTGTGATGCAGCGGATTTGGTTGCAAATGCCGGAGCCGAAGTGGTGCATCAGTATGGGGGCCTGCGCCAGTACCGGCGGCGTCTTCGATACCTATTCGGTAGTGCAGGGGATCGATCGCTTCATCCCGGTCGATGTGTACGTGCCGGGTTGCCCGCCGCGACCGGAGCAGGTCATCCGAGCCGTGCTCGACCTCCAAGAAAAGATCATGAAGGGCGGCACCATCGACGGCCGGGAGTTCGCCAAACGCACGGCCTACGAAGGCCCCGGCGACCGCTTGGGCGAGTTGGATCCATCGGAAGTGGTGATCGCCCCGGGGAATTTTGCGACGGGCAAACGTTTGCGGGGGCTGCCTCTTGTCAATTGAACACGCCACCGCCATCGACGCCAAATTCGGGGCCGGCTCGGCACTGCCGATGGAATTCCGGGACAACAAACGGCTGACCGTACCCGTCGAGAAAATCTACGGCGTGCTGGCCTTCCTGCAATTGCAGCGCGGCTTCGATATGCTCTGCGATCTCGCGGGTATTGACTACCTCGGCTATGCCGATGCCACGGATCGCTACGGCATTGTCTACAGCCTGACAAATACGACTACCGGCGAACGGTTGTTCGTGAAGACATTCGTGAATGACCCCGATCCGGAAGTGCCGAGCGTCGTCGATTTGTGGGAAGGGGCCAATTGGATGGAGCGCGAACTGTACGACATGTTCGGCGTGAAATTCCAAGGCCACCCCGACTTGCGACGGATTTTATTGCCGGACGAATTCACGAGTCATCCGCTGCGGAAAGACTACCCGATGCGCGGCTATGGCGAACGCCACAACTTCCCGACCGTGACCCGAGCGGAGAGCTGAAATGCCTTTGGAAGCGGTCGCCTCGGTCGACGAAACAGGAACCGACAAAGAGTTCCTTTACACGCTCAATTTCGGGCCGCAGCACCCCGCCACGCACACGACGTTGCGATTGATCCTGACATTGGACGGCGAGACCATCGTCAAGGCGCAACCGGATATCGGCTTCCTGCATTCGGGGTTCGAGAAGCTCGGCGAAGATTTGGATTTCAATCAATACGTGACCATCGTCGATCGGATGAACTACGTCTCGCCGGTGGCCAACGAAATCGCCTGGCACCACACCATCGAAAAATTGATGGGCTTGGACATTACCCCGCGCTGCAAATATATCCGCACGATTTTGGCGGAACTCGCCCGCATCGGCGACCATTTGCTGTGCGTCGGGGCCGTTGCCCTCGACCTCGGCGGATTGACGGCCTTCTTATACGCCTTCAACGAGCGCGAACGAATTTACGACATCCTCGAGAACGCCTCGGGGCAACGGTTCCATCCGAGCTATACCCGCGTCGGCGGGCTCATCAACGATGTGAACGACCTATTCGTGAGCCAAGTGCGGGCGTTTGTGAAATCGTTTCCCAAAGCCCACGGCGACGTCTGCCGGTTGCTGAACAAGAACAAAATCTTCATCGACCGAACCCAAGGCGTCGGCACGCTGACCCGCGAAGAAGCGATCAACCGCAGTTGCACCGGCCCCGTCGCCCGCGCGTCCGGGGTCGCCCGCGATTTGCGGAAAGACGAACCGTATTTGGCATACCCCGAATTGCAATCGTCGTTCAAAATCGTCTGTAGCAACGGCGGCGATTGCCTCGCCCGCTACCTCGTCCGCATGGGCGAGATGCTCGAATCGGTGAACATCATCGCCGCGGCCATTGAGAACCTGCCGAGCGGCCCCGTGAACATCGGCACCGATAGTAAAGTGGTGATCCCGGACAAATCGGCGACGTACCGCAGCATCGAAGGGTTGATTCAACACTTCGAATTGTTCATGTGGAACCGCCGCTTCGAGACGCCGGTGAACGAAGTGTACGGGGCGAACGAAACCGCCAACGGCGAACTCGGGTTTTACGTGGTGTCCGACGGCAGCGCGAAAGCTTGGCGGGCCCGCACCCGGCCGCCGTCGTTCATCCATTTCGCGCTGTTCCCGCACCTGATTGAAGGCCACCAAATTTCGGACGTGCCCGCAGTGTTGGGAAGTTTGAATATCATCGCCGCGGAGTTGGATCGATGAACGCGTTGAGCGAAGATCTTAAGAACCGAATTAAAGCCTACCTGCCTCGCTATCCGCGGAAACAGGCGGTGGTGCTACCGGCGTTGCATTTGGTCCACGACGAAATGCGCACCGTGTCGAACGAGGCCATCGTCGAGATCGCCGAGATTTTGGAACTGCACCCGTCCGAGGTGCACGACACGATGACTTTTTACGAGTTCTTCAAGCACGACGGCGACAAGCTCGGCAAAACTCGATTGTGGGTTTGCCGAGGCTTGGCCTGCATGCTCCGCGGCGGTTACGAATTGCTCGAGCACTGCGAACACAAGCTCGGTGTGAAGTGCGGAGAGACGACCTCCGACGGGCGGATCACGCTGGAATTTGCGGAGTGTATCGGCGCCTGCGACGGCGCACCCGCGTGCTTGAAAGACGACGTGCACGTGATGAATGTGACGACGGCTAAGGCGGATGAATTGTTGAAACAGTTTTGATGAATTGACAGACAACGGATGAATGACATCTTTTGTCTGTGTATTTGAAAAATAGTCGTCAGGTGTCCGAGAACAGTTGTCAGACAGGATGATGCTGCCATGGCATTCGAGCCCGTACTCCTCGCCCGCGTCGCCAAACTCAATAGCGGGAAGCTGGAAGGCTATCGCGCCGACGGTGGCTACGCCGTCTTCGAGAAGGTTCTCAAAGACAAGCAGCCTCTCGAAGTCACCACGCAAGTGAAGGACTCCGGTCTGCGCGGTCGCGGCGGCGCCGGCTTCCCCACGGGGTTGAAATGGACCTTCTTGCCGAAGGACCACCCCGGTCCGATCTACCTCTGCATCAACGCCGATGAATCGGAACCCTGTACGTACAACAACCGCATCTTGATGGAGAAAGACCCGCACCAGGTCCTCGAAGGGATCATGCTGTCGAGCTACGCGATCCGGTCGCAGTGCGCGTACTATTACATCCGCTACGAATACGGCGATGCGTATCGATCGACGCAGGCCGCCATCGATGAATGCTACGCCGCCGGATTGCTCGGCAAGAATATCCTCGGCAGCGGATTCAACCTCGACATCTATATGCACCGCGGAGCCGGGGCATATATTTGCGGCGAAGAAACCGGCCTCATCGAATCGCTCGAAGGCAAGCGTGCTTGGCCGCGGATCAAACCCCCGTTCCCCGCCATCGAGGGGGCGTTCCGCAAGCCGACCATCGTCAACAACGTCGAAACCATGGCCTGTGTCACGCAGATCCTCCGCCGAGGCAACGACTGGTTCAAATCGCTCGGCGTGCCGCCCGACCCGAAGAACCCGCGTGATGCCGGGAGTTACGGGCCGAAGTTGTACACGATCGCCGGGCACGTCAACGAACCGAAGTGCGTCGAACTGCCGATGGGCATCACCGTTCGCGACCTCGTCGAGAAGCATGGCGGCGGCGTCTGGAAGGGGCGCAAGGCGAAGTCGGTGAACCCCGGCGGCCTCAGCATGGGCTTCGCCGATTGCAACCTTCCCTTGAAGGGCGAAGACGGTAAGACCGAGTACGACATCCCCCTCGATTTCAACGGTCCTGGCAAGATTGGCTGTCTCGGGTTGGGCACCGCGGCCATCACGGTCATCGACGACCAGACGAGCATGGTCGACGTGCTGCACAACGTCTGCCAATTCTTCAGCCACGAGAGTTGCGGGCAATGCACCCCCTGCCGCGAGGGCACGGGATGGATGTTGAAGATCACCGACCGCCTCCGCCGCGGGCAAGGGCGGCGCGAAGATCTCGACGTACTCGTGGATGTCGCCGACCGGATCGGTATCATGCCGGGGACGACGATCTGCGGACTCGCCGACGGGGCCGGCTGGCCGGTGAAAACCGCCATCCGCAAGTTCCGCCGCGAGTTCGAGGATGCGATTCAGAGCGGGGCCAAGAGCGTCCACTCGAAATCGCTGCAGTTGGTCGGCGCCCATTAGAAACTCGGGGATGGCGATCATGCGCGGACTTCTCACGGCGATGATGATTGTGGCCGTCGGATCGGCGATCGGTTGCCCCAAAGCTCCGAAACCGACTTCGACCGAACCGACCGTCGACAACCGCAATACGAACTACCGCCCCGGCGACGGCGCGTTGATCAACAGCGCCCGCGCCGGCAAGCGCGTCGCCGCGATGAATGACTTCGATCAATTGAAGACCTTCATTTTCGCTTACGAACTCGAAAACAACCGGATGCCCACGAAGGATGAACTGCGGGCCGAATTGAAGAACGCGGCGAACCTGCTCAAACTGATCGACGAAGGGGCCATCGTGCTGCCGACGGCGATGCAGAAACAGGGTTTGTGGGCGTACGAAGTCGATGCGGACAAAGCCGGCGGCATCGTCATCGATTCGGGGAATGTCGGTCGCAAGAGCGCGGACGAAGTGAAGAAGCTGCTCGGACAAAAGTGACCACCACGGACTTTGCGAAATGCCCACGGTCTACGTGAACGACAAGCCGGTCGAAATCGGCGCCGAGAAGCTCAACTGCGTGCAAGTCGCGGCCAAGGCCGGCGTCGAAGTGCCGCACTACTGCTACCATCCGGCGCTCAGCGTCGTCGCGTCGTGCCGCATGTGCCTCATTGAAATGGGCGAACTCAAAGACGGCAAAGTGACGATGCAGCCGAAGGTGTTCCCCGGTTGCCAAACGCCCGTCAAAGACGGCACCGTCATCGTCACCGGCGACTATGCCAAACGCAAGGGCGAGACGGCATTGCCGTACGACCCCGCCTACAAACCGGGCGACCGAACCAAGAAAGCCCAAGCCGACACGCTCGAAGGGCTGCTGCTAAACCACCCGCTCGACTGCCCCGTGTGCGACAAAGCCGGGGAATGCAAGCTCCAAGATTACAGCTACGAATTCGGGCACGGCGAAAGCCGGTTGATGGACGCGAAGAATCGCCCCGCCAACAAGCCCGAACTCAGCAGCAAGATCACACTGTTCACCGACCGCTGCATCCTCTGCACGCGCTGCGTCCGTTTCACGCGGGAAATCTCCGGCACGAGCGAACTGCAAGTGGTCGGCCGCGGTCACCACGAAGAGATCGACGTCTTTCCGGGGTTTCCGCTCGAGAACAAACTCTCCGGCAACGTCGTCGACCTCTGCCCCGTCGGGGCGCTCGGCAGCAAGGACTTTCTCTACACACAGCGCGTTTGGTATCTCAAAACGACCGACAACGTCTGCGCCGGCTGCAGTACCGGGTGCAGCATCCACACCGACGCGAACAAAGACATCGTCTACCGACTCCGACCGCGCGAGAACTTGGAAAACCAAGGTCACTTTATGTGCGACGAGGGCCGCTGGGGCTACCACTACACGAACGCGCCGGACCGCATCACCCGACCGTTGACCCGCATCGACGGCGCGTTGAAGCCGACCGATTGGCAGAGTTTGTCGAAGTTGAAAGAGACCTTCGAACAGGCCGTGTTCGTGTCGGCGAAGAAATCGGTGGCGGTGCTGTCGCCGTTCCTCACGGTCGAGGAAGCGTATCGCTTGGGTGCCGCTTTCAAGTCGATGCACCGTGAGATTCGACTGGTGCTCGGCCCGGTACCGCTGACGGGCGTGGACGATCACTATCCCAAGGATGTGAAGGGAAACGCGGTCGCCCCGACGAAGTTCACGATCCGCGCCGAGAAGTGCCCGAACCGCACGGGCGTCGAATCGGTGCTGAAGAAACTCCAAGGCGAGGTCATCTCCTTCGCGGACATCGCGAAGCTGACGCTCGATGCTATCTGGTTCGCCGGGGGTTACCCGAACCCGGACGTCGTCGACGCCGCGATCCCGGACGACTGGGCCGCCCCGAAGTTGCTGATCGTCCAAGATTTGTTCCATTCGAAATTGACGCGGGCCGCGACCACGGTGCTCCCGGCCACGACGGCCTTTGAAAAGGACGGCACGTTCGTCAACCACGCGGGTTATGTGCAGTCGTTCCACCGCTCGGTGAAGGCGCCGTTGGAAGTGCGGAGCGAATTGCAATTGGCGTTCGACCTCGCCGGGAAGAAGGGCCTCGCCACCGTCGCGGCGGTGCGGAAGGATTTCGCGAAGGAGTTGCCGCAATACGCTTCCTTGGCCGAGATCGCGTTGAACACCAACGGCCGGCTCACGCTGGCGACCGTTTGAAACTTTGAAACTTGGTAAGGACGCGATGCCGGAATTCGACCTATTGACGACAACGATCATCATCGGAGGCCTCGTGGCCATCGTGATGAGCATCGTCGGCTACGCGACGCTCGCCGAACGCAAGGTCTCGGCGTGGATCCAAGACCGCGTCGGCCCGAACCGCGTCGGCCCGTTGGGCTTGTTGCAGCCGCTCGCCGACGGCGGCAAATTCTTCTTGAAAGAATCGCCGATCCCGTCGCACGTCGACAAAATCTTTTACCTGCTCGCCCCCGCCGCGGCCATGGCCATCGCGCTCTTGGCGCTCGCCGTCGTCCCCTGGGGCGGTACGACCCCGCCGCCGAAACCGGTGGCCGTGAACATGGCCGCAGACGGTAAGACACCGGACTACTCAAAGGCGGTGCAGCGGTTCGACGCGGAGCAGGGCGAGTACCGGAATCAATTCCAAGGCGTCATCGCCCCGGGTCTCGACATCGGCATCGTCTACGTCTTCGCCCTTGGCAGCCTCGCCATTTATGGCGTCATCCTCGGCGGCTGGTCGTCGGACAACAAATACTCGCTGCTCGGCTCGCTGCGTTCCTCGGCGCAGATCATCAGCTACGAAATCCCCCTCGGGATGAGCATCGTCGGCGTCGTGCTCTTCGCCGGGTCGATGAATCTCGAAACGATCATCGCCTGGCAGAAGCAGAACGGCTGGTTCTTGATGTTCCAACCCCTCGCCTTCTTGCTCTTCATGGTCAGCGTCTACGCCGAGTGCAACCGCTTGCCGTTTGACTTGCCCGAGGCCGAACAAGAACTCGTCGGCGGCTATCTCACCGAATACGGCAGCCTGAAGTTCGGCATGTTCATGCTCGGCGAATACACGCACATGATCACGACGAGCTTCTTGATGAGCATCGTCTTCTGGGGCGGCTGGAGCCTCTTCGGACTCGAAGAGGTCTTCACCGATCCCATCGCGGCCGCCGTGCTGAAAGCCGCGATCCTCGGCGGTAAGATGCTCGGGTTTTTGCTGCTGTACATCGTCATCCGTTGGACGATCCCGCGTTTCCGGTTCGACCAACTGATGGGGTTGGCGTGGAAGGTCATGATCCCACTGTCGCTGCTGCACCTGCTCGCGGCGATGTTGGTCCGGCAATACGGTTGGTCGAACTGGGCGCTCACGGCGATTTCGATCGGGCTGTTCGTCGCCTTCGGGTTGGTCGCCGCGTTCAAGAAGATCGCCCCGAACAACACCCCGCGCCGCAAAGTGATTCCGAAGATGCTGCCGCGGGTGATGGTCGGTTGATTTCGTAGGGCGGGTGAAGTCTTCGGAACCCGCCGATTGTTTGAACGAAGAGCGGCGGGTTCCGAAGACTCCACCCGCCCTACAAGAATTGGATCTTGCGTCATGCCCATCGCCGAATCGGACATCAAGTGGATCGAAGCGCCGAAGCTCGGCTTCCTCGAACAGTTGTACTTGCCCATCGTTTACGACGGGTTGAAGACGACCATCGGCCACATTTTCGGCAAGAGCAAGACCGAGTCCTACCCGGAGCAAGAGCCCAAGTTGCCGCCGAACTACCGGGGTGTGCATCGGCTCAACCGCGACGAACAAGACCGGGTGAAATGCGTGGCGTGCTACATGTGCGCCACGGCCTGCCCCGCCCACTGCATCGACATCGTCGCGGCTCCGGCCCCTGCGGGCTGGACCGACCGCGAGAAGTACCCGGAGACGTTCGTCATCGACGAACTGCGTTGCATTTACTGCGGGATGTGCGAAGAAGCCTGCCCCGTCGATGCCATCGAATTGACGACGCTTTACGACCTCACGGGCTACAGCCGGGAGCAGTTGGTCTTCGACAAAGAGAAGCTGCTCGGCATATTCGACGCGACGACGAAATCCGGCACCGACCCGGTCCGCAGCCGTTCGGGTGCCTTGGGCCCGGCGTCGGAAACGGCGAAGGCATGAAGATTAGGAATTTCACCGCAGAGACAGAAGAGGACGCGGAGAGGAACAGAATGCAGAAATCTCCGGTGGCGTGCTGGAATGCCGACATTGTTTTTCCTCTGCGTTCTCTTCTTTCTCCGCGGTGAAATTCTTGGTTTGGGTCTCTGTGGTTAATGCCTTGTCCGGTTCCTAAAGTGTCTTAGCCTGATTTCTCACCTATGGCCCCCCGATGCCGACCGAACTGTCCGATCCCAAATTGCAGCTGGCGTTCGCGCTCGCCCTCGGGGCGCTCGGGGCGTACTTGCTGCTGCCCAAGCCGAAGAGTCGCTCCGTGGCCCTCGGCACGTTCGCCCTCGTCGCAGCGCTGGCTATCCTCGGCATTTTTGTGACGCAATCGTTCGGCCAGCCCATCGGCGAACTCGTGCCCGATGTCCTCTTCTGGCTCTTTTCGACCGGGGCCGTTGGCTTCGGCGCGCTCCTGGTGACGCAGCGGAATCCGGCCCGCGGGGCCATCGCCTTCGCCTTCGTCATTCTCAGTAGTTGCGGGCTGTTCCTTCTGCTGGCCGCGCCGTTCTTGATGGCCGCGACGATCATCATTTATGCCGGGGCGATCATCGTGACGTTCCTGTTCGTACTGATGCTGTCGAACGTGAAAGGGCCGTCGAATGAAAATGACCGATCCCGCGAGCCGCTGCTCGGGAGCCTCGCCGGATTCGCCTTCATCGGGTTGATCTTGTTCGCGCTCCTGCAATCGCAACCGGCGGTCGCGTCAACGGACGAGAGCGGCGAGGCCGAGTTCGCCTTGCCCGCGCCGCTGCTGACGAAAGACGACCGAGTCGCCCTGCGGGACGTGCGGACGGATCTCGATGCCGCGTTGGCGACCGACGACGCGAAGTCGGTCGGTGAAAAAGCGAAGTCGGCCCACGACAAACTCGCCGAGACCATCGGCGGCGACGGGGTCACCGGCCGACGCAAGACCGTACTCGAACGACTCCGGCCGCTCCTCGGCGATTCGAAAAACCCGTCGACCCACGATCCGCGGTTGCTGGCCTTCGCGAAGCAAACGCTGCAATTGCAGAGGGCGAACGACGATGTCGAAGTGAAGTACTTGATGGCCGACGCGGGCCGAGCCGACAAAGCCAGCTTGCAGAAGCTCCGCGACGAAGTGACCGTCTATTCGGGCAACGGCCAACTGCCGGCCCGCAACGTCGGCAACATCGGGTTGCTGCTCTATTCCGAACACTTGCTGGCGGTGGAAATGGCGGGGACTCTGTTGTTGGTGGCGACCATCGGCGCGGTGGCCATCGCCGGGCGGAAGAAGGGGGACAACTCGTGATCTCCTTGAATCACTTCCTCGCCGTCGGCGCCGTCCTTTTCGGACTCGGCCTCGCCGGCTTCTTGACCCGGCGCAACTTGATCACGCTGTTCCTCTGCGCCGAACTGATGCTGCAAGGCGTCGTGCTGAACTTCCTCGCCTTCGGACGGATGCACGGCAGTTTGAATGGGCAGGTCTTCGGGTTGTTCATCATCACTGTGGCGGCGTGCGAAGCGGGCCTCGGGCTCGCGCTGTTCCTCATGCTGTACCGCCGGGGTCGGAGTTTGGATTCCGGCATCTGGCAAACCCTTCGGGAACAGGGCGTGCCTGCCGCGGTCGATTCCGAAGCGTTGCCGACCGTCGTCGCCGAAGTCCACCCCGTTCTCACCGTGGCGGGCCGCAAGCCCGGCGTCGGCACGCCGGCGGAGGGCGCGTCCCGTGTTTGATCTTTCCAGCCCCATCGGTTTAGCCCTCATCGCCGCCGCCCTCCCGCTGGCCGGAGCCGTACTCGCCGCGATCCTCGGGTGGTCCAAGCTCGGTCGCTTCGCGCATTTACCCGCGATTCTGTCCTTCGCCTCGGCGTCGGTGATTTCGCTCCTCGTTCTCGCCGGCGTCATCGAAGGGGACGGGGCGCTGTCGATGTCCGCCGACCTCGGCACATGGTTCTCCGTCGGCCGGTTGAACGTGACCTTCGCGTTTCTTCTCGATCCGCTCTCTCTCGTGATGCTTTGCACGGTGACGTTCATCGCCACCTTCATCGCCATCTTCTCAGCCGGATACATGCGCGGCGACGCCGGATACGCCCGCTACTTCTCGATCATGAGCTTGTTCGTGTTCGCGATGTGCCTGCTCGTGATGTCGAACAACTTCTTCGTGCTGCTCGCGGGTTGGGAAGGCGTCGGCCTCTGCAGTTACTTGCTCGTCGGCTACTACTATGCCAAGCCCTCGGCCGCCGCGGCAGCGCGGAAGGCGTTCCTCGTCACCCGCCTCGGCGACGTCGGTTTGGTTCTCGGTATCTTCCTCCTCTGGCAAGCCGGCGGCTACCACACGACTTTCGACTCGCTCTTCGACCACATCGCCAAGTATCCCCCGGCGTCGGGGACGATCACGGCGATCTGCCTGCTTTTGTTCTGCGGGGCCGTCGGTAAGTCGGCCCAGTTGCCGCTCTACGTCTGGCTTCCGGATGCGATGGAAGGCCCGACGCCCGTGTCGGCCCTCATCCACGCCGCGACGATGGTGACGGCCGGGGTGTTCCTGTTGGCCCGCTGTGCGCCGCTGTTTGTGCTGTCGCCGGAAGCGGGGTTGATCGTTTCGTGCATCGGCGGGGCGACGGCACTTCTGGCCGGATTCTTGGCGCTCGCGCAGAACGACCTCAAAAGGGTGCTGGCCTATTCGACCGTCAGCCAACTCGGGTTCATGTTCCTCGCGCTCGGTTGCAGCGGCGTGATCTCACCGAAGGTCGCCGTGGTCGCCGCGATGTTCCACCTGTTCACGCACGCTTTCTTCAAAGCCCTATTGTTCTTGGGCTCGGGCTCAGTGATGCACGCGATGGGCAACGTCATCGACATGCGGAAGTTCGGCGGCCTGCGGAAACTGATGCCGTGGACGCACGCGACTTTCCTCATCGGTTCGGCGGCGCTCGCGGGGGTGCCGTTGCTATCGGGGTTCTGGAGCAAGGATCAAATCTTGCACGGCTTGCTCGAAGCCGGGGAATCGCACGCGAAGTACCACACCATTTACCTCGGCCTGTTTGCGGTCGCGCTGGCGACGGCCGGGTTGACGGCGTTCTACACCTTCCGCGCGTACTTCTTGACCTTCTGGGGCACGGAGCGGATTCCGCACGAAGCTCACGGCCACGCCCACGAGTCGCCGGCGGTGATGGTGGTGCCGCTCGTCGTCCTCGCGGTCGGGGCCTTGCTCGTGGGGTTGATCGTCGATCCGTTGACCCACGGCTTCGGCCACTTCCTCGAGCGCTCGCCGTCGATTGCGAACGCCCACGCGGGTTACCTGGCCCACAGCAACATGGTCGAAAAACCGCACGCCTTCAGTTGGTTGGTCGCCGGGCTCAGTTCGCTGCTCGCGCTCGGGGGCATCGGGGCGGCATTCGCGATCTATCGTCGGGGCGGTCCGGAGATTGTCCCGGCCAAGTTGAAGCCGATCTACGCGCTATCACAGAACAAGCTTTACGTTGATGAGACGTACGCTGCCGCGTTCGTCAAGCCGGCAGAATGGCTCGCCTCGACTGGCCGGCAGTTCGATGCCTTCCTCGATGCGATTGCCCGATTGTTGAGCTTCGCGCCGCGGTTGATCGCGGGGTTGTTGCGACCGTTGCACAACGGCCTCGTGCAGTTCTACGCCTTGGGGACGGTCCTCGGGCTGGCGGTGTTCCTCACCGTCGTCGTGTTCCGCTCCGCACGCTGATTTGCGCCCACTATGCTGAATACCGAAGCGATCCGCATCCTCGTCCTCGCCGTCCTCTTCGCGCCGGTGGCCCTCGCGGCCCTCGTCGGGTTGGCGGGGCGGTCCGGCTACCGGTCGGCGCGGCGCCTCGCTTCGCTCGGGGCGCTCGTGCATCTCGGCCTCACCGCGGCCTTGGCCGTGCCCGCCGTTTACGTTTTAATCGACCGATCCGAAAGCGAAGAAGCGTACGGCCACCGCGCGGCGAATTCGTTCCAGCCGATCTTCGTGCCGGGCGATCCCTCCGGCGAGTTGGGCAGCTACGAGACCGCGTGGAACCTCTTCCCCGTGGCGAAGGCCCCCGCCGATCTCCCGCCTCCCGCGATTCAGTTTTTTCTCGGCATCGACGGGTTGAACATCTGGCTCGTTCTGCTCACCAGCATCTTGACGTACGTCGCGGTGCTCGTCTCGCACGGTTCGATCCGCGAGCGCGCCGCCGGGTATTATGCTTGGCTCTTCCTGCTGCAAGCCGCGATCCTCGGGGCATTCCTCTCCTTCGACATCGTCCTGTTTTACATCTTCTTCGAACTGACGCTGATCCCGGCTTTCTTCCTCATCGGCTGTTGGGGCACCGGGGGTGGACGACGCGACGCGGCCCGCAAATTCTTCCTGTACACGCTGCTGGGAAGCCTCTTCACGCTCGTCGGTATCTTCGGCATCGTCTTGACGAACCCGACGCCGGTGTCGCAGACGAACCCCGATAAAACCCATTACACCGTCGTGCTCGACGCGAAGGGGCAACCCCATTACCCGAAGGCGGGCCCGGTGACATTTTCGATCCCCAAGCTGATGCGGAACGTCGCCGTGTGGAACCATTTTCACGAGATTGCCATCCGCGGAGCCGAACTCAAGAAGGTGGCCGCTGCGAAGGGACTGGAGAAAGCGCGATCCGGCCGGGAGCCAATTGCGATCCCACTCGCCGAGGACGATGTCGCGAAGGCCGAGCGGGAATGGCAGACGGCGAAAGCGGACCGCGAGCATTATAAATCCCTGCAATACTGGTTGTTCTTCGCACTGATCGCGGGGTTCGTGGTGAAGGTGCCGTTGGTGCCGTTCCACACGTGGTTGCCGGCCGCGTACAGCGAAGCCCCGCCCGCCGTGGCGCTGTTGTTCTCCGGGGTACTCGCCAAACTCGGCACCCTCGGCCTCGTCCGAATCGTACTGCCATTGTGCCCGGATATGGCCGTGCAGCAGGGGTTGCCGGTCTTCGGATTTCTCGGGGCGCTGGGCATCGTTTACGCTGCGTTCTGCGCCTTTGCTCAGCGCGACCTCAAACTCTTCGCGGCGTACAGCAGCGTCTCCCACTTGGGCTTGCTCGTGCTCGGCACGTTCACCCTGACCGCCGAGGGGTTGACCGGCGCCGCGTTGCATATGGTGAACCACGGCCTCACCGCCGGGGCGATGTTCGCCCTCGTCGGCTTCCTCGCCGAACGCTACCGCACGACCGACATGAATCAGTTCGGCGGCTTGATCGGCCGATTCCCGATCTACGCCTTCTGGATGTTCGTCATCTGTTTGGCGAGCGTCGGCCTGCCGGGGTTGAACAACTTCATCGGCGAAATGCTGATCCTGTCGGCGCTCTTCAGCCCGGAAGCGACGGCGCCGGTCGGATACGGCTTGGGCATCGCCGCGGCCTCGGGGATCTTCCTCTCGGCGTGGTACACCATGACCATGCTGCGGAAGGTATTCTTCGGCCCGTTGCTGCTCCCGCCCACGCCGACGGATGTGGAACCGCGCGACGTCCGCCCGCACGAATGGGTCGCCTTCGGCCTCCCGGCGCTGTTGTGCCTGGCACTCGGGATCTTCCCGCAGCCGGTGATCCAATCGATGAAGTCCGACGTGAACATCATCGTCCGGCAAACCGACGATGCCCGCGACCGCGCGAACGATGCGAAGTCGGCGGCGAAGTGAACCCCGATCCGACGGATGAACCGAACGCACCGAGACGCGAAGGACCGAGACCGTGAATCCGCTTTCCAGCCAAGCCCTGTTCGACCAAGCGTCGCTGTCGATCCGGTTCCTCTTGCCCGAACTGACCCTCGTCGGCTCCGCGTGCGCCCTGTTCTTGCTCGCGGCATTCCGCTCGAGTCGGCGATTCAGCGGATGTTTGGCGCTCGGCGCGATCTTCGCCGCTGCCGGCGTGGCTTTCGGCATCCCCGAGCCCTCCTTCCTCGCGGCGGATCGGTTCACCGCCGGCATCGACCCGACCGGCGTCGCGGTGTTCGTCCGCTGGCTCGCCCTCGGCGCCGGGGTGATCTACGCCCTCCTCGGCTTTTCCGATTCCAGCCGGCAGACCGCGCCCGAATACTTCGGCTGCTTGCTCGTCGTCCTCGCCGGGTTGTCGATGGTCGCCCGCGTCAACGATTTGCTCTCGCTCTTCCTCGCGCTCGAAATGATCAGCATCCCGACGTACGTCTTGCTCTACCTGCCGACGAAGTCGAAAGCCGGGCAGGAAGCGGCGCTCAAGTATTTCCTGCTGAGCTTGCTGTCGTCCGGCGTCCTGCTCTTCGGGTTCAGCTACCTCTACGGCCTGACCGGGGCGATCAACCTGCCGTTGGTCGCGGAGACACTGTCGAAGGCATCGCAGGTCGGGCCGGTGTCGCCGTTGGCCCTCGTGGCCATCGTGCTGGTGATCGCCGGCTTGGGTTTCCGCCTCGCGGCGGTGCCGTTCCACTTCTACGCCCCGGACGTGTACGAAGGCGCCCCCAATGGCGTGGTCGCCCAGCTCGCGTTCATCCCCAAGGTCGCGGGTTTGGTCGCCTTGGCCCGCATCTTCGGCCTGTTGACGCCGGACGCCCCGTTCGACGCCGCCCGCACGCTGATCCCCCTGACGCTCTGGGTCATCGCCGCCGTCACGATGACTTTCGGCAACCTGCTGGCCTTGATCCAAGACAACCTCAAACGGCTCTTCGCCTACTCGGGGATCGCCCACGCAGGTTACATGCTCATCGGCTTCCTCGTCGCCACCGAAGCCGGGGCCGGCATGCAATCGGGGTTCGATGCCGTCCTCGTTTACCTCGTCGCCTACGGGCTGATGACCGTCGGCATTTTCTGCGTACTCGGCTATCTGACCCACACCGGGCGGACGATCGAAACCGTCGACGATCTCGCCGGGTTGGGGCGCACGAACCCCGTCGCGGCGGGCATGATGGGGCTCTTTTTCCTGAGCCTCATCGGTATGCCGCTGACGGCCGGGTTCAACGGGAAGTTGCTGTTGTTCTTCGGGGCGTTCGAGACGCCGCCGACCACGCCGTTGAAGGATCTGTACCGGATTCTCACGCTGATCGCGGCGCTGAACTCGGCGATCGCGGCGGTCTATTATTTGAAGGCGATGGGCGTGATGTTCTTGCGGGCCCCGCTGCAACCGGCGGCACCGGCGAAGGGCTACGCGGCGTTCCTCGCGGCCTTCCTCTGCGCGGTGGGCACGCTCGGCCTCGGGGTCTACCCGAAGCCGTTGGTCGACGCGGCCCGCAAGGCGGCCCCGATCCCAGCGACGAAGTCGCCGACGGTGTTGGTCGTTTCAAAATGAGCAAATGCTCGGTCGTGGTGACACGTTTCCCAACGTGTCTGAAATCGGAACCGCAATCGATTTGATTCCGACACGTTGGGAAACGCGTCGCCACAAGATCCGGATCTTCAACGGCCCAACACCATCCGTTGGGGCCCGAAGAGCGTGCGGATGTTTTCCGGCGTCAAGATTTCCTGCGGGTTCCCGACGGCTCGGATGCGGCCGGCGTGCAAACAGAACACCTGTTGGGCGAACTCCTGCACCGTCGCGAGATCGTGCGAAACGAGCAGCACCGTGACACCGGTGTCGCGGACGATGTGGGCGATCATCCGGTAGAAATCCAGCTCATCTTTGAAGTCGATCCCCGATGCCGGCTCGTCCAGCAACAATAATTCCGGTTGCGGTTCGAGCGCCAAGGCCAACAGCACGCGCTGCAATTGCCCACCGGATAGTCCTTCGACCGGCACGTCCAAAATCCCGGCAGCATCCACACTGCGGAGAATCTTCAGCATCCGCTCCTGCAAGTTCCGGCGGAAACCGAACATCAACGGCCGGCCCCGATTGAGCGAAAGCCCCAACAGATCCCGCACCGTCATCGGTAGATGGCTCTCGAAGTTCAACCGCTGCGGGACGTAGCCGACGTGCTCGGGGCTGGGTTTGGAATGGTCGTGGCCGCACCGGTAGATGATTTTGCCGGTGTGCGCGAACTCACCGAGGAGCGTGCGGAGCAAGGTCGATTTGCCCGAGCCGTTCAAACCGATGATGGCGGTGATGGCGCCACGCGGGATGTCGGCCGTGATGCCGTCGAGGATCGCCCGCCCGCCGCGGACGACGCGGAGATTGTCGAAGCTCAACAGGGGCGGGATGACGACGGGGAGCGGCTTCACTTCAGCACCTTCGCCAAGTTCTCAAGGTTCGCCCGCATCTTTTTCTCGTACCAATCGGGGGTCAACTCGGCCGCGGTCGCGGTTTCGAGCGGGTCGATTTCGATGATAACGACGTCTCGAATTCCCTCGGCTTCCAAGCCGGCTTTCAACTGCTTGGGCGATTGGTGCGACGCGTACTGCGGTTCGACGGCGATGACGCGGACGTTGTCTTTCTTGCACTTCTCGATGAGTTTGCGGAGGTCGTCCAAGCTCGGCTCTTGGCCGGGGATCGCTTGCAAATTTCCCGCGATGGTCAGGTCGAAGTCGCGGGCGAAGTATTGCAGCGAGCCGTGGGTCGTGACGAACGCCCGTTCCTTCTTGCCCTTCAGCATCGCCCGGCCGTCGTCGAGGATCGCTTTGAGTTTGATCTGGTACGCGGCCGCGTTGCGGTCAAAGAGTTCCTGCTGCTTCGGCTCAGCTCCGCGCAAAGCGTAGCGGATTTCGTCGACCATCTTCCCGGCGAGCACCGGGCTGAGCCAGAAGTGCGGGTCGTGGTCGTGGGCTTTCTCGCCTTCCCCCGGCTTGCAGCAACTGCAACCGTCGGAGCCGAGGAGTAAGCCGTGGGTATCCGGGTCGGCTTCGAGTTTCGCACCGAGGTCGATCATTTTGAGTTTCTTGTTCGACGTGCTCGCCTTCAGTTTACCCGCGAAGCCGTCGTCTAAACCGAGGCCGTTGAAGATGAAGAGGTCCGCGTCTTCGAGCAAGATGCGCTCTTGAATCGACGTATCGGCGTGATGCGGGCCTTGAGTACTGAGGACCGACTTGACGGTGCCGCGTTCCCCGCTGACGTTGGCGGTGAAGCAATACAGCGGCGCGAACGACACCGCGATTTTGGGACCCGGCGTATCGGGCCATTGCCCGGTTGAGGTGCGTTTGCAACCGGCGAAGGTCAATCCGAAGGCCAAAGCCAACGGGATCGCGACGAACGCGGAGCGGGAGACGAGCCGGGTCATGGTGATTCCGCCGCAACGAACTACGAAGTTATACCGTGCCTATCTTATCCTTACGACGTTCGTCGGGGAAGGGTTCGGTTGCAATTGGTAGACGGCGTCGGCCAATCGCTCGACCTCGGGGCGATCGTGCGAGACGTGCAAGACCGTGGTCGCCTCGGCTTCCAAGAGGTTCAACACCGCTTCTTTCGTCTCGTCGTCGATGGCGCTCATCGGTTCGTCGAGCAACAGCAGTTTGGGCCGGAAGGCGAGCGCCCGGCCCAGCGCGACACGTTGGGCCTCGCCACCGCTCAGGCCGGTGGCCGGGCGATCTAAGATCGGGGAGAGCAGTAACCGCGCGGCCAATTCCGCGACGCGGTCGTCGCGGATTTTTGCCGGGGTCTTGCGGATCGCTAACCCGAACGCGAGATTCTCACGGACGGTCATTGCCGGGAAGACGCAGGCATCTTGCGGGACGTAACCGATGCCGCGGTCCCCCGGCGGGAATGCGGTGATGTCGATGCCGAAGGCGAGGACGCGGCCCGAGGTCGGGGTTCGCAACCCGGCGATGACTTCGAGCAGCGTCGTCTTCCCGACCCCCGTCGGGCCGAGGAGCAAGGCGTGGCACCCGTCGGCAATTTCAAGGGACAACGGCCCCAAGTGGAAGGCGCCGATTTCGATTCGCAAGTCGCGGAGTTCGAGGGCGAGTTCGGCCATCAAAACACGCGGGCGAAGATGGCCTTCAGGTAGCGTCCTTCGGGCACATGGACGAAGAACGGGTGGTCGGATGCGGCGCCGGTGATCTTGAAAATCTGCGCGGTGCGGCCGACTTGCCACGCGGCCCGGCGAAGCATTTCGACGAAGTCGGCCTCGGGGACCAAACCGGTGCACGAGCAGGTGAGCAAGAGACCGCCGGGGGCGAGGGCCATCATCGCCAAGCGGTTCATGTCGAGGTACTTTTTCAGCGCCCCGAGGACGTCGTCGCGGTCGCGGGTCATCTTCGCGGGGTCGAGGATCACCACGTCGAAGCGCTCGCCGTTCGGGATGATGTCCCGCAGCCACGGGAATAAATCGGATTGGATGAACTTAACTTGGGCGCGGTTGAGTTTGGCGTTCTCTTTCGCCAGTTCCAAGACCTCTTCGTCGAGGTCGATCCCCGTCACGGATGCGGCCCCGCCCATCGCTTTGGCGTAAATCGAAAAGCCGCCGGAGTTGCAGCAGAGGTCGAGGACTTTCTTGCCGGCGCAGTACCCAGCGAGCTCTTTGCGATTGTCGCGCTGATCGACGAAGAAGCCCGTCTTGTGCTTGCTGCCGGGGGCGACGCGGAAGCGCAGGCCGTGCTCGGTGATGATCCCCGGTTCGGGCATGTCGGGCGGCCGGCAATCGAACGACTCCTGCTTGCCGACGTGCTCTTCGGCGAAGTAATAGAAGGTCGAACCGGGGAAGAATTCGGCGAGAACATCCATGATGACTTGCCGGAGCCGGTACATCCCGGCCGAGAAAAATTCGAGCACGAGCAGCTGGCCGTAGCGGTCGATGATCAACCCGCTGAGGCCGTCGGCTTCGGAATGCGCGATGCGATAGGCGTCGGTCACCTCGTCGAGTTTCAGCAGTCCCCGGCGCAATTCGAGGGCCTTGCCGATGCGATCCCGGAAGAAGGCCGCGTCGATCGGTTCGTTTTCATCGGCGGTGAGAATGCGCAGGGCGATCCGCGAGTGGCCGTTGTAAATGCCGCGGCCGACCCACTGCCCGGCCTTGTCGAGCACGTCGACAAGGGCCCCGTTTTGGACCTTGGTAGCGGGCCATTCGACCATCTTCTGGAAGATCCACGGGTGCTGGGTCTTCCGTTCGATTTTGATTTGGACTTTGGGCAGCGGCGCGGCGGTCATCGGGGGCGGTTCCGTTTCGATCGGGCGGTGAGTTGGCAGGTAGTTGGCATGTATACTGTAGCAATCCGAACATCGACCGCTGCCAATGCGGTCTTGCGACATTTGGCCGAAGTCGCGCGCACTCAAACTGCGGTACCGCCCTGATCGGCCCGCTCCATTACTCCCCCAAATACCGGATGCGTTTGTTGATGTCCGTATTCACCGAGTGGAACGGCAGCGACAGGTTGCTGGCGGCGAAGAGGTCGCTGCGCATCGCTTCGAGGTCGTCGGCGCCCATCGCGTTCGTGAAGATCGGCAGCAGGTAGTCGATGCCGACTTGCGACGGCCGCAGCATCTTGGCGTCGTAAAAGCTCGGGTGGAGTTTGCGGGCGTGGATGTGGCCCCATTTGTCGCGGAAGTCGTTGGCGTACACTTCGCCCAAATGGAAGCCTTTGTCTTTATTCCAATCGAGGACGGCGACGGCGTTCATGCGGCGCTGCAGCAGTAAATCGACGGCGTGCCCGCCGAGTTGGGCGGCGTAGAATCGGTCGAACAAAATGGGCCGACCGCCGCGCTGCGTGTGGCCGATTTTGCGCGTGAAGACCGCGGCGCGGGCGCTCTCGTTGCGGCGTTTGCTCGTGAAATAGTTGTCGCCGAGCTTCTCGACGAGGATCGCCCGCAGGGCTTCGGACGCGCCCGTGAGGATCTTGTTCCCGGCTGGGTCGGTCGATTGGTGTTCGGCCCCGAGTTCTTGGCCGGTTTCGTCGATGACCCCTTCGCCGCAAACGATGACGACGTGCTTTTGCAGGTCGTAAATCTCTTTGATCCGCTCGACGAGGCTCTCGACATTGATCGGGCTTTCGGGCACGAGCAGCAGGTCGGGTTGGCCGTACATCGAGCCGAGCGCGATGAAGCCGGAGTGCCGGCCCATGACTTCGACGATGGCGATGCGGCGGTGACTTTCCGCCGTGGTGCGGATGCGCTGGACCCCGGTCGCCGAGACCGAGACGGCCGTCGCGTAACCGGGCGTGACGTAATTCACCATGCGTTCGAGGTGGAACGCGGCCCTGGATTCCGCGCGGCCGTACCAGTGGCCATCGCCCTCGACCAAGTCGGGCTCCGGCGGATTCGGCAGATCGTGGTTGACCTCGCCGAAGCGGCGCCACTCGTCGGCTTCGTTCGGGTAGTTCAAGCCGAGGTCGTTGTCGATAGTTTTAGGAGCGAGCACCGTGGGAATGGACTCGCTGAGCGCCTGCATCCCGTTCAGCGTGCCGTCGCCGCCGACGCAAATCAGGCCGTCGATTTTCAATTGGTGCAACCGGTCGGCGATCATCGCGATGGCGGCTTTGTCGCCGGCGTCGACGTAATCGCGCGAAGCCCCGAGCAGGGTACCGCCGAGGACCGGGTCGAGTTCGGGGATCGTGTGGAATAGGGGGTTCAGGTGGACGTGGGGCACGCGCGGGTTGAACAAACTGCTGAAGCCTTTGATGAAACCGATGACTTCGATATTGCGCTGGTTGCTCCGCGCGACCGCGCCGTGGATGGTCGCGTTCAAGGCCGGGGTGTCGCCGCCGGCCGTCAAAATACCGATTCGTCGCATCGATCGCTCCGGGAGTCGCGGCTCGTTTCGCCCCAGCTAGGATACGGAAACGCTCATGTCCCCGGCATGATGTACTTGCGCAGTACCGAGTAGTACGCTTCGCAGCGCTCCGACCACAGACCCGGGTCGCTCGGTATGTGCATTTTCATCGGGCGGAAATCGACGAGCATGGCCACCCGATTGGCGTCGACCTTTTTCATTTTCAACGAAACTTCGATCGGTTCGAGGCCGCGCCGCATCGAGAGGTGGGCCCCGGACAGGAAGGAAAATACCCCGCTGCGGGCGCCCGGCTCTTTCCAGCCCGGCGGCAGATCGAGCCGGACTCGGATCAGGCCCGGTTCGCTTTCGACGACGTGCCCGTGGACTTCTTCGATGAACCCGCGGAGTTTGATTGCGGCGAGTTTTTCCGGCAAACACGCTTCCAAGGTATCGGACAAGATGAAGCGGTCGTCGATGTCGTCGGCCGGCTTCTCTTGCGCTGCGGAGACTCGAATCTGCTGCGGTTCGGGCGCCGTGTCATCGGCCGGTTGGCTCGCCTGCCAACAATCCCAACCGACGCCGCACGAGAACTGTTCGCACAGTTCCTTCATGTTTTGATGGCGTTCGCTCGGATATTTCGACAGCGCGATTTGCACCGCCGCTTCGACGACGGGCGGGATATGACCCGCCCCCACGCGGTGGAATCGCGGCGGCGTTTCGCGGATGTGCGCCGCTAGTAACTTCTCTTGATCGTTGTAATCGAAAGGCAACCGGCCTGTGAGCAATTCATAGAGCATGACTCCGACGCTGTAAATGTCGGCGCGGGCGTCGGTGCTGTCGCCGCGGATCATCTCCGGGCTGACATATGCCGGCGTGCCGCAGGCGAAGATCGGCCCTTGCCCCGTCAGCTCGGCCAGTTGGATGTGCGGCTTCGCGGTGAACCCAGCGAAGCCAAAATCCATGACGCGAACCGATTCTTTGTCCGTCCCCGGGTCGACGACCATGAGGTTGGCCGGTTTCAGATCGCGGTGGACGATCCCCCCGAGTTGGGCCGCGTAGAGCGCGTGCGCCAACGGCCCGAGGAGTTGGCCGACGCGATCTGGGTGCAACACGCGATCGCGCTGCAGAATCGCTTCGAGCGTGACGCCGGGGATATATTCCAACACCAAGCACGCCCCGAGCGGATCGTCCAGCGAAGCATCGAGCAATCGGACGACGTACGGGTGGTGAAAGCCGAGCATCGAGCGGACTTCGGCCTCGAAGAATTGGCGGAACTTGGGGGCGATGGCCGCTTCGTCTTTGATCCGCTTGATGACGACCCGGCGATTGGGGTCGGCCACCGTCTGCGCCAAAAAGACGTGGGCATTGCTCCCCTCGCCCAAGAACGCTTGCACCCGGTAGTCGCCCAGAAAGGTCTTGCCGATATAGGCGTCCGCGTCGTGACCCCGCGACGCAGAGGTCAAGGCGATCGGCGCGTCTTCAACTCGTTTAGCGGACGACCCGAAAATCCGCATCGCACGGAACCTCAAAACTATCGGCATCGCGGAACGGGTGTGCCCATTCGCTTGCAATCTTAGTTCGCTTTCCCGGAGCAAGCAAATCCGCCCGGTCTTCAATCGCTCACGCCGCGAGAATTCGGATCCCAGCGATAGCGCAGTTTCGTCTCGACGGTTTCCCCCGGCCGGAGCATCCGCCAGCCGGAATCGGCCACGTTCGCCGCGTCGGTCGCGCAGGTGTACGGTTCGATGGCGACAGCCCGGCGGTGGGCCGGCGTGAAGAGCAAAACTCGCTCGAACTCCGCCCCCGCTTCGATCGTCAATACGCCCGGCTCGGTTTTGTGGCCGAGCCGGGCGTATGCCTCGCAGCCGGTGGTTTGCACATCGAATAACGTGTCGAGTGGAACCGGCCCCAATGCCCGCGCCGTTCGGAAGTCCATCGCCTCCGGCAACGCCAGTTTCTTCCCGGTCGGAAAAGCCTCGTCGGTCTCCCAAAGGTCCAGCAGTGGGCAGGACAACACCATCTCGTCGGCCGGCGCGCCGGGGGCATTCGGGCAGGCGAAGTAGGGGTGGAAGCCGAGACCGAACGGGTACGGGGTGCGGCCGGGGTTCGAGAGGATCGCGTTCACGGCGAGTTCATCGAGCTTCAAAATGTACTCGATCCGGATGCGGCAATCCCCCGGCCAGCAGGCCAGCAAATCGGGGCGATCCACTGACAGGCGGAACTCGCCGACGAGCCGCGCTTCGTGCGGACCGGCCCATTGATCGACGACTCGCCAGGGCGTCTTCGGCGTGAAGCCGTGGATCGCGTGTTGGCCGGTCGATTCGTTCAACGGCAGTTGATACTCGCGGCCTTCGAATACGAACCGTCCGTGCTTCATCCGGTTCGGGAACGGGAAGAGAATCGGATGCCCGCTCCGCGTGGCGACAGGGTTTTGTTCCCAAGCCGGATCGCAAAAGAGCAGATCGCCGAGGGTGCCGTCGGTCCGGGGAACCTGCCAGCGCAAGCAGTTGAACCCGAACGCCGGCCAGACTTCGGCCCGCGCCGTGCCTTCGGTGTCGAGGAGTTCGTAGACGGTGCCGGTGGTCCCGCCGGCGGTCGCCTCGCGGGTGCGAATCTCGAAGGCCATGGTGTCCCCTTGAGGAATGCCGTGAGGAATGCCATTCTTGGGAACAGTAGCAAATGCCGAGGGGCCGGGCCCGAAAATGATTCCAGCGCCATTCCACACACCCTCCCGTGGAACCATTGCAAAACGCTGGAATCATTTTCAGGCTGTCGAATTGGCCATGCCCGCCAACGCTTTGCGCCGAGTGAGCGCCGCGAAGCCGACCTTATTGAGACTGGAAGAAGCTCCGGTGATGGGTGCGATGCATCGGTTGACCCACCTCGACGACTTCGTTTCGACGAACCGAGGTCAAGTAATGACCTCACACTTTCGAGTGGCCCATCGGAATGGGATTGTCCTTCGCCTCCAGGATCTCGGTCAAGAAACGAATGAGATATTCCTTTTCTTCAGATGCTCGAAGTTCACTGACTTTGACCGAAAGCAGAAAGTAGCCGATCGTGAACGGCCCAACCAATGCACCCACGATGGCTTGATCCCGAGAGGCCCATTCAGCCAGCCAAGCCACCAGAGAAACACCGAAAACTGTGGCACACAAGACATAAGCCATGACGATTGAGATCCGGACGAGTGCATGAATGCCGAACGTCCCACAAAAAACGGTGCCACACTCAGCGGAGCGGAGGGTGCCGACCAAAACGTGTTGGATGGAATTCCGATATCGCCTTTGGATCCGGAGCCGGATGCGATGTCGTGAGATTCCCCCAGCGACAATTTTTGACCCGGAAAACAGCGGCTTCAGGAATTGAATCGAAGTCGCAAGGTTTTCCGCATCGATTGTGGCAGACAGACGCGCCACACATTCTTCAGGAGAAAAGGGTGAGTGCAGAGTGACCGTGTAGCCCATTGGACGACTCCCATCGCTGAATACTGTTCGCTGACGGCGTTCTATTCGGCGAACGGTTTTCCCAAAAGTGGTAGGTTTGCCGAATAGCGGAAAAGTGCCTGAAATAATTTCATGTCCCTCGGGTCGTTCCCGACCTAATCTTTACGCGTTCAGGAGTGACACGTTGTCCCACGTTTGGAAATTGTGGGTCCGCAGCGTCGCGAGTTTCTCTCGGTGTTTCGTCGGCATATCGGCCAAGCATCCGTCGATGGCTTCCTGAAACTTCTTGAAGTCTTGGTGGTGCCGGCTGTTCAACACTTCCTGTTTCACGAACTTCCAAAGCCGCTCGATCCAGTTCAGGTTCGGCGAATACGACGGCAAGAACAGCAGTTCGATCCCCAGC
>JANXTU010000507.1 GCA_025352235.1 Fimbriiglobus sp.
TGCACCGGCAGCAATTGCGCCCCGTCATAGGGGTCGCCGCCGGCGGCGAAGACCTCCGCGGCGGAATCGTATTCGACGAAGTCGCGCGGCGGGAACCACCCCGGCATCGCCAGTATGAGCGCGCCAGCGAGAATCGCGACGGCGGCGACGCGGAGCAGCATCAGTACGCCGCCCGGTAGATGTCGAGAATTTCGTCCGCCGAGGCGGGCACCCGCGGATTCACGCGCATCAGCCGCTTAATCGCGAACGCCTTCTCCGCGAATCCCGGCAGCATCGCTTCGGTGACGCCGAGGTCGCGCAGCCTCAGGGGAATACCGACCTCTTCTCGTAGACGTTCGATGTGCGCGATCGCGCCGTCGGCCGTGCTGCTCCCGCCCAAGCGATCCCCGATTTCCGCGATCTCGCGCGACCGGCAGTCGAGGTGGTACTTCATCACGTAGGGCAACAGCAGTCCGTTGCCGGCGCCGTGCGAGACGTGCACCGCCCCGCCGACGGGGTACTCCATGGCGTGGACGAGCGCGACCCCGGCGTTGGCGAACGCGAGCCCGCCCAGCGTCGCCGCGAGAGCCATGCCGTCGCGGGCGTCGAGGTCGCCGCCGTCATCCACGGCCCGCTTCAAAAACTTGCCGACGAGACGAATGCACTCGAGCGCCATCGCGTCTGACAGCGGATTCTTCCCCTGGTAAACCGACGCCCCACCGGGTCGCTTCAGGAACTCGGTTTGACCGACGGCGGTGTAGGCTTCGATCGCGTGCGTGAGCGCGTCGATCCCCGAATCGGCCGTGACCTGTTTGGGACAGCCCACGGTCAGCAACGGATCGACGACCGCGAATGCCGGCCGCAAATACGGGCTGAGCGTGCTGACTTTCATCTTCTGCGCGGTGTCGGTGAACACGGCCGCGGCCGAGACTTCCGAGCCGGTGCCCGCCGTCGTGGGCACGCAAATGAGCGGGAAAACCGGCCCCGGCACCCGGCTGTCGCCGACCCAGTCGGTCGCATCGCCACCGTGCGCCAGTACGAGCGCGACCAGCTTCGCCGCGTCCATATTGCTGCCGCCGCCGAGGCCGAGGACAGCGTCTGGTCGGAACGTCCGGGCTGCGTCGACCCCCGCGCGGACGACTTCGACCGGCGGTTCCGGCACGCACCCCGCGAAGACGTCGCAGGTCACCCCGGCCGCGCTCAGCGGGGCGATCGCACGTTCGACGAGACCGGCCTTCACCAAGACGGGATCGGTGACGATCAGGATTCGCCCGGCTTTCAAGCGCCCCGCGATCTCGCCGAGTCGATTCACGGAATCGCGGCCGAAGATCAGCGACCCGGCCGAGTGGAAGGTGAAACTGGGTAGCATGGGATCGCTCTGGCTCCCCCTCTCCGCTTCGGAGAGGGGGCCGGGGGGTGAGGTGTCGGCGAATCGAATCCGCGACAAAGGGTGATTCTATTGCACCGTCGGTGTATCTTTGGAATTGTCAAAATCCGGAGCGGAGTATTGAAATGCGGATCGGGTTGTTCATGGGACTGTTGCTGCTCGCCGGGTTGACCCTGACGGTCCCGGCGCCAACGGCCGAGTTCGTGCCGAAGCCGCACCCGCGCGGGTACGTCGCCTTGCGCACCCCGAAGCCGCCGGTCATCGATGGCAAACCGGACGAGGACGCGTGGAAGGCGGCGCCGTGGAGCGACGACTTCGGCGACATCGAAGGAGATGCGAAACCGAAGCCGCGTTACCGGACGCGGATGAAAATGCTCTGGGACGAGAAGTACTTGTACATCGCGGCGGAGCTGGACGAACCGGACGTCTGGGCCACGATCACCGAGCACGATGCCGTCATTTTTCACGATCCCGATTTCGAGGTCTTCTTGGACCCCGACGGCGACAACCACCTGTACGCCGAGTTGGAGCTCAACGCGAAGAACACGACGTGGGATCTGCTGCTGACGAAACCGTACAAGGACAGCGGGAAGGCGATCAACGGTTGGGAAATCGCCGGGCTGAAAACGGCCGTGGCCATCGACGGTACGCTGAATAACCCGATGGATGTGGATCGAGGTTGGAGCGTCGAAATCGCCATCCCGCACGCCGCCATCAAGGAACTGTCGAACGCATCGGTGCCTCCCAAAGATGGGGATCGCTGGCGCATCAATTTCTCCCGCGTCCAGTGGGATACCGAAGTGAAAGCCGGCAAGACGGTGAAAATCGAGAATCGCCCCGAACACAACTGGGTCTGGAGCCCGCAGGGCGTCGTCGACATGCACCGCCCCGAACGCTGGGGCTATTTGCAATTCAGCTCGGCGACTTCGAATCCCCCGGCGTTCGTGCCCGACCCCGACGCCGCGCTGAAAGATTGGCTCCATGAGTTCTACTACGCTCAGCGGATGTATCACAAAGAACGAGGACATTACGCGAAATCTAGCGCGGATCTGACCGGCGGCCCGGCGGGAAAAACCGCGTGGGGCGACGCCACCTTCGAAACGACCAAACGCGGATTCACCGCGACCGCCGGCGCGAAGGGCCGGCGCTGGACCATCTCCCAAGATAGCCACCATTCCAAGGAGTGAACCGCATGACCGGCCCGATCCGCATCGGCATCGTGACCGTCTCCGACCGCGCCAGCCGGGGGGAGTACGAAGACCTCGGCGGCCCCGCGATTCAAACCGCGCTGCGCGAAATGCTCTCTTGCCCGTGGGAAGCGGTGGCCCGCGTCATCCCGGATGAACAAGAGCAGATCGAATCGACCCTGCGCGCCCTCGCCGACGATGAGGGCTGCTGCCTCATCGTCACAACCGGTGGCACCGGCCCGGCCCGGCGCGACGTGACCCCCGAGGCGACGGTCGCCATCTGCGAGAAACTGCTCCCCGGCTTCGGCGAACTCATGCGCCAAGAAAGCCTGAAGTTCGTGCCGACGGCGATCCTCTCCCGCCAAACCGCCGGCATCCGGGGCCGGTCGCTCATCGTGAACCTTCCCGGCAAACCCGCGGCGATCCGCGATTGCTTGCTCGCGGTGATGCCCGCGATCCCTTACTGCATCGACCTCGTCGAAGGGCCCTCCCTGACGACGCACGACGCCGTCGTGAAAGCTTTCCGCCCCAAAGGAACCTGACCATGCGCGCGATCCGGGTGTTTTTCTTGGTTCTGCTCCCCCTCTCCACTTCGGAGAGGGGGCTGGGGGGTGAGGTCACGCCCCAAGAAAAGAAGGCGACGATCCAATTTATCGATGGCCTCCGCGACCAAGAGACCGGGGCCTACAAGGTCACGGCCGACGGCAAGCCGAGCCTGCGCGCCTGCAACGGTGCGGTGAAGTCGCTGAAGGCCCTCGGCGAGAAAGTGACGGAGATCGAGACGATCCAGAAGTTCGTGCTGAAATGCTACGACCCGAAGACCGGTGCCTTCGCCGAACCGGACGGCAAGCCGGACGTGACGATCACGAGCATTGGCATCATCGTGGCCTCCGAAGTCGGCATCGACAAAAAGGAGTTCCCCAAGGCAATGGAGTACGTGCTGGCCAATGCGAAGGCGTTCGAGGAAGTGCGGATCGCCGCCGCGGCGGTCGAAGCGTGGGGGGCCAAGGGGCTGAAACTGAATCCGCTCATCGAGGTGGTCGACAAAGCCGCGCAGGCCCCGGTGGAGGATCCGCAAGATGGCTCGGCTCGCGATATCGCTGCGGTCGCGGTGAGCGGCCTGCGGCTCGAACACCCGATCACGGATTTCGTCCGGGATTTATTTCTCACTTCCGTCCTCGTGCCGGGCCAATGCGACGACGGCGGCTGGCGCAAGAAGGGCGAGAAAATCTCCGACATCGAAAGCACCTACCGCGTGATGCGTGCCTTCAAGATGCTCGATTCGAAACCGAAGGACCTCCCGACACTCGCGAAGTTCCTCGCATCACACCGCAACAAAGACGGCGGCTACGCCACCAAACCCGGCGACCCCAGCAGCATGAGCGGGGTCTATTACGCGATCATCATCTCGAAATGGCTCGGTGAAATGGAAAAGAAGAAGTGAGCTTAGAGCGGACAACACGTTTTCGTAGCGGTCCTGTTTTCTCTTCGCCCCAAGGGGGCCGACTTATGTAGCCCAGGGCGGGAGCCCCGACGCTTTAACCATCTTCGTCTTGCGCAACTCGTTTCCTTGGAATATCTTCTGCGAGGATCGGCCGTCATTCTCGCGGAAGGATTCCGATGGTCTCTGCATTCGACCTCGAAGCGTGCCGACGATTGCCACTCGCGGACGCCGCCCTGCGACTCCTCGACTTCGCCACCGACGACGCCTTCCTCGA
>JANXTU010000444.1 GCA_025352235.1 Fimbriiglobus sp.
GGGGCACAATCTGGCCTTCTTCGCCACGGTCAATTCGCACGGCGCCGGCCGGCGCGTCGTCCCGCCCGGCGGGACCGAAGGCCGCATCAGCACGAACCCCATTTGCCTGGGTGCCCCGACGTCGCACGAACCGGTCGTCCTCGACTTCGGCACGAGCGCCGCCGCCGAGGGGAAGGTGCGCGTCCACCATCAGAAGCAGATCCCGACGCCGGAGGGGTGGCTCGTCGATAGCGCCGGGCAACCGACGACGGACCCCGGCGTTCTGTACACAGAACCGCGCGGCTCGATCCTCCCCTTCGGCGGCCCGCAGGCCTACAAGGGCTTCGGCCTCGGCTTGATGCTCGACCTGCTCGCCGGAGGCTTGTCCGGCGGCCGCTGCAGCAACCCCGGCGACCCGATGGCCGGCATCGGCAACGCCGTCGTCTTCGTGCTGTTCGATCCGGCCGCATTCGGTGGCGTCGACCATTTCCTCGGCCAAACCGACGCCCTCACGGGGTACGTCCGCAGTTGCCCCGCGGCCCCGGGCGGACCGGGCATCGTGTTGCCGGGCGACCCCGAGCGCAGCTCGAAAGCGCAGAGGATGGCCGACGGGATCGACATCCCCGATGGCACTTGGGAACTGCTGACGAAGACGGCGGCGGAGTTGGGGGTGCCGGCGCTGGCTTGAATCCGCGAATCGGTGTAAAATGGCTTCAGCATTCCACGCGGGAGCAAGATCATGGGCCGAGTGACCGTCGCCGCCGTCATCGAAAATTTGGATGACCTCACATCCGAACGGCTCGGTCAATTGCCCTCCGCGAGTGTGCGCAAGGTCGAAGTCAGCGATGCGCTGGTCGATTCGGGAGCCACGGGATTGCTGATGCCGAAGCACCGAGCCAAGGAAGCCGGAGGCGCAATTGCCAGTGATTACCTCCAGTTCGCCGTCCCTCTCAATTGGCACTCCGGCTCCCGCGACGATGCCAACGATTTGATCGGCAACCCCGCCCACGGCGGCGAGCAGATGATCGAGGTATTTTGAGATGGGAGTTGGTACAATTTCGGGATGAAGCCCAAAGTCTACATCGAGACGACCATCCCGAGCTACTTGACCGCGAGGCCGAGTCGGGATCTGATCATCGCGGCACATCAACAGATCACCCATGAATGGTGGGGAAAACGGAGCGATTTCGACCTCTATGTCTCCCGGCTCGTCCAGCTCGAATGTCAGGCCGGCGATCCGGATGCGGCTTCGGCGCGCATGATCGCAATCGCTGGGTTGCCGATATTGGAGCCATTTGACGCAGTCGGCACTTTGGCCGAAGAACTGATTCGCAATGTCCCATTGCCATCGAAAGCGTCCGACGATGCGTTACACATCGCCCTTTCGGCAGTGCACGGGATGAACTACCTGCTAACATGGAACTGCGCTCACATAGCAAATGCGACATTGCGAAAACGGGTCGAATCGATTTGTCGGACACTCGGATATGACCCGCCGCTGATTTGTACCCCGGATGAGTTGCGGAAATTGGGAGATAAGCCATGATCGAAGATGAAGTCATGCGACAAGTCCGTGCCGCTAAGGAAGCCTTCGCGGCATCACACGGGTACGATTTGCGGCGGATGATCGAAGCACTCCGAAAAATGGATGAAGAATCGGGAGTTCCGACCGTCCGACTCGAGCCGCGGAAGCCGGAGGTCCAAGTTCCGTTGGCATCTCCTTCAATTGAGATGCCGACTTCCATGGCAGTGCCTTTGGTTTGATCGGCAACCCCGCCCACGGCGGCGAGCAGATGATCGAGGTATTTTGAGATGTCCACGACTCAAATTGTCGTTCCGCGAGCTTGCCCGGAGTGCAGCGGGAATGACCTCTGGCAATCGGAAGTCGATTCCGGCGCGGGATGGGGCCCGAAGCTTTTGCCGGGATTGGGGACTATGCTGATTTGTGCTCCGCTCTTCGCAGTCGTCTGCCGAGGGTGCGGGCACGTTCGATTTTTCACTGGACGCTCCGCGCTCGACAAGTTTAGGAGTTACGCAGTTGAGTGGTTGGGGGGGGTTTGGGTAGGACTGGATCTTGCCCATCTAGCCCAATCGTGTGCAGTTTGTTGTCAAAACTGCCTTGGATCACTCAACTGCGTAACTCCCTTGAGTTTGCACGGATTTCCTCGGCCCCCAACGATTGAGGCCCATGAAAATACAATCGTTTGGACTCTCAAGCGTGTCGCCAAATAGACGAATCATAGGATTGACAGATCGGAAATCGAAACTGTTGAATAAGGAGCACGGATGCTCGACACCTTGAACCGCAACTTCGTCCAGCCGCTTGTCGCCGCGAAGCGCGGCAGCAAGCACCTCCGCTATCTCGCGGAACTCGAGCGCACCCAGTTCGAATCATCGGAGCAAATCCGCGCCCGCCAGTTGGTGATGCTTCAAACGCAGCTCCATCATGCTTTCGCCACGGTTCCGTACTATCAACGCACGTGGGCCGCGGTAGGCGTGCATCCGTCAGACGTGAAGTCGTTCGCCGACCTCGCCAACTTCCCGATATTGCCAAAGGTCGACGTCCGCACCCGCGGCGACGAGTTGCATTCGTCGGCGTACGCCAATGCGAAAGTGCGGACGAAAACCACCAGTGGCAGCACCGGCGTGCCGTTGAAGATCGTGCTCGATGAGCGCGGCGCCCAGTGGAAGACCGCCTGCACCCTGCGGGCCGACGAGTGGTCAGGGTGGCGCCGCGGTCAGCGCGTCGCCAAAGTGTGGGGCAATCCCGAGTATCGCCACTTCGGCTTGCGCGGGCGCATCACGAACGCCCTCGTCGATCGGGCGGTTTACCTCGACACCATCGGCCTCACGTCCGAGCGCATCGGCGAATTCGCCCGCGCGCTCCGCCGGCACAAACCGGGGATGATCTTCGGCCACGCCCACTCGCTCTACCTGTTGGCTTGCGCGCTGAAGAAATCCAAGATCGACGACATCCGCCCGAACGGCATCGTCAGCACGGCGATGCCGCTGCACGACTGGCAACGCGTTGTCATCGAGGAGGTCTTCGGCACCCCCGCGACCAACCGCTACGGTTGCGAAGAAGTCAGTTTGATCGCCTGCCAATGCGAGAAGCACGCCGGGCTACACGTCGCTGCGGAGTCGGTCTACACCGAGGTCGACGGCAAGCCGACGGGCACCGGCAAACTGCTCGTCACCGACCTCAGCAACGCCGCGATGCCCTTGATCCGCTACGAGATCGGCGATGTCGTGACACTTTCAAACACCCCCTGCGTCTGCGGGCGCGGGTTGCCGGTGATCGACAAAGTCGAAGGGCGCGATGCCGATTTCGTCGTCACGCCGTCGGGCAGTTTGATCTCGGGGATCTCACTCACCGAGAACTTCGCGATGCACATCCGCGGTGCGGCGCAGGTGCAGATCATCCAAGAAACGACAACGCACCTCCGCGTGCGCTTGGTGAAGGACGACGCCTTCGACGACGTTAGCCACCGGCAGTTGGCGAAGCTCGTGCTCGATACCTTCGGCCCGACGATGCGCTTCGATGTGGAATTCCTCGATGTCATTCCGCAAGAGCCGAGCGGGAAGTACCGCTTCTGCATTTCCAAGGTCGCCGCCGAGTTCATGAAGGGGTTGTCCGCGTGAAGACCCCCGCCGTTTCGGTCGTGATGGCCGCGAAGAACTACGCGTCGTTCCTCCCCGAAGCGATCGAATCGCTGCGGGCGCAGACCTTCGCCGATTGGGAACTCGTCATCGTCGACGACGGTAGCATCGACGCCACGCCCGCCGTCGTGCGGCCCTATCTCGCCGATCCGCGCATCCGCTACTTTCGGTCGGATGTCCTCGGGCAATCGCGGGCCAAGAATCTCGGCATCGGTTTCAGCTGCGGCGAGTTCATCGCCTTCCTCGATGCCGACGATGCTTGGTTCCCGACCAAACTCGCCGAGCAGGTCGAATTGCTGCGATCGCACCCGGCCGTCGGCGTCACGTATACCCAACGCGAACTGATCGACGAGACCGGGAAGAACCTCGGCTTTCGCACCGAGACGCTGCCCGGCGGATGGGTGCTGCCGCAAATCTTTCTGCAGAACTTCGTCTGCTTCTCCTCGGCGATGGTGCGCCGCGAGGTCTTCGATTCCGTCGGCGTCTTCGATCCCGCGCTCGATCTGTCGATCGATTACGACCTCTGGTTGCGGGCCGCGGCGCACTTCGAATTCCGCCCGATCCAAAAGGTGCTCGTGAAGTACCGCACCGGCCACGGCAACCTCTCGAAGAAACTCGCCGACCGCGTGGCCACGGCCATTGGCATTATGAATCGGGCGGTGTGTCGGCGCCGCATCGATGTGCCGAAACGGATCGTCGCCGAAGGGTACGCCTCGACCTGTCAGACGCTCGGCTACGTTTTGCGCGGCTCCGAACCGATGACTGCCGCGCGGTGCTACTGGCGGGCGCTGATGTGGCCGAGCCGCCGGACGATCGCGCTGAAGGGTTTAATCCGCTGCACCCGCATCGGCCTCGGCCGGCGGCGCGCAATCGGTTCGGCCGAGAACGCCAGCGCGAACGGGTGAACCGATCCCGCATTCCCGGTGTCGTTGTGGTGTTCCCCGCACCGGCAAGTACCATAGCCGAATTGAATCCGGAGGGCGATCACCTTGCGCCGCTGGCTCGTCCTAGTTTTACTTGCGGCCGCCCCCGCCCAAGCTCAAGAGAAAAAACCGCTGCGCTGGGGCACCGATCCCGCCGGCGGGGCGCCGTACGTCTACACCGACAAAACCGTCGAGGCCGAGAAGTACATCGGCTTCGAGGTGGAACTGGCCGAGTATTTGGCGGGGAAACTCGGCCGCACGAGCGCGATGGTGAAGGGGGATTGGTCCAAGCTGCCGCTGCTGTTGAAGAAGCCCGCGGATCAAGACGACGCCATCGACATCGTGTTGAACGGGTACGAACTCCGCAAGGATTTGCTGGAGGATTACGCGGCGACCCGACCGTATTACGTCTACCGCCTCGTGATGATGACCCACGCGGAGACGGCGAAGGATAAGGATCTCCGCGGTTGGGCCGACCTTTTCCCGAGCACGGGCCGGCCGGTGAAGACCGTCGGTGTGCTCGGCGGCAGCGTGGCCCACCGTCACGTTAAAAAGACCTTCGCCGAAGGCGTCAACGTCAAGACGAGCGAGGACGTCAAACCGGTTTTGGATCTCGTGCTCGACCGCCGGATGGACGCGACCGTCCAAGACAATCCCTGCGCGACTTACTTCCTCAAGCAATACCCCGACCTCGTCGCCGTCGGCGAACCCGTGAAGCCGGGCTTCTACGTGATCTACTACCGCAAGGACGATCCCGCGCTCGGCGCAGCCCTTGACAAAGCTATCGCGGAAGGGCTGCGTGACGGCTCGCTGCGGAAAATCTACGCGAAGTACCACGTCTGGAACGAAGACCAAGAGCGCCTCTGGTACTGGCTCGAGCAACCGTGGCCGCCGGAGGAGATCGGGGACGACGAAGACCCCGAAGAAGGCGTCGCGGTGAACCCGTGGCCACGGCTTTTGAAAGAACTCGCCGGCGCCGCCGGGGTGACGGTGCTGCTATCGGTAGTCTCGTTCCCGATCGCGATGGTCGCCGGTTTGCTCATCGCCGTCGGTCGGGTTTACGGCCCGCGCTGGCTCGGGTTCCCCCTCGGCCTGGGCGTCGAAATCGTCCGCGGCACCCCGCTGTTACTCCAGCTTTTCGTGATCTACTATTTGATCCCCGAATTGATGTTCCAGACGCGCTGGGACGGTTTGATCTGGCTCGCCAAGAACCTCACCCCGTTCCTCGCGGGGGTCCTCGGCTTGGCCCTCAACTACAGCGCCTACGAATCGGAGAATTACCGCGCCGGCCTGCTGGCGATCCCGAAGGGACAGATGGAAGCGGCCCTCGCCCTCGGCATGACGCGTTTCACCGCCATCCGGCGGATCGTCGTCCCGCAGGCCGTGCGGTTGGTGATCCCCCCGGTCACGAACGATTTCATCGCCTTGTTCAAAGACACCTCCGCCTGCTCGGTGATCCTCGTGGTCGAACTGACGCGGAAGTACAACGAACTGTACAACTTCAACCGCGACCTCATCGTCGAACTCGCGTTCGTTACCGCCGGCTTGTATTTGCTGATGAGCTATCCGTTGTCCCTCGTCGCCAACCGGCTCGAGCGCCACCTCAATGCGCCGGCGGGGGGACGCGGATGATCGAGATTAAGAACCTCGTGAAATACCACGGCAACCAGCGCATCCTCGACGGCGCGACCGCGACCTTCCGCTCCGGGGAACTCACCGCGCTCGTCGGTCCTTCCGGGGGCGGCAAGAGTACGCTGCTGCGTTGCATCAACGGCTTGGAGACCTTCCACGAGGGCACGATCCGGATCGGCGAACACCTCGAACTCATCGGCACCGGCGGCAAACCTCACGATGCCCGCAGGCTGTTGTCGATTCGCCGCAAAGTCGGCATGGTCTTCCAACAATTCCACCTGTTCCCGCACATGACGGCGCAGCAGAATGTGATGGCCGGGCCGATCCACGTACTTGGGAAGAGCGGCGCCGAAGCCGCTGAGGTGGCGAAGACGTTGCTAGCCCGCGTCGGCCTGTCCGACAAACTCGACGCCCGGCCGGGCAATCTGTCCGGCGGGCAGCAACAGCGTGTTGCGATCGCCCGCGCCCTCGCGGTCAATCCCTCAGTGATCTTGTTCGACGAACCGACGAGCGCCCTCGACCCGACGATGGTCGGCGAAGTGTTGGCCGTCATGCGCGACTTGGCCAAAAGTGGCCAGACGATGATCGTCGTGACGCACGACATGGACTTGGCGAAGCAAGCGACGGTCGTGCTGACGATGCGGGCGGGCAAAGTAATCCAAGACCGTTGAAATTCTTGTAGGGCGGGTGGAGTCTTCGGTACCTGCCGTCTTACAATTGCGAAACGGCGGGTT
>JANXTU010000451.1 GCA_025352235.1 Fimbriiglobus sp.
AAAGAGAGGCGGCTCCGGGGGGCTCACGCCCTCGTTCTGATGTTGAAATAAAGGGTGGGACAAGCTGGGATTCACTTGTTTAAGGCCTAGCGACGACGCTGTCCAAAGCGATCTAATCTTCTTCGGTGGCAAGATAACTATAGATATCAACATTGATAAGGATAAATTCATCAAAATCAAGAAGCTCTCATGAGCCTTCGCCCTCTCCTGTAAGAGTTGCGAATGTATCCAGTCCAGCTCTGACACAAAGTTCGGCTTTGTCGAGTGCTCGTACAAAAAATCTTGACATTTGGACTTACTACAATTGTTAGTAAGGAAATGGACTTCGATAAAAAGTGAGTGATAGGATTCCTAAAATATGTGTGCAAAATACTGAAGTGGAGAAGAGGGGATTCGAACCCCTGGCCTCTTGAATGCCATTCAAGCGCTCTACCGCAAGAAGCCCCAATTATTCAGGCACTTCCGAGAGTTCATTCCGAAACCTGCAACGAAACCGCCACCTCGAAAATGCTACCCGCCCCAGTTTCGCCCCCGGACTTGGCCGGGTTGCTGGCCCAACTCGCCGCGCTTCCGGCGGATCAACGTGCGGCACTGGCAGCGCTCTTGGCCCCGGCGCCCGTCGCTACTCCGGCCCCGGCTCGTTCGGCCCTCGATGATCGTTGCCCTCTCGACGGGGGAAAGGAAGGGGGCAAACTCTCTTGAAAACAAACTCTTCATCGCCGACTTCTCTACTCGCACCCGGCAACTCATTAATTTCAGTTCTTTCACCCCTAAATAAGGACTGAGGCCGACCATGCCCTCGGCGCTCTGGCAGTTCGCATGGGAACACGACCGCTTCCGCGAAGTGCTCACGCTCTGGTTGTCCTCTCTCCCGCCGGAAGGGTGGACGGGGACGATCTTCCAACTGCAAATCGCCCTGAACAACGCTGCGCACCGCCGCAAGGCCACGCGGTGCAGCCCGCGCCCGAGCCGAAACGCTTTGGGGGTTCGCATCCGTGCCGAGAGGCCATACCTTCGCGCCCAAGGCTACGAACTGATCGGCCTTCGCACGGCCAAACAACGGGGCATCCGCATCGTCCCAATGGTGGCGACAGTGTGACAACTCAATGACAACAGCAATTGGAATTCAGTCCGCCCATGATTTGTGGGCCGTGCGAGCGCATCCCATAAACTTCAGACGTTTCGTCTCGAAAATGGCTCCCTGCGAAGGCGCCGCATCTGTTAAAAAAGGCTAAACTTTCCGAAGGTTTTCCGAGTTGTCACCTCGGCGAAGCATGCTCGATAGCCGGCTCATCGACCCATTTCCGTCAATTGCTGTCATGCTCTGTCTGCCTTTGGTATAACAGTCGGAATGGCGAAGCAGACTCGCGATGAACCGGAGTGGTTGACGCGGAAGACGCGGATCGACGGAAAGCTGGGCGCGTTGGGTTGGAAGATAGTATCGCATTCCTCGACATTCCAACCGGCAACAGCCGACCGCGTCGCGGTGGTGGAACACCCAACCGAAAACGGGCCGGCGGATTACGCACTGTTCGTCAACGGGCGAATACTCGCCATCGTCGAAGCGAAGAAGATCTCCCTTGGCCCTCAGAACGTCCTCACGCAAGCCCAGCGCTATTCCGAAGGCGTCGCCGGGAACCCGTTTCAGTTCGGCAAATTTCGCGTGCCGTTCCTTTACTCCACGAACGGCGAAGCCATCTGGTTTCACGACGTTCGGAGCCCCCTCGAGCGCTCACGGAAAGTGGCCGACTACCCTACCCCTTCCGCCCTCGAAGAACGGCTCGCTCGGGACTTCGATGCCGCCATCGAGATGCTGCTCGGCACGTCGAACGCTCACCCCCGACTCCGCCCGTACCAGATTGAGGCGAACGCCGGCATCGAGAAGGCCATCGCCGACCGCAAGCGGCAAATGCTGGTGGCGATGGCCACGGGTTGCGGGAAGACGTTCACCACGGTGAACCAAGCTTATCGGTTGATGAAATCGGGTGTCGCGCGTCGGGTGCTTTTCTTGGTGGATCGTCGGGCGCTCGCCGCGCAAGCCGTCCGTGCCTTCGCCGCTTTCGAGCCGGAGCCGGGGCTGAAGTTCGACAAAATCTATGAGGTGTACAGCCAGCGGTTTCGCAAGGAAGACCTCGAAGACGACGATTCGACTGCCCAGCCGTTCGACTCGAAGGTGCTGCCGAACAAGTACCTCACCGAGCCGCACGCCGGCCACGCTTTCGTCTACGTTTGCACGATCCAGCGCATGGCGATCAACCTTCTCGGTCGGTCGGCCGCGTTCGAGGAAGTCGACGACGAACGGGACGATGAAGCGGACAAGCTCGACATCCCGATTCACGCATTCGATTGCATCATCGCCGACGAATGCCACCGGGGGTACACGTCGAGCGAACTCTCGACGTGGCGTTCCGTCCTCGAATACTTCGACGCCATCAAAATCGGTTTGACGGCGACACCGGCCGCGCACACGACCGCCTACTTCACCGAGGTGGTCTACCGCTACGAATACCGCCGCGCCATCGAAGAAGGGTTCTTGGTCGATTACGACGCCGTGGCGATCCGCTCCGATGTTCGCATGACCGGGCTCTTCCTGAAAGAAGGGGAACAAGTCCAACTTATCGATACCGAGACCGGCGCCTCCGCGCTCGACTTGCTCGAAGATCAACGCTCCTTCGACACGGCCGAAATCGAACGGAAGGCCACGGCGCCGAAGTCGAACCGGCTCATTGTCGAGGAACTGAAAAAGTACGCCCTCGAGCACGAAGCGAAGTACGGCCGCTTCCCGAAGACGCTGATCTTCGCCAGCAACGACATCCCCCACACGTCGCACGCCGAGCAAATCGTCGAGCTTTGCACCGAGATCTTCGGCCGGGGGGATGGGTTCGTCCGGAAGATCACCGGCCGCACGACCGACCGCCCGCTCCAGCGCATCCGCGAGTTCCGCAACCGGCCGAACCCCGGCATCGTCGTCACCGTGGATATGCTCTCGACGGGGGTCGATATTCCCGACCTCGAATTCATCGTCTTCCTGCGCCCGGTGAAGTCGCGGATCTTGTTCGAGCAGATGCTCGGGCGCGGAACCCGCAAGGGACAGAACTACCCGGACAAGTCGCACTTCACCCTCTTCGATTGCTTCGATGGGACGCTGCTCGAATACTTCCAAAACGCATCGGCGTTCACCCGCGAACCGCCGGATAAGCCGACCCGCACCGTGAAGGAAGTGGTCGATGACGTTTGGGCGAACAAAGATCGGCACTACAACGTCGGCTGCTTGGTGAAGCGGCTTCAGCGCGTCGATAAGGAAATGTCCGGGGAAGCCCGTGAGCAGTTCGCCCCGTTCGTCCCCGATGGCGACTTGGCCGCGTTCGCCAGCAAGCTCCGCGACGCCGTCACCAAGAACTTCAACGAGACGATGAAGCTGCTCCGGAACGAAGCCTTCCAAGACTTGCTGGTGAACTACCCCCGGCCGAAACGCGGGTTTGTCGTGGCGCCCGAAGCCCTCGACACCGTGACATCCCGCTGGCTCATCCGCGATGGCACCGGCAAGGAACACCGACCGGAAGACTACCTCAAACTCTTCGCCGAGTACATCCGCACCAATCCGGATGAAGTGACGGCGATTCGCGTTCTCGCAGAGCGTCCGGCGGATTGGGGCACGGAACCGCTGGCGGAACTCCGCAAGAAGCTCGCCATGACCAAGGAACGCTTCACCGAAGAAAACCTCCAGAAGGCGCACGCCGGCGCCTACAACAAGCCGCTCGCCGACATCATCTCGATGGTGAAGCACGCCGCGGACGAATCGGCCCCGCTGCTCACGGCCGGGGAACGGGTCGATACTGCACTCGCCCGGCTCTCGGTGCGGAAGACGTTCACTCCGGACGCCGGCCCGTGGCTCAACCGCATCCGGGAACACTTGGTGGCGAACCTCAGCATCGAGAAGGACGACTTCGAGTTCGTTCCGATCTTTTCCCGCGATGGCGGATGGGCACCGGCGAACAAAGCCTTCGAGGGGAAGCTCGAACCCTTCCTACAAGAATTGAATGAGGCGATTGCCGTATGACCGACGTTGTTGGCAAACTCTGGGGCTTCTGCCACACCCTCCGGCACGATGGCATCGACTACGGCGACTACATCGAGCAAATCACCTACCTCTTGTTCCTGAAGATGGCGAACGAGAAGGGGGTCGAGGTGCCGGCCGGGTGCGATTGGGCGAAGCTCCGCGACAAGTCCGGGACGGAAGTCACCGACCACTACTTCGACGTGCTCCGCACGCTCGGCAGACAGCCGGGCATCCTCGGCGACATCTACGCCGGGGCCCAATCCCGGTTCAACAACCCGGTGAACTTGAAGCGGTTGGTGAACCTCATCGACGAAACCGAGTGGACTTCGCTCGGTGTGGACGTGAAAGCCGAAGCTTACGAAGGACTGCTTGACAAAGCTGCCAGTGAAGGGAAGAAGGGTGCCGGCCAGTTCTTCACCCCTCGCGTCCTCATCAAATCGATGGTTCGTTGCCTGAAGCCTGACCCCCGCGCGCACCCGCACTTCACCATTGCCGACCCCGCTTGCGGCACGGGTGGCTTCTTGGTGGCCGCCTACGAATGGCTGATGTTCATCACGAACAAAGTCCTCGAACGCGAACTCGCCAAGCGGGTGGCCCGCAAAACCTACTACGGCTCGGAACTGGTGGCACGGCCGCGCCGTATGGCGCTCATGAATCTCTTCCTCCACGGGGTCGAGCCGCAAATCGAGCTTCAGGACACTATCGACGCCGGATCGACCTCGATCAAATTCGACGTGATTCTCGCCAATCCACCATTCGGTACCAAGGGCGCGAACCAAGCGCCCGACCGCGACGACTTCACCGTGAGCACGAGCAACAAGCAACTCAACTTCCTCCAGCACTTCCTCACGGTGCTGAAGCCCGGCGGCCGCGCCGGTGTGGTGTTGCCGGATAACTGCCTCTTCGCCGACCAAGCCGGGGAAGTGTTCAAGGTGCTCACCGAGGATTGCAACCTCCACACGGTGCTGCGCCTGCCGCGCGGCACGTTCACCCCGTACAGCCAAGGGGTGAAGGCGAACGTCATCTTCTTCACCAAAGGCGAGCCGACGACCAAGGTTTGGATTTTCGATGCCCGTACCAACGTCCCCGGCATCACCAAGAAGGATCGCCCGCTGACCGAGGAACACTTCGCCGAGTTCGAGAAGTGCTACGGCGACGACCCGAACGGCCGCTCGAAGCGGAAGCCGTCGCAATCGAAGGATGACCGCTGGCGCAGCTTCTCGATTGAGGAAGTCGAGGGGAAGGGGTTCAAGCTCGACGGGTTCAAGTGGCTGAAGGAAGAATCGGCCGACGACGCGGACGAACTCCAGGAACCGGAAGAACTCGCCGCCGATGCGCTGGCCGACCTGAAAGCCGCGTTCACGGAAATCGAAGACGTGCTGAAAATGCTCGAACAAGAATCGGTAGCATAGGCAAAAAGAAACGCCCCGGACGAATCCGAGGCGTCGGCCCGGAGATGCTATCTCCGGGGGGGTGCAAAGTGAATAATAACCTCTGGCCGCTTCTTGTCAACAATTGTTGTTCATTTTTCTTGGTCACCCGGTCTACCCAATGGCAAGTGAACCGATTACTCCAAAACGCATTAGAGTCATTAGTTACGTCGATGGGTTCAACCTCTATTTTGGGCTGAAGGAAAGCCAATTCGAGCGATATTTGTGGCTGAACCTCTTCCGGCTCTCCCTCGAACTGATCAAGCCGGGTCAGCAGCTCTGTCGGGTGAAATACTTCACGTCGCGGATTTCCCGACCGGAAGACAAGCGGAAGCGGCAGACGAACTACCTCGAAGCGCTCGGCACCTTGGCCAACTTCGAGATCTTCGAAGGGCAGTTCCTCGACAAGCCAAAGGAGTGCTTCGGGTGTCATAGGACGTGGCTGGATCACGAAGAAAAGATGACCGACGTGAACATCGCGACGCAACTCCTCCTCGATGCCTTCGACGACAAGTTCGACACCGCGTTGGTCATCTCGGGCGATAGCGACTTGGTGCCGCCCATTCGAGCGATCCGCTTGCGCTATCCCCTGAAGCGGATCATCGCCGTCTTCCCGCCGGCGCGAACCTCGATTGAACTCCGCAAAGCCTGTAATGCAGCTTTCCAGATCGGCCGCGCGAATCTTGCCGCCAGTGTCTTCCCCGATGAAGTGATCAAGCCCGACGGGTACGTTCTCAAACGCCCGCCGACCTGGGGCCCGACCGACGCGGAGGAAGCCAACTCATGACCGCCGACGAACTGCCGGAGGGGTGGGAAGTCCGACCCGTTGGTACGATCTTCAAGCTCTGTGGCGGCGGAACCCCGTACATGGGAGAACGCCGGAATTGGGGCGGATCGATCCCGTGGCTTTCGTCAGGCGATATCAAAGCGGAACGGATCGTCAGCGCGTCGAAATGCATTACTCAGGAAGGATTGGACAGTTCGTCTGCGAAGCTTTGCCAAGCTGGAACAGTCATTCTTGTCGTGCGAAGCGGGATTCTGAAACACACGCTTCCAGTTGCGATTTTGGACATTCCCGCTGCAATCAACCAAGACATTCGGGCACTCGATTCGGGCAACCGCCTGGTTCCAAGTTGAATCCCGACTCGAATCGAATCGCGCGCCCGGTTCGGTTCGCCTTCCCCCTTCCTCTTCCCCCGTGGTGCCCTTGTACGTCCGCGACTTCATCGGGTTCGGCGACATCGTCGGAGAATCTCGCGCCGTCACGCTGTTCCGGTGCGCGGCCGTACTGAGCGAAAGCCTCACCAAGTTCGGCCAGGCCGCCGTCATCAACGGCTTGCTCGAAGAAGTCGCCCTGAAGTCGGGTTTGGAAACTTGGGAAGTGGAGAAGCAACTACGCGACGGAATCGCCAGAGGAACCAAGTCAGGGGGAACGCCATGCGAAAGCCCTTGACAGCCCTCGACGTGATTCGGGGCATCGACTTCGACGTGAAGCCGGAACGTTGGTTGGCCGGTTGCCCTTTCGAGAACCTCGACATCCGACCCGGCCGCATCATCCTCATCGGAGCGCCCCCCGGCGCCGGGAAGACGACGCTGGCCGTGCAACTGGTGACAAGCGTACTCGAACACCAGACCGATTTGCGTTGCGTCATCGGCAACGTCGAGTTGTCGCCCCGTTCGTTGGTCGACAAGATCTTGGCCAGCAAAGCGGGGGTTCCTGTAGACGGGATTCAAGATCACGAATTGGCCGACGACGAACGCGCCGCCGTCGATGCCGTGGCCGTGGATCACGCCGATATGCTCGGTCGGTTGTCGTTCATCGAGTCACCGTTCACGATCAAAAACATCGCCAACGCGATGAAAGAAGTCCAAGCTCGGTTCGCCGTCATCGACTACGTTCAACGCTTCACGAACGATAGCGACAAGGATGCCCGAACCCAACTCGACAAACTCATGGGCAACGTTCGCTTGTTGGCCAACGCGAACCCCAGCACGTGCCTCATCGTGGTATCGTCCGTCTCTCGGCAAACCGGAAAGACAGGTTCGACCTACTCCGGCACGAACTTGGCCTCATTCCGCGGAAGTGCCGAACTCGAATTCGGCGCCGACGATGCTTACCTTCTCGACGCGGACGACAGCGGCACGGCGACCTTGCGTTGCTTGAAAAAACGGTTCGGCCGGAAGATCGATACCCCACTGCGTTTCAATGGCCCGCTTCAACAATTCACGCTCGGCGACGCCCTCGACGGCTTCGATTCGGCCCCGGAGCCGAAGCAGAAGCGGAAGGGGTCAGCATGAGGCCCGACCGCCCCGAACCCGGCTCGGCATGGCAACGGCTTTGCCCGGACGCTTGGCCACGCCGTTGGCTCGAGAATGGTAAGAAGCCCGAAGGCTTCACCCGTGTTGCGAGGCCGGAGGAATGCGATCTCATCACCGGCCGAATCGGGGAAGCCGAGTTCCTGGGGAGAACCCGGCGAAAGCAACCCCCTTCCTCTTCCTCGAAGCCGGCCCGCGCGAAGCGGAAACCTTCGCCGTTAGTTTTGAAATTGCTCGGATGGAACCAGTTCTTCGATTCCGCCGGGGCACTGGAACCTCGACTTCCTCCGCTTGCCGTGGCCGTATGGTGCTGGCTTCACTTGCGGACGCGCGACGGACTGGCCACAACGTCCGAACGGCAACTCGAAGCACGTTTCGGCGTGACAAGGAAAACGCTTCGCACTTCGCTTCGGGCTCTCGAAGCGGTGGGCTATCTTGAACTCCGAACCCGTGGCCGCTGGAATCAATCCCCGACGATCTACTCGGTGCGTTCCGCGCCCCGAAGCGGGGTAAAAACTGACATAGAAGCGGGGTAGAAATTACCCCATTCTTATTCTTCCCTAAGAGGGAAGAAGCCCCCACCGTTCGCACGGCATTCGCCGGCCCGGTGCTAGAACCGAAAACCGGGTACAATCGAACAACCTCGACAAGGGACTGAAACCGATGGGCACGATCTTCCGCCGCGTCGAACGCCGGCCGACTCCACAAGTCGCTACCGTCATCGAGAAGGATGGCCAACGCTTCGCCCGCTGGCGTACCCGTGGTAAGCTGCGAACCGTCCTCATCGAAGGGGATGCCGACGGCTCGGAAGTCGTCGCGGTTCAATCTGCGATCTACGTGGCCAAGTACCGCGATCATACCGGCCGCGTCGTGGCCCGCTCGACGGGTTGTCGGAACGAAACGACCGCCCGCCACAAACTGGCCCAATGGGAAGCCGAGACGGAACAGATTCACGCCGGGGTTTTGGATCCGGCCGCGCTCGAAATCGCACGGGCATCGACAGGCACAATCGAGGTGCACCTCGACGCCTACGGACAGTCGCTGATTGCGAACGCCGTTACTCCGCCTTATCGGGCCAATGCAATGCGTGCTGTTCGCCGATTAATCGACGAACTGGACTTGGCCAAGTCAGTGACCTTCGACGTGACAAAGTCGAACCTTGGCTCTCCGGCGCGATTCGGCAAGGCATGGGTGCTCGAACGCGCAACTACTACCGCGATGCGGCCGTATTGTTCCTAAATTGGTGCATCGATACCGGCCGGATTCACGGCCACGATCTTGGCAAGCTTCCGAAAGCCGACGAACGCTCCGACCCCCGCAGGAAACGCCGCGCCCTCACCGAAGAGGAATTGAATCGGTTGCTCACCGTCGCCCGCACTCGCCCAGCAGTTGATGCGTTGACGATCCGCACGGGGAAGAAAAAAGGGACTCTTTTGGCTGCGATCCGACCGGACGTTCACGCGACCCTCGAAGCACTCGGCCGGGAACGTGTCCTCATTTACCAAACACTCGTTCGCACCGGACTCCGGTTGAACGAACTCAAAACATTGACCGTCGCCCAAGTCGAACTCACCCTCGGCATGGAACTCGTTCGCCTCGAGGCTAAGAACGAGAAGAACCGGCAAGGCAACGCCATTCCTCTCCGCTCCGATCTCGCCGAAGAACTCCGGAGCTGGATCATCTCGAACAAGCTGGCACCGTCGGCACTCCTGTTCACCGTGCCAGCCGGGTTGCGTCGGATTCTCGACCGCGACTTGGATGCCGCCGGGATACCCAAACGGGACGAGCGCGGCCGCACCATCGACGTCCACGCACTGCGGACGACGTTCGCCACCATGCTTTCGGTTTCGGGCACGGCCCCGCGTACCGCCCAAGCCGCCATGCGGCATTCGGATATCAAGCTCACGATGGGCACCTACACGGACTCGAAACAGTTGGACGTCCGGGAAGCGATGGAACGATTGCCGAAGTTGACCGGTGAAACCCGCAACGAAACCGCGACCAGTTTCACCAAACCCGCAACCTACGGGTGACACAACAGGGCAATTTGGGACATTTGCTGACAAAATGGAGCGAAGGCTGCTGGAAGAGGCAAAAGACCAAGAAGAGCGTGAAAGCCTTAGAAATGTCAACCGAAAAGCCCCGGTGACATCGTCAGACGTCTCCGGGGCCGAGTGGAGAAGAGGGGATTCGAACCCCTGGCCTCTTGAATGCCATTCAAGCGCTCTACCAACTGAGCTACATCCCCGCGATTCTTCCGCATCGATACACTAGTCCCCGGGTCGCCGTGTGTCAACCCGTTCTGGATGTTCTC
>JANXTU010000492.1 GCA_025352235.1 Fimbriiglobus sp.
GACTCGGTGACGCCCGATTGCGGGGCGAGTTTGACCCCGCGCCCCCCGACCATCCGGGCGCGCGAATCGCCGGGCCCGCGCCGCCGCGCGAGCCTGTCGGGATAGGCGGCGAAGATCGAACGGAGGAGGGCGTCGTCGTTCCGATTCCCCCTCTCCGCTTCGGTCTGGCGACCGACCGTCCGCAACAATTGCTTCTGCACTTCCGACAATTGATTCGCACTCCCCCGGTGCAACTCCCCGAGCGGGAAGACGGTCCGCCCTTGGTTCTGAAAGGCTTCCAGCGCCTCGACGCGATCCAGCACGTCCGAAGTCGTCGCGACAGTCGGCCGCTTCCAACCACCGTCGTCGCGCAGAAATGGATCGCGCTCGCTCAAGAGTGCTGCCGCCAGCGCCGCGCGTTCGGAGATGCCCAAGCGGGCGCCTTCGAGTAACAACCGACCCACGCGCGGATGCACCGGCAACTTCGCCAGTTGTTCCCCGAGCGGCGTCAACTTCCCGGCGATCATCGCGCTGAGTTGTTCCAGCAGTTGCTCGGCTTGAGGAATCGCCTGCGGTCGCGGCGGCTCGAACCACGGGAAGGCCATCAGATCCGTCTCGCCGAAACTGTGCAGTTGCAGCACGGCCCCCGCGAGGTCGATCCGGCGAATCTCCGGCTCCGTTTGGTCCGGCCGGCTGCGGTGGCCCATCTCGTCCCACAATCGCACGCAGATTCCCGGTTGCGTCCGCCCCGCGCGGCCGGTGCGCTGATCGGCGGCGGCTCGCGAAATCGGCACGAGTCGCAGGCGATCCATCCCCGTGTTGGTGTCGAATTCAAGCTGGCGGGCGGTCCCGGTATCGACGACGGCGGTGATTCCCTCGACCGTCACCGAGGTTTCCGCGACGTTGGTGGCCAGCACGACCTTCCGCTGATTCACCGACTGCAACGCCCGATCCTGCTGCTCCGGCGGCAGGTCCCCGTGGAGCGGCAGCACCGCGACACCCTGTCTTTCAAGCAGTTCGAGCAGGCTCGCCGTCTGCCGGATTTCCCGGAGCCCCGGGAGGAACACGAGAACGCCACCGCTGGTTCGGTCGATCAGTTCGTTCACCGCATCGGCGGCGGCGGTCGGTGCGGGCACATCGGCGCGGCGCGGGCGGTAGCTCACGTCCACCGGGAATGTCCGGCCATCGCTGACGACGATCGGGCAGTCGCCGAGGTATTGGGAAATCGGCACCGGGTCGATGGTCGCGGAAAGCACGACGACGCGGAGATCGCTGCGCACCGTCTGCCGCAGCAGCTTCACCATGCCGAGGGCGATGTCGGATTCGAGGCCGCGCTCGTGGAATTCGTCGAAGACGACGCACGCCACCGATTCCAGAAATGGATCATCGTGCAGTTGGCGGAGCAGCATGCCCGGAGTGACGACGAGCACCCGCGTGCGGGCGTTGAACTGTCGTTCGAAGCGAACGTGGTAGCCGAAGGTCTCGCCGAGTGGGCTGCCGTGTTCGTGGGCCATGCGCCGGGCCGCCGCCCGCGCCGCCACTCGGCGCGGCTCCAGCAACAGCACGCGGCCGTGCTCCGCGAGGCCCGCCTCCAGAATCGCCGGTGGCACGCGCGTTGTCTTCCCCGCCCCCGTGGGTGAGCGCAGCACGACGGCCCCGGCCGCGCGCAAATGGGCCAGCATCTCGGGGAGGACGGCATCGACCGGCAGCGTAACGCGAGGCATACCGTTGAATGTAAGGGAACCGATTCCAGATCGGCGCGGATTACCCCTGTCCGCGAACCACCGACCGCGTTGAATGTACCCACCGAATGGACCGAGGCGACCGGTTGCGATGAACGTCTTGATTCCCGAAGAGGCGATCCGCGAACGCGTGTCGGAAATCGCCGCCGCGGTGAACGCCGATTTCCACGGCCGGACCTTCACGGTCGTCGGTATCCTCACCGGCAGCCTCGTCTTCCTCGCCGACCTCGTTCGCCGCCTCGAACATCGCCATCAAATCGGACTGCTCGAAGCCAGTAGCTACCGCGGCACCGCGACGACGCCCGGCACCCTCGTCCTCAACACGGGCCTATTGCCCGAAGTCCGCGGCCGGCACATTTTGCTCCTCGACGACATCCTCGACACCGGGGCGACCCTGAGCCAAGTCACCGCGCACCTCGTCGAACTCGGCGCCGCTTCGGTGAAGACCTGCGTGCTCCTCCGCAAGATCGGCCGGCAGACGGTCCCCTTCGAACCGGATTACGTCGGCTTCGCGATCCCGGACAAATTCGTGGTCGGCTACGGCCTCGATTTCAACGACGACTACCGCCACTTGCCGTTCATCGGCGTCCTACCGGATGACACCTCCGTATGACGAACCCCAGCCGCCTCGGCCTCCCGGCCGATTCCCAGATCCTGATGTGCGCGGGGGAGTTCGTCCCCGGCGACGGCATGAAACTGGCCATCTGGGCGTTCGACATCTTGAAGTACGTCGCGCCGCAGCTGCAATTGGTCCTCGTCGGCGACGGCCCGGAGCGGGAGCGGATGATGCAATTCGCGCGGTCGCTCGGCTCGGACGATTGGCGGGTTCATTTTCTGATCGACGTTCACCCGCTGTCCGCCGTCGAGCAAGCGGATGTCGTCTGGGGCACCCACCCGCGCGGCGGATTGCCATTTTTGAACGCGGCGTTGCACCTCGGAAAGCCGACGGTGGCCTTGCGGACGCCCGACACCGAATCGATCCCCGGCTTGCTGCTCGCCCCCGCCGACCCGGTGGCCTTGGCAACGCTCACGCGGAAGCTCCTCGGAAATCCCTAGATTGGCCTGGGCGTCATGTATTTTTAGAGCGAGCTTTCAAAAATGGACGGGCGTTGGCTGTTGTTGGAAACCTCGGAGGTGGCGCGGGCCGGGTTGGCGCTCGACGGGGTCTTCGTGGCTTCGGCGGAACTGCCGAAGGGCCGCGAGCACAACCGCGCGCTCGTGCCGACGGTGCGGGGTCTGCTCGAACAACTCGAATGGAAGCCGGCCGATTTAACGGGGATCGCCGTCGGCATCGGGCCGGGCAGCTATACGGGGTTGCGCATCGGGCTAATGCTGGCGAAAACGCTCGCCTACGCCGTCGGGTGCCGGCTCATTGCGGTGCCGAGCTTCCATTGGCTCGCGGTTTCGGTCAAAGGCGCGGACGAGGTGGACGTGATCGCCGATGCGTTGAAGCAGACGGTCTACGTTCAGAAATTCGGCCCCATGAATGGCGAGGGCGTGCGGCAACCGCTCGACGCCCTGCGCGCTGAGAAACTCATCGACTGGGTCCGGACGTTGCGCGAAGGCGTCGCCGTCACTGGACCGGGTCTGGAATTGCACGCGGCGACCATCCCGAGCGGCGTGCGGATCGCACCGCCGAATTCCGGGATGGTCCTCGGCTCGCTGATGGCCGTGGCGCGGACGCTTCCGGAACTGACCCGCGCCGAACTCTTCTCCCTCGAACCGCTGTACGTCCGGGGGAGTTCGGCGGAGGAGAAAGCGAAAGAACTCGCCGCCCGCTGACGGTCACTTCCCGCCGGTCATCGGCATCGTCTTGGGTGGATCTTGGATGATCGTCGGCGAGCCCGCACCGGGCGGAAGCACCGTCGGGGCGTGCAGCAACATGGAGTCGTGCGGGATACCGGAGCTGGCGTAGTGCGGCTGGTAGCCGACCGGGGCCGCGGCGAGCGGCATGCCCGCCCCGCCGGTGGCGCAACCGACGCAGCCCGATTCCGGGGGGCGGCCGCCGCCGTAGCCGATCGGGGCGCTTTCGTAGCCGCCGACCAGCGGGGCCGCGAGCGGGGCGAGGATCGCCCGGCGACCAGGGAAGAGCGGGCCGCCGCACGGGAGGCAGACGCGCCGGTGCTGACAACCGACCGAAACGAGGGCACCGGCGCCGAGAACGCCGAGAAGCAAGGTGCGACGGAGCATGAAATCACCTCCCAATCCTGAGAGCGCAGCGGCGGACGCTAGCCCGCCGAAGCCGATCCATCAGTAAACGCGGGTTCCATCCCGGAGGCGTTGCGATCCGAATCGCGTCGCCCGCTGTAGTATGCGCGGGTTAAGGGGGTGTGCAACTCCGGGGAAGACTGAATCATCCCGCAAAGCGCGGAAGTTGGAAGCAATCGCGGGGTCGCGGGGTATGGTCGCCTTGCGGGAATTGATCCGGTGCGCGAAGCTGTGCGGCTAAGTTCGTTCCCGCAACGCCGTCGAACTCAAATCGACGCGGAAATCGGCTTCGGTCAGGACTTCGAAAAGCCCGTGGGCGAGGGTCCACGTCCGGAAAACCCCGGCCGCATCGACCCGACCGCCGACGACGAACCGGCAGCCGCGGTCGAGGATCGTTTGTAGGCTCGCATTCCGCTGGGTCTCATCAGAATAGTACTTGGCGTCGAGCAGCCGGATCGCGGTGTCGACTCCGACGACGAAGAGTGCGCCGGGGAAGATCGCCGACTTTTCCTCGAAGATCGCGGCGCGCGTCACCCAGAGTGGGGCGTAGCCGCGGAATTGCTCGGCGCGAGCCAGCAGCAGCGCATCGGACAATTCCGGTTTGTCGACGTTCGTCCGGCTCAGCTCGAAATGGACCGCCCGGCCGAATTTTCGTTCGACGACCGCGGCGAGTGCCCGATGCCCATCGTGCAGCGGATTGAACGAGCCGGGGAAGATCGCCAACGGCTCCGATGGAACCGCATGCAACACCGAACCGTCCGGCGAGTGCAATCGAACTTCCCGCATGGCCTGTGGTGTACGCCGCCCGCGTCCGTAAAACAACGGCTCGTGTAATCGGTTGCGGGAAGGTGCGCCGTGCGGATTCTGTTCCTCGGAGACATCGTCGGCGCCCCCGGCGTCGCGGCGATCAAAAAAATGCTGCCGGGGATCCGCGTGTCCGAACGGCTCGATCTCGTCGTCGCCAACGCCGAGAACGCCACCAACGGCTCGGGCCTCAGCCCGAAGGACTACCGCCATCTCCGCGCCGCCGGCATCGACGCCATCACCCTCGGCGACCACATTTACAAGAAACAGGAAATCGCCGAGGTCATGGTGAACCCGCGCGAACCGATTTGCAAGCCCGCGAATTTCCCTCCCGAGGCGCCGGGTCGCGATCATGTGGCGTTGACTGTCAACGGGGTGTCCGTTGTGGTCATCTCGCTGATGGGGCGGACGTTCATGCGGCCGGTCGATTGCCCGTACAGCGCCGTCGATCGCGTGTTGAAGTCGCTCCCCGGTCCGCGCGTTGTCCTCGTCGACATCCACGCCGAGGCGACGGCGGATAAATATTTGATGGCCCACCACCTGAAGGGCCGGGTGAGCGCCGTCCTCGGCACGCACACCCACGTGCCGACGGCCGACGAGCAAATCCTGCCGGGCGGCACCGCGTTCCAATGCGACGTCGGTATGTGCGGGCCCTACGACAGCATCCTGGGGCGGCGCATCGACCGCGTGCTCAGCACGGCAATCAGTTTCGTGCCGAGCAGCTTCGACGTCGCGACGGGGGATGTGCGCCTGTCCGGAGCAATCGTCGATGCGGACGATGCGACCGGTTCGGCGACGGGGATCCGGCGGATGCAGTGGAAAGATGAAGTTACAGGATAAATGCCAACGTCATCCAGGCGCCGCAGTTTGCAACCGGAAGCGTTGTCGCCAGTACTCCGGCTTATCCCGGATTTCGCCGATCAGCCGCCGGGCGACGCCGGACGGGGGTTTCGTCCCCTGCTCCCAGGCCCGCACCGATTGGGCCGACGCGCCGAGAATTTTGGCGAACACCGCTTGGCTGACGCCGAGAGCCTCGCGGGCGGCGGATACGTCTGTCCGGCCGATCACCGGCAAATCGAACGGTTCCGGCGCCGTTGTCCGCAGTGTGTGCTTCGCCCGCACGGCCTTAGACCCGCCCGCCTTCGCCGTGGCGATGAGTCGCTCCATTCCCGCGATGAACTCGGCGCCAATCTTCCTGGCCATCGCTTTCCGTTTGGTCGCGATCGTCGTTTTCATAAATCGCCCCCCAAGATTTTCCGGTAGTACATGAGCAAAACGGCCAACGATTTCTTGTCCTTCGCCGTCAGATCGCTCATCGTCGATTTTGCGAAAGCGGTGCCTAATAGAATGATGCCGAGATCCGGAAGGTCGGCGTAATAGACTCGAACTCCGCCCGATTTCCCCCGGCCCCAAGACGGCGGGGCAAACCTGGCTTTCCGCCAGCCGCCGGCGCCGGGAACCACGGGCCAACCGGTCGGTACCGTCAACAATTCCAGTTGGAGTTGGCGGAGATCGCCTTCGGTAGCGCGGATCGCTCCCCATCGGCCGAGGAAACCGGGCACCTCGATGAACGACGACCAATCGAAGGTATCCGCCATGGGTGAAGTATACCACCCGGGAGTAGACTTGCGAAGGGCGGGCGGTGAGGAGTTCGTTGGACACTCTACTCTGTCTCCGCCGTTTTCGATTCAAGAGGAAGTCGAGAGACCTATTGTAGTTTCCGGTCTTATCTGCGTCTTCGCGGCTTTGCGTGAGATTATTTTGAAAGTAACACCATGACCAACCTCACCGTCGATCTCGGACCCCGCAGCTACCCCATCCGCATCGGTTCGGGGATCGCCGGCGGCATCGGAGCATTCGCGCGCGAAGTGGCGCCGAAGTCTGATTTCGCGTTGATCGTCACCGATGAACACGTCGATCCGCACGCGGTGCCGTTGGCGGAGTCGCTGAAGGCCGCCGGGTTCCGCACATCGACGGTGATTCTGCAACCGGGCGAGGAAACGAAATCGCTGACGTGGGCCAACGAGCTGTACGACGAACTCGCGGAGCAAAACGCCGACCGGCGGACGCTCGTCGTGGCTCTCGGCGGCGGGGTCATCGGCGATCTCGCCGGGTTCGCCGCGGCGACGTACAACCGCGGCCTGCCCCTCGTCATGGTGCCGACGACGCTGCTTTCGATGGTCGATTCCAGCGTCGGCGGCAAGGTCGGCCTCAACCACGAGCGCGGCAAGAACCTCATCGGCGCGTTCCATCAACCGGCCGGCGTCGCCATCGACCTCGATTATTTGAAGACGCTACCCGAGCGAGAATTTCGCAGCGGGCTCGCCGAGGTCGTGAAGTACGGCGTGATCGTCGACGAGGACTTCTTCGACTATCTGGAACGCTCTACCGCCGCGATCTTGGCCCGCGATCCGGTGGCGCTCGAACACATCGTGGCGCGGTCATGCGAACTCAAAGCCCGAGTCGTGGAACTCGACGAACGCGAAGAGACCGGACTGCGGGCTAAGCTGAACTATGGCCACACCTTCGCCCACGCCTTCGAGATCGTCGCCGGTTATGGCGCCTGGCTGCACGGCGAAGCGGTCTCGGCCGGGATGGTCTGCGCCGCGCAATTGGCGAAGAACCTAGGCCGCGTCGATGCGGAGTTCTGCGACCGGCAATCGAAGCTGCTCGAAGCCTTCGTCCTGCCGCTGCGCCCGCTGCCCGAGTGGGATGCCGCGGAAATGATCGACGCCATGCGGCGGGACAAAAAATCGCTCGCCGGCAAGTTGAGGTTCATCTTGCCGACGAAATTGGGCCACGTCGAACTGGTCGAGGGAATCGAGGAAGCCGCGGTGCGAGCGGTCCTCAGCGCTTCGGTGGGATGACCGTCGGTATGGCATCGCCCGCAGGAATCTTCGGCGCGTCCGGGATCGTGAGCGCCGGATCGACCTTCGGCACCGGCAAAACCACGACCGGATTGGGCATCGGCATCGGCATCGGCATCGGCGGAGCGACGATGATCGGAGTCGGCGGTTTCACTTCGGCTTTCGGCTTCGCCAGCGGCGGCTCGGCCGTCGGCTGCACGGCCGAGTTCTTGCCGACCCCTTGCGTGATCGGCCGGAATGTGAGCTCGGCCGGGGCCGGGGCGCTCGGAATCGCCGGCTTGCGGACGGCGAACGGCGGCTCGCCGGTCTGATTCAGCGTGCCCACCGTCGAGTTGCTCGGCGTCTTGTAACCGTTGAGGTGGTACTGCCAGAGCGCCGCTTTGGCCACGGCCCGCACGTTGGCGTCCGGGTCCGATTTCTCGGACGCTTCCAACGCGGCCCCGGCGGCCGGGTAGATCGCTTTGATCGCCCCGAGCGACTCAGCCGCGATGGAGCGCACCCCGGCATTCGGGTCGTTCTGCAGCGTCGCCACCAACGTCGGGATCACATCGGCGTTGTTCCGCGAATCGATGGTCCGGATCGCTTCCGCAGCCGCTTTCCGGCGGTCAGTATCCGGGTCGGATTGCAACGTCGCCACGAGCTGCTTGACCTTCAACGAGACGTCCGAATTCGACGGCGTCGTCGATTTCGACTCGGGCTTGCGCTTGAACAGGCCGAGGCCCAAGTCGAAGGCGTGGGCCGGTTGAGCGGTGGCCACGACGAAGGTGGCGGTGAAAATCGCGGCGATCCGTTTCATCGGGTAACTCCTGGCAATTGGGGCGCGGGCCCACTTCCATGAGATCGACCGGCCGACTCCTTCCTTGCCGGAAAATCCAACCGCGACGTACATTCGTCGCGGGCCGGGGGACGGAACCGTGGGCACAACCGGCAAAACCGAATGCGGACGCCCGTTCCGGCGAAATCATTTTACTCGCTCGGGGCCATCCGGCGCAGAAAAAACCCGTTCGATCCGATCCAGCAGATTCGCGGGGAGTTCGGCCCGGGCGATCCTCTCGGCACAGTCGGCTCGGTCGATCAGCCACGCGTCGGTTTCGTACTGTTCCAGCGTGTTGGCCACGAGGAAATCGGCGTCGGAGTGCGCCCGCGATGTCCGGGCAATAGCCAGCAATTCGCCGTCGTCCACGCTGACTTCGAGTTTGAACTTCACGAGGATTCCGGAAAACTGCCAGAGTCCGCGGACGAAATCGACGAGCTTCGGCGTCGGGGTGAACTTCATCCAAAGTTCGGGGTGCCGGCCACTGATCTTGCCCCCCCTCTCCGCTTCGGAGAGGGGGTTGGGGGGTGAGGTCTGGCTTTCAAACACACCGCCCAACTTGTAATCGCTCACGGCCGCCGAGTGGATGATCGCATCGAACTTCCCCGTCGGTACGAATTTGGCCATCAACCCGTGGAGATCGTCGAAGGTCCGGTAGGGCGTCACCGCGATTCCGAGAACTTCGGTCACTGTCTCCGGATGCGAAGTCAGCAGGGCAACCTCATGGCCGCGCCGTTGGGCCTCGACCGCGATGCGGGCCCCCGTCCGACCGGTGAAGATATTGGTCAGGCAACGGACGCGGTCGATCGGCGTTTGCGTGTTCCCGGCCGTGATGAGGATGCGCATGGGCGTCGCCCGCTGTAGAGGGGAAATCGATGACCGCGGATTCCAGCGGCCCTATTCCGATAAACTACGGGAATGGCACTGCGGATTCCGCGACCGGTCCTCGACGCGATGCGCGCCCGCGCCCGCGCCGAATTCCCGAACGAATGCTGCGGGCTCCTCGCGGGTTCATGCGACACCGCGACGCACCACTTCCCGTTGGTCAATATTCTGCACTCGCCAATTCTGTACGAGGCCGACCCGCGCGAGTTACTCGCGATTCAGCGGGCCATGCGCGCGTTGGGGATCGTCGAAGTGGCGATCTATCATTCCCACCCGTCGAGCGCGCCGATCCCGAGCGAGACGGACTTGCGACGCAACGGATACGGGGCGATGATTCCGCACGCAATTATCGGAGCGGGAGACGAATTGCGGATGTGGCGGTTGAACGAGACGAGCTACGAAGAAGTGGAATGGGAGGCGGTGGAGGTCCCGCCTGCGTGACGCGCCGTCATTTTTTCGGCGGCGTGGCGGGCTTCGCCGGGGCCGTCTTGGCGTCCTTCTTGGGTTTCTTCTTTTCCTTGCCTTGCGAGTTGTTACCCTTGCCCATGGTGCGTCCTTCCGTCGGTTGGGGAATGCGTTCGACCGCACCCGATTCTTACGAATTCGCACGCGCGGGACAATGGTACGGTTCACCCGAAGAGCCGCGAGGATTCTCTGTTTTTGAACCCGTGTGAGAGATGTCAGGCTCCGGGGCGCCGAACGGGAGACCTCCTCGACGCCTCTTCGCCCCAACTTCCCGTTGACGGCGCCCGAAATCTCCTTCATATTGCCCGTGTCCCCCCCGCGATTTCGGTGACCCCATGTTGACACTCCCAGCTCCTAGCGTCGCTCCACTCGCGGAGAAGCCGCGCAAATCGCAGGTCGGGCGGATGGTGAAGAAGGGTTTGAAGCGGGTCGTGCCGCTGGCTCTCGCGATCTTCTTGACGCTTGAATTTGACCTCTGGATCATCCCGATTGTCCTCGGCACCTACCTGCTCTTCGGGCTCTACGACGTGCTGCGGAACAGCCGGCGGAACTTGCGAACCCTCGACCGCTACTTCGCCGGCAACGGCGTGTTCACGTGGCTACTGACGCCGTTCAATATCGCGATGGATTTACTCTGCCTGCCGTATTGGAATCGGGGCATTTACAAACTCGACGATCTGCCGGAGGGCTACCGCGCCGAAATCCGGACGCTGATCGACGCTGCGGCCGCGCGGGACCTCGTGGGGATGCTCGAATCCAAAATGGGGGAGAAGAAACGCGGGATGATCTTCTTCAAATGGTACGGTCAGAACTTCCCCACGTCGGTGGAGATGCCCGAGTACCACTGGCCGTTCCAATACATCCGCACCATCGGCGTGTCGATCTTCAACAAGAAGGCCAGCACCGGCGAGCACTTCGGCCCGCTGCGGGTGACACTCCGCGTGCTCTACAACATCAACGACATCGACAATAAGAATGTGTACATCACGGTCGGGAAACACACGCACTTCTGGAAAGAAAACAAACTCTTCATCTTCGACGATACCTTGCAACATCAATCGGTGAACGAATCGGACGCGATGCGCTACTGCTTGTTCGTCGACATCCTGCGGCCGAGCCCGTGGCCGTGGTTGATGAGTGGCATCTTGACGGGCATCCGGTGGATCATGGCGCCCATCCGCGCGGTATTTTACAAACATTGGTCGGTGATCAAGTAAACTGACTGCCTCTCCGAGTTCCCTCCGACCGAGACCGCCGATGGCCATTTCGCTCCAGTGCCCCGGATGCGGCGAGCCCGTCGTCGCGCAAGATTCGCAGCGCGGTCAATCGGTGAAGTGCGACACCTGCTGGACGAGCGTGCCCGTGC
>JANXTU010000011.1 GCA_025352235.1 Fimbriiglobus sp.
CGGCGAGTTGACGAAAGACGAAATTGCCGACAAGCGGCTGCTGAAGCTGTTCGAACGGGCCGACAAAAACAAGGACGGCAAGGTCACCAAAGAAGAACTGATCGCACTCATCGCGGCCGAAGGCGCCGGTGGCGATCGGCCCGGCGGCGAGCGTCCGGGAGGGGATCGTCCCGGTCCTGGCGGTGAGCGTCCGGGAGGGGATCGCCCCGGTCCTGGCGGTCCCGGCGGAGATCGTCCCGGTCCTGGCGGCGAGCGTCCCGGTGGGGATCGCCCCGGTGGTCCCGGCGGCGAGCGTCCGGGAGGGGATCGCCCCGGTCCTGGTGGTCCCGGCGGCGAGCGTCCGGGAGGGGATCGCCCCGGTGGTCCCGGCGGCGAGCGTCCGGGAGGGGATCGCCCCGGTGGTCCTGGCGGCGAGCGTCCCGGTGGGGATCGCCCCGGTCCTGGCGGTCCCGGCGGGGATCGTCCCGGTGGTCGCCCGCCGATGCCGGGTCAGGTGATGCCGGACTTCTTGGCGAACCAGCTCAAGCTGACCGCCGACCAGAAGAAGAAGTTCGCCGAACTCCAGAAGGAACTCGACGAGAAGCTCGAAAAGATCCTCACTGACGACCAGAAGAAGATGCTGAAAGAGATGAAAGAGCGCGGGCCGATGGGCGGCCCCGGCGGTCGTCCGGGCGAACGGGCTCCCGGTGGGCCTGGTGGAGAAGGCGGTCGCCCCGGCGAGGGCGGTGGTGAACGGAAGCCGGGCGGCCTTGAGTGAGATGAAGTCCCACTGAGATCTGCCGTCTGGTATCTGGTGTTCGAAAACAGACGACAAAGATCAGACGGTGGATGTCAGTTTCAGAACTGCCGCAAGAACCGCAGGTCGTTTTGCCAGAAGAGGCGGATGTCGTCGATGGCGTGCTTCAGCATCAGCATGCGCTGCGGGCCCATACCGAAGGCGAACCCGGTGACTTTGTCCGGGTCGTAGCCGCCGTTGCGCATCACGGTCGGGTGGACCATGCCGGCCCCAAGGATTTCGAGCCAACCGGTGCCTTTGGTCAACCGGTCCCGGTTCGGGTCTTCCTTCGGCCAATCGATGTCGACTTCGATGCTCGGCTCGGTGAAGGGGAAGTAGCTGCTGCGGATGCGGACCTGCCGATCGGGGCCGAACATCCGCCGGGCGAACGCCGTGAGCGTCCCTTTCAAATCGGCCATCGTCACGCCTTCGCCGATGACGATCCCTTCGACCTGCGAGAACTGAATTTCCGAGCGCGTGCTGATCGCCTCGTTGCGGTAGCACATCCCCGGCAGAATGGCCCGGATCGGGTTCGGGGCCATTTCGCGCATCAGATGGATTTGCCCCGGCGAGGTGTGCGTGCGCAGAATTTGGCCGGGGACGGTCGTGAAGAAGGTGTCCCACATGTCGCGGGCCGGGTGGTGCGGGGGCATGTTCAGCAGTTCGAAATTCATCTCGTCGGTTTCGACTTCCCGGCTGCGGTACACCTGGAAACCGAGGTCGGCGAAGATCGCTTGGATGTCGCGGAGAATCTGCGTCGCGGGGTGCAATCGACCGGGCGCGATCGGCCGACCGGGCAGCGTCACGTCGAGCGGATCCGTCGTCAGGCTCAGTTGGAGCGAGGCTTCCTTGGCGATCTCGAGCGCCGCCGTGTAGGCCGTTTCGAGGGCCGTCTTCACGCGGTTGGCGTCTTGGCCGTAGGCCTTGCGCTCGGCCGGCGGAATCTTGCCGATCTTGCCGAGCGCGGCCTTCATCGAGCCGGTATCGCCGAAGTATTCGGTGTTCCAAAGTCGAAGGCTCGGCTCGTCGATGCAGGTTTGCAGTTTCGCCAACCCCTGCGATGCGAGGGCGTTCAGTTCGTCGGTCGCGTTCGAGTCGGCCATCGATTCCTCTCCCCGGGCTTTGCGTCTTTGTATGGAGGAGGCGCGTCGTCGGTTCCTACGCCCGCTCCCATCTCACGGGTGTGCCAACGATTCTTGGAGTCGTCATTCCAGCGTGAACCCACCCACCCTATCGTGGAATGACGTCCGACTTTCGGAACGACCTAGCGCCGCAAGGAGTTACGTCCGATTTCAGGTGCCTCCCCTGGCTTGGATTCACAAGTCATTCCCCCCGTGGCTCCAAGAATGGTTGCTACACCCTATCTCACATCCGCCTGTCGCGGATCGTCGGAGGATGGTAAGGTGATTTTGACTCGGTTCGCCCCGCGACAAGGATCCCCATGCTGTTCGGCATCTTGAACCGGATGATCTTCTGGGAACTCGTGCGGGTCTTCGCGCTGTCCGTCACCGGGTTGACGGGGCTGTTCCTCGTGGTCGGCATCATCCAGCAAGCGACGCAATTCGGCCTCTCGCCCCAGCAGTTGATGGGCATCGTCCCGCTGTTGGTGCCGAGTCTGTTGCCGTACACGATCCCCGCGACGATGCTCTTCGCCACCTGCGTCGTTTACGGCCGGCTCGCGCACGACAACGAAGCGGTCGCGCTCAAAGCCGCCGGGGTCGATCTGCTCACGATGATCCGGCCCGCGTTCCTCCTCGGGTTCCTCGCGGCCGCGGGCACCGCCGCGCTGCAGTTTGCCGTGATCCCGAACACGCAGCGGATGATCCAAGAGGAAGCGATCCGCGATCCCGAAGAGACGCTGTACAACTTGCTGAAGCGCGAGCGATGCTTCCGCTTCCGGGCCCCCAACATGTCCTATGAACTCTACGTCCGCGATGTCCAAGACCGCCGGCTGCTCGACGTGGTCGTCAAGAAGCGGCGCACGAGCAAAGAGACGGCGCTGTCCGACGATGCTTTCGACTACGTGGCCCGGACCCGCGAAGCGGAGCTGAAGATCGATCTCGCCGCGAACACCTTGAAGGTCGATTCGGATCAATGGGTCATCAATGCGCCGACGGCGCAGGTGGACTCCCAAGACAACAAACCGTTCGAGATCGCACTGCCGAATTCCCTCCGCAAAGACAAGTTGCTGGAGAGCCTGCGCGACCGCTCGCAGACCATCGCGTGGGATCTTTTGCCCGGCCGCGCCGACGAATACGCCGCGGAATCGGACAAGGCCATGCACTACCGGAACGTGCTGCTGGAAGCCAAACCGGGGCAAATCCTCACGCCGGATGAACAGGATCAAATCGCCCGGGACAACGGCATGGACGCGGCGCAGATCGCGGCCGATCCGCAAGCTCGGGCCAAGCAAGCCGGGTATTTCGCCGACGCGGCGAAGTATCACCGCCATACGAGCCGAACGATGCTCTGGGAATATTACTCCCGCCCGGCGCTGGCGATGGGCTGCTTGCTCTTCGGCCTCATCGGCTGCCCCATGGGCTTGTGGGCGAGCCGGGCCGATTACCTCAGCATCTTCGTGATCTGCTGGTTGCCCGCGGTCGCCACGTACTACCCGCTGGTCATGTCCGGCGGCGGCCTGGCGCGCGACGGCAAAGTGCCCGTGCCCGTCGGCGTCTGGGCGGCGAATGCCGTTGCCTCCGTTACTGCGGTGCTGCTGATGTGGCGGCTCATCCGCCGCTAGACGCGTCGCCGTCCGCGCGTACGCTCCTAAACTGAAACCATGTCGAAGCACGCACTCCGCTGGCGGACGGAATACACCCGCGACGAACTGCGCCGGGCCTTGATGGCCGGCGCGCGCTGCGTACGCTACGAATACGCCGTGTCGTGCATCGTCTTCACGCTGCTCTTCCGGTCGAACGTCCATTTGGTCCGCAGCGCCGACGGCATCTATGGCCGGGGCATTTTGTACATGTTCGCCAGCGTCTTGCTCGGGCCGTGGGCGCTGCCGTGGGGCCCGCTGGCCACGCTGCACGCCCTGTGGCAAAACTACACCGGCGGGCACGACGTCACCGACGAGATCGCTGACTGGCTCGACGACAACGAGGTGGCGGAATGAAACCCCTCGCGTTCTTCGCACTGCTCGCCTGGGCACCGTTCGCCACCGCCGGCATCTTCAGCCCGAACGAACCGTGCCCGTTTGAAATGGCCCCCGACGGTACGGCCAAGCCGCTCCCGCTCACCGTCTTCAAGCTCTTCTTGAACGACCGCGTCGCAGCGCTCCAACCGAATAGCCCGGACGTCCAGCCCGGCACTGCGGATGCGCCGACGTTCAAAGGCCTCGCCAAAGTCCGAGTGAGCCGGGACTTCGAACCGGATCGCGCGGGAATGCTGGGCCTCAGCGCCGACCGGCTCCGCCTCGGGCAATTCCGCGGGGTCGTCGAACTCCTCAAGCCGACTCTGCAAGACCGCAGCTTGAACTACGCCTGGCTCGCGCACTTATCGCTCGCGCACGCGGCCCTCGGCGATTGGGATCTGGCCATCAAGCGCAACGCCGACGCCGTGCTCGACGGGGAACCGCCGGCGGAACTCGCCGGGACGAAGCCGGAGCAGTTGAAGTGGATGCTCAAGATCGACAAGGCGTACACGCGGACCTGGTTGCTCGCGGCCCAACGCGATGCGGACCCGCGCTCGAGGCCCGCCGACCCAGACGTCTTGGCGTTGTTCCCAAAAGCCTCCCCCGATGCGATCGCCGTCGTCCAACAACTGGTACTGTGGGCACCGCTCGACACGAATTTGCTCTGGCTCCTCGGCTCTCTGTATTTGACCAGCGGACAAGTGACGGAAGCCTTCGACATCTTGGAGCAGTGCCGCGAGCGTAAAATGACATGGTCGAAATTCCGAGTGCAACACGCGAGTGCCGAGGCGTTGTTCCGAGCCTTACCGAAAGATGCTCCGGAAGCCGCCTTGCCGGCGGAAGTCTCGGACGACTCGGCCCCACCGCCGCGCGGTTGGGATGCGATCTTCGCCGAGGTCAACCCGCTCGCCTTCGGCATCGCTAGCGGAGCATTTGCCGCGTTGGTCGCCGCAATCGTTTGGTTGCAGGTCCGCAAATGGCGCCGCGCGGCCCGCGTCGCTCGCGTTTGACGAATCTTCATCGAAACTTCATTTATTGGCGAGGGGCCGGAGCCGCCCCGCAAGCCGCTTGCTTTACACGGTTTCGTGAGCGATACGCGGAGCGAGCCTTCCGGACACGGACCGGGGTTCAGGGCTCGGCTTAAAAACCGCGTGAGCATGGCTTCGATGGGTCGGTAGAACATAATATAGTATTGTCAAGTTCCCCATCGACTTTCTAATCCCGTCCCCATTTTCGAGGTTCGTATGCGCCCCCGTTCTCGATCCGGTTTCACTTTGATCGAACTGCTGGTAGTGATCGCGATCATCGCGATCCTCATCGGCTTGTTGCTGCCCGCCGTGCAAAAAGTCCGCGAAGCGGCGGCGCGCATCAAGTGTTCAAACAACCTCAAGCAACTCGGATTGGCAGTTCACAACTACGAAGGGACCAACGGATCGCTGCCGCCTTCGATTATGAATACGAACACCACGACGAAGCTGGCCGGTATGGACGAATACCTGCTCACCACCCCGATCGGCACCCGGATCTATTCGAGGCAAGGCTTTTTGTCGATCCTGCTCCCCTACATCGAACAGGGCAACGTCTTGGCGATGAACGGAGGTTTCAGTTTCAAAGCCGATTGGAATAGCCCGGTTAATCAGCCCGCTTCCGCCACCCGCATCCCGACCTACGAATGCCCCTCGGTCCCCGGCACCCACCTGTTGGCCACGGTTCCGGCGGGTTGGTCGCAGCAACCCGCGCTCGGAGACTACTGGCCGGTCAGCCGCGCCAACAACAACGCCGCCGTTTGGATCGGGCTCGGCTACGCCGCTTACCCAGGCGACGAGGCGATCAAAGGCGCGCTGGGCGCCAACGAGCGGACACCGATCCTCGGGATCACCGACGGGTTGAGCAACACGCTGATGATCGGGGAATCCGGCGCCCGCAACGACGGATGGGCCGTGGGCAAGTTGTACAACGGCGCGCTGTCGTACATCGCCGGCGTCTGGTCGTCCGAGAGCAACAATATTGTCTGCGCCGGTACGCGGGCCACGGTCGCCGGTTCGGCACCCCCCGGCAAAGTTTCCAACGCGAGCCACATCCCCGGCGCCTTGGCCATCAACGGCTGGAACCAAGGGGAACTCTACGGCTTCCACACGGGCATTTGCAACGTCGCGTTCGCCGACGGTTCGGTCCGTTCGCTCCGGAGCAGCATCAGTTTGTCCGCGCTCCAAAAACTCGCGGCCCGCGCCGACGGAAACCCGAACGACCCCGATTGAACCCGGACGTTGGCCTTGTCATTTCTGTTAGCTACGATGATTGGACGGCCCCTTCGGCCGTCCGATTGGCTTTTCCCCCTTGGAGTATTGCACCGATGGCCGTCCACGTTCAACAAGAAGGCGTCGACTCTTTGAAACTGACGTTCTCCCCAGCAGCGGCAAAAGTCCACGTTCAAAAAGAAGCCCCCGCGTTCACCACCCAAGCCGTCGTCGATGGGGAATTCAAGCCCGTCAGCCTCGTCGATTACAAAGGCAAGTACGTCGTTCTGTTCTTCTATCCGCTCGATTTCACGTTCGTCTGCCCGACGGAAATCATCGCCTTCAGCGACCGCGTCGCCGAGTTCCAACAGCGCGGCGTTCAAGTCTTGGGGTGCAGCACCGACAGCCGCTTCAGCCACAAGGCTTGGATCGACTTGCCGCGCACCAAGGGCGGCCTGGGCGAATTGAAGTATCCCCTGCTCGAAGACCTCACCCAATCCATCGGCCGCGATTACGGCGTCCTCATCGAGGGCGTCGGCATCTGCTTGCGCGGCCTCTTCCTCATCGACAAGAATCAAATCGTCCGGCACATCACCATCAACGACGGCCCTCTCGGCCGCAGCGTGGATGAAATCCTGCGCTTGATCGACGCCCTGCAACACTTCGAGAAGCACGGCGAAGTCTGCCCGGCCGACTGGAAGCCGGGCGCGCTGGCGATGAACCCGAAAAAGGCGAGCGAGTATTTTGAAAAGGCGAATGCTGTGAAATAAGTCAGAAGTATTCACCACAGAGTCACAGAGGACACAGAGACAGGAGAGAGAAAACGAGAGAGGGTGGGCCTCTGGACAGCCTAAAGCCCCACCATGATTCTTTTTCTCGTTCTTTTCTCTGTGTCCTCTGTTAGGAGTTACGCACTTGGGTGGTTGGTGGGGGTTTGGGTAGGATTGATTCTTGCCCATCCAGCCCAATCGTGTGCAGTTTGTTGTCAAAACTGCCTCGGATCACTCAACTGCGTAACTCCCTCTCTGTGACTCTGTGGTGAATATTCTTACTTGCTCTCCGGCCGGAGCAGTGGGAACAAGATCACGTCGCGGATGGTCGTGGTGTTTGTCAGCAGCATCACGAGCCGGTCGATGCCGATGCCCAGCCCCCCGGCCGGGGGCATGCCGTGGCGCAGCGCCCGGATGAAGTCATCGTCCATCTTCGCCATGCTGTCGTCGGCGTTCATCCCGCCCAGCTGCTCGCGGAAGGTCGCCTCCTGCGTGATCGGGTCGTTCAATTCCGTGTAGGCGTTCGCCAATTCCATCCCCGCGATGTACAGCTCGAAGCGCTCCGCGAGCCTCGGGTTGTCGCGCTTGCGCTTGGTCAGCGGGCAGAGCGCGGCCGGGTAGTCGTACACGAACGTGGGCTTGTCGCTCTCGCTGATTTTGGGTTCGCAGAGGTGCTCAAAGAGTTCGTGCACCAGCACTTCGTGCTGCTTCGGGGTGCTCGTCCCGGCCTTCGCGTCCCGCAGTTCGAGGTGGATGTTGTTTGCGGTCGCCGCCGCGCGCACGCCAGCTTCGTCGAAGAGATCGACGCCGACGGCTTGCCGGAAGATGTCCGAGTACAGAACGCGCGGCCAGGGGCCGGTGAAGTCGATCTGGCGGTCGCCGTACGGCAGGATCTTCCCCGATCCGAGGGCATCGACGCAGGCCGCGAAGACCCCTTCGGTGAGGTCCATGATGCTGAACAGGTCACCGTAAGCGCAGTACAGTTCGAGCATCGTGAATTCGGGGTTGTGCCGCGGGCTGATCCCCTCGTTGCGAAAGACGCGGCCGATCTCGTAAACCTTCTCCAGCCCGCCGACGAGTAGCCGCTTCAGCGGAAGCTCTAGGGCGATGCGCACGAACAAGTCGAGGCCGAGGGCGTTGTGGTGCGTGGCGAACGGCCGCGCGGCGGCGCCCCCGGCGATGGCGTGGAGCGTCGGCGTTTCGACTTCGACGTAACCCTGCGCATCGAGGTGATTGCGGATGGTGCGCACGATCGTCACGCGCTGCCGGATGCGCGTCTGCGTCTCGGGGGTGTAGATCATGTCGAGGTAGCGGTGCCGTAGGCGGTACTCCGTGTCGCCCAAACCGACGACGTCTTTCGGGTGCGGTTCCAGCGACTTCGTCAGGAACGTGAGCTTGTCGACTTGGATCGTCAATTCACCCGTCTTGGTTTTGCCGAACTCGCCGCTCACGCCGACGATGTCCCCGAGGTCGAGGAGGTTCAGCACCTTCCATTCGAGTTCGCTCACCTTGTTGACGCGGATCATCAGTTGGATGCGCCCGGACTGATCCCAGAGTTCGAGGAAGTGCAGCTTGCCGCCGGTGCGGTGCCGCACGATCCGGCCGGCGGCGACCACACGCGGCCCCTGCGGATTGGCGTCGTCGAACGGCAGCGGCTCCAATGTCCGGATTTCGCCGATGGGCGTGCGGCCGTCGAAGCGCTGACCCCACGGATCGATGCCGAGGGCTTCGAGCTGCCGGAGTTTATCGAGGCGCACGACGGTTTGATCACCATCTTCGGCGGGGGCGGGATTCTTCGGAGCGTCGGCCACAAGGAGCCTCGATCAATTGGGAACGATTCGTGAAGACGGGTGCATTTTAGGGAAGTTGGCGCCGCACCGGATCTTAGTAGGGCGGGTGGAGTCTTCGGAACCCGCCGCGGGAAGGAAGCAGCCTTCGGCGAAATGGCGGAACACACTTCTTCCCCGCGGCGGGTTCCGATGACTCCACCCGCCCTACGAAGAAGAATTGCTCCGTTCCGACTGCGCTCCGGAAACGCCCTGCGCTAGACTTGACTGTACCGGTTCATGCTGACGGAACTGCGAGGAGACGGAAGCCCGTGAAGCTGTTCGAGTCGTCCGGCGTGGTGCTGTGGCGGAAGGATGCCGCGCAGCGCATCGAGTGGCTGATCCAGCTGCCACCGCGGTTCACGCGGCCCGATCCTTCGACGGTGGACGTCCATTCACAGACGTTCCCGATGAGATCGTATATGCCAAGGGGGTTGGGAAGATACAAGCCGACTTCCGTCGTTTTC
>JANXTU010000024.1 GCA_025352235.1 Fimbriiglobus sp.
CGGACGACGCGCATCGCTTCGTGTTGGGTCCAACCGGTGTTGGCGTCCGCAATCAGCCGGTCGCCCGGTTGCAGTTTCGCGGCGACGGCGCGAATGCGTTCGATGTCGACGTCGGGATCGCCGCCAACTTTCAACTGGAATCGCCGGTATCCCTCGGCCCGGTACCCGGCGACGCGGTGGGCCATCTCTTCCGGCGATTCTTGCGAGATCGCGCGGTAGAGATGGAAGTCGTCGCCGTAGCGGCCACCGAGAAGTTCGCACACCGGAAGGTTGCAGAATTGACCGAGGATGTCCCAGCAGGCGATGTCGATGCCGCTCTTGACATACGGATGGCCCTTCAGCGCGGCGTCCATCAGGCGGTTGAGTTTGCCGAGTTCACGCGGGTCGGCGCCGAGCAGGTGCGGGCCGAGTTCGCGGATGCCGGCGCGCACCCCCTCGGCGTAAGCCGGGAGGTAGAACGGACCGAGCGGACAAACTTCGCCGTGGCCGACGAGGCCCGTGTCGGTCTCGACGCGGACGATGGTGCTGTCGAACACCGTGACCGACTTCCCGCCCGACCACTTGTAGGTGGTTTCGCGCAGCGGGAGTTCGACGCGGTAAGCGAGGATGCGGACGATTTTCATGAAGGTAGGATATTGGGTATCGGCGTGCGGATCCACCCGGCGCGATCACTGGCTCACTGGTCGCCGCGTGGGAGTGATGGGTTCGCTTACATTGTCGTCGCTTCGCCAACGCCCCTTGCTGTGTCCACTGCGCTCGGATTGCGGTCACTCGCGGGTTCGGAGGTCGCCAAGTGGGCGATCAACCCGGCGGTCAACCCGCGGCCGGTGTCGTCCCAATAGCGGTCGGTGCTGAAGCTGTGATCGACCGCGAATTGCGTCGCCACGCCTTTCCAGCCGAGGTACAGGCTGCGCGCGGGCCAATTGAGTAATCCGGAGTCGTTGGCGGGCTTACGTTTACGGCGGGCTGGCTTGGCGGGCGTCGGACGGGGGGGTGCCAACGATTCTTGGAGTCGTCATTCCAGCGTGAACCCACACACCCTATCGTGGAATGACGTCCGACTTTCGGAACGACCTAAGCGCGGCAAGGAGTTACGTCCGATTTCAGGTGCCTCCCCTGGCTTGGATTCACAAGTCATTCCCCCGTGGCTCCAAGAATTGTTGTCGTACCCCGGGGGGGAACGGTCATCGCATCTACTCCGCTGCTATGGTAGAGTAAAATGGGATGCCGGATCGACCGGCACTCCATCACACGCAAGCCGCCGCGCGAAGTTGGGCAAGGGCGTGCTAAAACAGTGGAGGTTCGGATTTGCAACACTTCGGAGAATCCACGCGGAATATTCGGATTGGGATGGACAACGGGGGGGGGGGGGGCGGCAATACTGTCACTTCACCCAGAATCGACACTGCGAGGTTCACCGTGACGAAATTCAAACTGCATCTGGAAACGCTCGACGCCCGCATCGTGCCGGACGCGACCCCGACCACCACAATTCCGCCCCCGGCCCAAGCACCACCGCCGTTTAATCCCAAAGAGATTCTCGCGTCATTGTGGGAGCAATTCGATGTCGCTTCGGCCCGCGTCAAAGCAAGTGTGACGAAAGTCACCAACCAACTTGACGTCGTAGTTCAAACTCTCAAAGACTCACTCGCAGCACACAACGCTCTACTCGCAGCGGAATTGGCTGATCAACCTGCTCTGGCCGTGAAGTACGATGCAGCATTGGTCAAAGAACGCGCCGCGAACGAACTCTTTGCCGACTTGGTGGGCCAATACCGCCTCGACTGGACGGAGATGGTTCGGCTGGAGAAGCTCATTCACCAATTCGACCCAACTGCAAACGTGAACTACCCAGCACCGCTTGCGCCGGCCATCAACAGACTCGTACTCGGCTGCGGTGATCCAGAAACGCTTTAATGGGGGCTTCAGAATGCTGTACGGCATCTGTTCGATCGCGATACTTTGTCTGGGGCCTTATGCCGAGTCCCCGGCTAAACCGCAAATCCCGGCGTGGCCGCAGAAGAATCCTGGGCAGCGTCGGGTTCCTGTCTTGCCCCGCGACCTTGAAACGACCCTCCTTCCGAAGCAGCTCGCGCACTCCCGCGTATTCGTCGAGATCATCAGCTCGTACCTTCTGCAAAGCGTGGCGAAGTCCGGCGAAAATTCCGTTAGTTCCAACGTGTGGCGCAAAAAATTGATCGCGGCGACGGCCGATGTCGAAAAATTCGAACGGGCCGTGGACGACTCGACTGATCCCCTGCTCCGCGCGGAAGCCGAACGGGAATGCGAAAAGGTAATGGCTCGCCACCGGGAAGAATTGACGATGACTAAACCGGAATTGGAGGCGCGGCGCAAACTCGAGAACGAGGAGCGTGAGCGGACCATGGCGGAGCTCACCAAACGCCATGCGGAGCTGACCCGCATTCTCGAAGGGAAGCCCCCAGAGCGGAAGTAGCCGTCTCGATTGGAGAATGCGCGAGGAATGCTCCGATGCTACCGATTTATGTCTGCTGCTCTGCGATTTTTATGGGATCGTTTCAGATCCCCGACGTACCGAAGGCCAAAGCACCTGAACGGGCCTTGCCCGGAATTCCGTCGCTCAAATACGCGTTGATTCCCACGCAACTGGCCGGTGCCATCGTCCGAGAGGAAATGCTCGCGGATCACCTTGTCCAAGCCGAGCAGAAGTACGGGATCAACTCCGCATTGGCCGTGCGCACGCGGGAAGAACTGGTGGCGACCCGCGTTCGGATCGAACGGCTGCGACTCGAGATCGAAAGATCCGGTGACGACGCCCAGCGCGCAAAAGCGGAGGCGATGATCGACGAACGCCTGCGCCATTACCGGGAGGGGCTCACGATGACGCCGATACAACTTCTGGAGCGAGCCAAGAGGGATCAAGAAGCGACGGATCGCAAGATCGAAGAAATTTTCCGGTCCCAACCCGAGCGTCTGAATCAATTGCTCGCCGAGTACGGCTTGCAACACCTGATGAAGGATGTCAAACCTCAGCCCGCCCCACGCGCGAAATAGCCGGAGTTCGCCATGCTGTACGGAATCTGTTCGATCGTGATACTTTGTCTGGGGACTTGGACGCCAGAATCCCCAACCAAACCGCAAAAGCCCGTGTGGCCGCAAAAGGATCCGGCGTTGCGACGGGTTCCCGTGCTTCCCCGCGACCTCGAAACGGCTCTCCTTCCAACACAACTCGCTCACGCCCGCGTTTCCGTCGAGCAAATCTCGGCTGCTCTCGTACGGATCGAGGCGAAGTTCGGAGAGAACGCTCCCGAGACGAAGTTTTACCGCAAGCAATTGACCACGGCGAGGGACGAACTCGAACAGTTCGAGCGGGCGATCGACGACTCGACCGATCCAGGCCTGCGAGCGGAGGCTGAGAAGGCGTGTGAAAAGGCTTTGAGCCGCTACCGGAAAAGATTGACGATGACCAAAGAGGAATTGGCCGCGACACGCAAACTCGAGCGTGAAGAGAGTGATCGGGTCATGGCGGAACTCCTCAAGCGGCGTCGGGAACTCGACGATAAGCCCCCCGAGCGGAAGTAGCCGTCTCGAGTCTCAACCACATTTTTTCACAATGCAAACCGGCGACCCGCGTCGCCGGATTCTTTTGCGCTCCCGCGTACCGCATCAGTCATTTCACGCGGAACAGCTTGCTGCGGATTCGGCAGCGGTGCAGCCAAAACTGTAGGACTGTCTTCAGCGTGTCGATGCCGTAGCGGGTGCTGCGTTTGAAATTGATGCTGCTGGCTTCGTGGAAGTACCGCACCGGCACCGGCACGTCGCCCAAGCGGAATTTGAAGTGCACGCACTGCACGAGGAATTGCGTGTCGAAGACGAAGTCGTTGCTGTTGCGTTCGAAGGGGATCGTCTCGAGCACGCTGCGCCGATAGACGCGGAAGCCACTGTGGAACTCGCCGAGGTTCTGACCGAGCGTGACGTTTTCG
>JANXTU010000034.1 GCA_025352235.1 Fimbriiglobus sp.
CAACCGTGCGGACCCGCGACCGTTTACACTCCGTGGCTCACCGTCTGGCTGCTCGTCTACCAACGCCTGCACCGCAACGCCTCGCTGCAAACGGCCGTCGCGGAATTCCCGCGGATCGCCGAGGCGCATTCGTCGAACAAATGTGGCGAAGCGAACACATGGTGCGTTGGCTCTCGCTGAGTTGCTAGACGAGTTGACCAAAACGAAAGGGGACCTCACGCTCAAATCCGCTGGCAAAACTCCGGTTGCCGAGAAGACGTTCTTCGGAGTCGAGTTCCTCGTTCCCGAAGTTGAGTTTGAGAAATCTATAACCAACACCGTCTTCGGCCAAGCGGTTCCGGGCCGAAAGATCGCAGTCAAGATTTGGATCGATTGCGATGTCGAATGCCGTGTGGATGTGGCCAACATCAAAATTGCACGTCACGAGGAGTACGAGGATACCGTGTTGATCGTCGTCCCGAAGCTCGAGTTGATCGGTCGGGTGCCCGACGATCGCGAGTACAAGTACGAGGTGGACTACGGCAACCTCCGGGCCAAGTGGATCGACTCCGATGAAGCTCGGACCGTTCGCAAAGAGATGGTGAACAACGCTTCCCGAAAGGCTGCTGAGGATTTTGGCAAGAGTGAGGTGATGGTGGAGTTCCGCAAGGGCTTCAAACGCGAGTTGCGGGCGTTCCTGAAGCTGTCGCTGCCCGAGGGTCGTCGTATCGAAATTAAATTCGGAGACGAGTGATGAACTTGTTGCGCGCACTCGGTGTGGTTGCTGCCGTCATCTGCTGCGGAATGTTGCTCGGCTGCGGCGGCAAGGAATCGGGTAAGGACAAGACCGGATCTGCCCCGTCCAATGTCCAAGGTAGGTGAACCAAAACAACGTCACTCGCACTGGACCGCCGGTGCTCAGCTTGTCAACCCGGCGAACCTGACCTCCGCGCAACAACTGAAGGCTTCTGATGGCCAAAGTCACCGGCAACGGTGGCGTGTTGTTCAAGAGCCAGGCCGACCCCGCCGCGCTGGCCGCGGGGTATCAGAAGCACGGGGGATGCCGCTGGCGGACTTCGGCGGGGCCATTCTGAGGCGGATTGAGACCGGCGAGACGCCGGAAGAAATTGCCATTCAGAGCTTCTTCCGCTTCGACCCTGAGTTGTCACCAAATGGTTTCACCGCCCATGTCCGGACACAAATTCGGACGCAAGTCGTTGCTGCGCATGGGTTCTATCCGAATTCGGAAATGGTTTCACGCAGGGGTGGGGCGCTTTCGGCCGAAACCATTTTCGGGAATCCAGCACCACCGCCTCGCTCCCGGTGACAACCCACCGCCCCGCTTCTAGCATGAGGGCATCTCACCCACCCGGATCGCCTCCATGCTCGTTCCGTTGTCTTGGCTCCGCGATTATGTGACCCTGCCCGCGTCGGTGGCCGAACTGGTCGAACGCCTGACGCTCGCCGGGTTGGAGTCGGCGTCGGTGCGCGTCCTCGGGTTGCCGGTGCCCGAGGGACTTCGCGTCAAGCCGGAAGACGCGGGGCTGGTGTGGGTGCGCGAGCAAGTCGTACTGGCCACGGTGTTGAAGATCGAGAAGCACCCGGACGCCGACAAGCTGAAGCTCGTGACGGTGGACTACGGGCAGGCGGAACCGAAGACCGTCGTGACCGGCGCGCCGAACATCGCCCCCGGCGAATCCGGCATGAAGGTCGTGTTGGGCCTCCGCGGCTGTCGGTATTTCTACACCGACAAAGACGGCAAGAAAGCGACCTTCACCCTCGAACCGAAGGCGCTCCGCGGCATCATGAACGATGCCATGTGCATGTCCAACTTCGAACTCGGCATCGCGGACGATCACGACGGCATCATCATTCTCGACGACACCGACCCCGCACCGGGGACACCGGTGCAAGATGTTCTCGGCGACATCGTCATCGAACTCGACGTGCTGCCGAACATGGCCCGTTGCCTGTCACTGCTCGGCGTGGCCCGCGAAGTGGCGGCGCTCACCGGCGGCACGGTCGCCGAGCCATCGCTCGAGTTCCCGACGAGCGCGGAGTCGGTCGTCGGGAAGGTGAACGTCGAAATCGAGAACCCGAAACTCTGCGCCCGCTACTGTGCGACGCTGCTGAAGAATGCTTCGGCCGGAGCCGCACCGCGTTGGATGCGCTCGCGTTTGCAAGCGTCCGGGATGCGGCCAATCTCGGCCGTGGTGGACGTCACGAATTGCGTGATGCTCGAGTACGGCCAACCGCTGCACGCCTTCGATTACGATGTGCTGGTGGCGCGGGCCGGTGGGAAAACGCCGACGATCACCGTGCGCAGTGCGAAGCCGGGGGAGAAACTGACGACGCTCGACAAGGTCGAACGCACCCTCGGGCCGGAGAACTTGGTCATCGCGGACGGCGCCGGAGCAATCGCCCTCGCCGGCGTCATGGGCGGTGCTGACACCGAGGTGTCAGCGGGCACGAAGACCATCCTGCTCGAAAGCGCGAGCTTCGATTTCGTCAGCGTCCGCAAGACCGCCCGGCAGTTCAACTTGTTCAGCGAAGCGAGCACGCGATTCAGCAAGGGCGTGCCCGCGGCACTCGTGCCCCTCGCGGCGGCGCGGGCCGCACAATTGCTGCAAAAGCACGCCGGGGCCGAGGTGTTGGCCGGCGTCGTCGAACAATATCCGACGCAGCAGGTGATCGCGCCGATCGAATTGAACCGATCGGAAATCGGCCGGGTGCTCGGGTTCGACCTCCCCGATGGCGAAGTCGAACGCATCCTGCTCGCCCTGCAATTCCGGCTCGACCCGACGCTCTGGGGTTGGACGGTGACGCCCCCCGCGACCCGGCTCGACCTGCAATCCGGCCCCGCCGATTTGATCGAAGAACTCGCCCGCGTCTCGGGGTACGACAAACTCCCCGAGCGCCTGCTGGCGACCGAAATGCCCGTGCCCGTGGGGAACCGCCGGCTCGCGCTCGAACAGAAACTGCAGGATCGCCTCGTCGATTTGGGTCTGTCCGAGTGCATCTGCTATTCGTTCTCGTCGGCCGATCTGGAGGGCAAGCTCGACCCGTCGGGCCAGTCCAAGGTCGACCACGTCACGCTGCTCAACCCGATTTCCCCGGAGCGGGCCGTCCTGCGGCGCTCCCTGATTCCGGGTCTGCTCGAAGTCGCGGCGCGGAACTTGGCCGCGTCGCCGAGCGTGGCCCTGTTCGAACTCGGTACGGTGTTCGTGCCCGATGCCGGTCGACTTCCGAAGGAGCCGCAGCGGCTGGTGTTGATCCTCTGTGGCCGACGAACGACCGCCGCCTGGGACGACCCGGTCGGGTCGGCGCCGCAATTATTTGACTTCTACGATTTGAAAGGCATAATTGGCCAGATGTTCACTTCACTCGGTCTATCCACTCCGATCTGCGAATCCGAAAAAACCGTCCCGCACCTCCACCCCGGTCGTGCGGCTTCCTTGATATCGAACGGACAGACCCTCGCGACTTTCGGCGAACTCCACCCGAAGGTGGCGAGTGCCTTCGGCTTGGCGGATCGCGCCGTGCTCGTCGCCGACATCGACGCCGAGGCGTTGTTGGCCGCCGTGCCCGAGCGCACCGCCTATCGGCCGTTCAACACATTGCCCGCGGCGAAGCGCGATATCGCCGTGATCGTGCCGGGCGAGATGCCGATGGACCGCGTGCTGGCCGAATTGAAAACCGCCGGCGGGGAGCTGCTGACAGGCGCGGAATTGTTCGACGTCTACCGCGGCGACAGCATCCCGGCGGGCACCAAGAGCCTCGCCTTCGCCCTGACGTACCAACCGAAAGAGAAAACGCTGACCGACAAAGAGATCGACAAAGCCCACCAGAAAATCGAGAGCCGGCTGGTGCATGTGCTGAAGGCCCAGATCCGCGGGAAGTGATCCAGGACCCGAAAAAGGTTGACGTTAGGGCTTCTCAGATCGGGTTGCCGTCGCTTATTCTTCGCCCCAACGGGGCCGACTTTTACAGCCGAGGGCGGAAGCCCTGGGAATCGTCGATGGCCATTCTTTCGCCCTGAAGGGGCCGGCTTGGGGGAGGAACCACGCCGGCCCCTTTGGGGCGTAAGACAATGGATGATCCTTTTCCCAGGGCTTCCGCCTTGGGCTGTAAACGCCGGCCCCTTTGGGGCGAAGAGCCGATGACCTCCGGTTCCGCCGGCGAACTGGCAATCCCCGGGTGCATCTGGTACGTCCATATAGGGGAACGATCCCGGAATCGGAGGTGTTGCGTGCGGTTCCTTCTCGCTTCGATCGCCGTGATCGCGCTTTCCTCTGGCGCCCGCGCTGACGACCTCGCGGCCAAAGCCCGAGCGGTATTGCAAACGCATTGTTACCGTTGCCACGGCCAAGATGGTTCCATCGAGGGGGGCTTCAACTACGTCCTCGATCCCGCGAAGCTCGTCGACCGGAAGAAGATCGTCCCCGGCAAACCGGATGCGTCGGCGATCGTCAAGCGCATCGCGGACGGGTCGATGCCCCCGGTCGGCGAGAAAATACGGCCGAGCGAGACCGAGTTGTCAATATTGAAAGAGTGGATCACCGCCGGGGCCACCGGACCGTCGGCCCCGGCGCGGAAGCTCGTCGCGGCCGGCGATGTCACCAAATGGATTCGCGACGACCTCGATACCACGGACCGGCGCTCGCGGCGGTTCATCCGCTACTTCAGCCTCGCCCACCTCTGGAATGCCGGGCTCGGCGACGACGAATTGCAAACGTACCGCAACGCCCTCGCCAAGCTCGTCAACTCGTTGAGCTGGCACCCGAAGCAGCATAACCCCGAGGCCATCGACCCGGCGAAGACGATCCTGCGCATCGACCTGCGCTGGTACCTCTGGGACGCGAATTTGTGGAACCGCCTGCTGAACGACTACCCGTACGGCATCCTCGACGACAGCGCCGACAACCGGACGATTTTGGTGAACACCGCGACGAAAGTCCCCGTGCTGCGGGCCGATTGGTTCGTGGCCACCGCGAGCCGGGCGCCGCTGTACTACGACATGCTGCAGATGCCGGGGAACTTGCCGGAACTCGAGAAGCAGCTGCGCGTCGATGCGGTGCTGAACATCCAGCAAGAGCGCGTCAGCCGGCTCGGGTTCAACGGCTCGGGGATCTCCCGATTCAACCGCGTGCTCGAACGGCACGACGCCCTCAACGGCGCGTACTGGCGCACCTACGATTTCGACGAACCGCCGCAGAATTTGGTCGATCGCAACTCGCCGCAACCGGCCGACCGGCGGAACATCTTTGCCTTCCCGCTCGGGCCGAATCAAGTGGAGACCGCCTTTCAACACGCCGGGGGCGAGGCGATCTTCGCGCTGCCCAACGGCCTACACGCGTACATCATCGTGAATGCCAAGGATCAACGGCTCGACAAAGCGCCGACGGCGATCGTGTCCGACCCGAAGCGGCCCGACCGCGCCGTCGAAGCGGGGGTGTCGTGCATGGGCTGCCACATCACGGGGATTCTGCCGAAGGCCGATCAGGTGCGCGACCACGTCGACAAGAATACCAAAGCCTTCGGCCGCACCGAGGCGAGCGTCATCAAGGCACTCTACCCCGGCAAAGACGCGACGGCGAAACTGATGGAGGACGACGCCAAGAAGTACACCGAGGCCGTGGCCAAGACCGGGGCCAAGGTCAGCCGCTTCGAGGCCGTGTCGACGATCACCCTGAAATACGAGGCCGATTTGGACTTCATCGCGGCCGTCGCCGAAGCGGGCGTCCCGCCCGAGGAGTTCCGCAAGTCGATCGAATCCGTCGAAGGATTGCGCCAAAGTCTCGGGGCGCTCCGCGTCGCGGGGGGCACCGTCTCGCGGCCGATCTGGGTGCAGACCTTCGGCGACGTCGTCCGCGAATTCAAACGCGGCGCACTCTTCCGCGGCAACACCAACGGGGCCGCGCTGGCCGACAACACGGGCGAACTCGACCCGCTCGAAGCGTCCGGGAACACGGCCAACGCCGTCGCCTTCCGGCCCGACGGCAAGTTCGCGTTGATCGCGTCCGCCGACCGCAGCGTCCGCCTGTGGGATGTGGAAGCGAAGCGAGACGGCAAGCGGTTGATCGGTCACACGGCGACGGTTTGGAGCGTCGCCTTTAGCCCGGACCACTTGAAAGCGATCAGCGGCGGCGTCGATGGCACGGCCCGCATTTGGGATCTGACGAATGCACAGGAGCTTTTCAAACTCGAGGGGCACGACGCGCTCGTTTCGGCCGTCGCCTTCAGCGCCGATGGAACGAAAACGATCACGGGCAGCTTCGACGGCTCGGTCGTCTGGTGGAACGCCGTGACCGGCAAAGAAATCCGCCGGCTCGACGGCGCGGCCCAAGCGATCTTCGCCGTGGCGCTGCATCCGAAAGAGAAACTCGCGGCCCTCGCGGCCGATGGAAAAGTCATCATCTGGAACTTCAGCACCGGCGAAGTGGCAGCGAAGTGGGTCGCCTACAAGGGGGCCGTCAGTAGTTTGAGCTACAGTGACGACGGGCTGTCGATCATCACGGGCGGCGACGACGGCACCGTGAAAATCTGGGACGCCAAGACCGGGAAGATCGCGGTCGAACTGGCCGGGCACGACGGATCGATCCGCAGCGTCGCGTTAATACCGGGTGGCCGATGGGCGCTGTCCGCATCGGCCGACGGCACGGTGAAACTCTGGGACGTAGCCGCGAAGAAAGACGTCGCCACCTTCCGCAAGCACGGCCTACCGGTCGTCGGCGCCGCGCTGCTGCCGAGCGGCTTGCGGACGATCTCGGTCGACAAGGATCTCAACGCCCTGATTTGGGACGTCTCGAAATTTCTGAGCGGCACGGTCCCGACGGTTCCGCGCGAGCCGCCGAGCACGATCCCGCTGATCAAATGACGGAGTACTCGCGATGGGTCGGTTGATCGCCGTGGGCAAAGTGGCGGATATCCCCGAGGGCGAAGCGAAGCTCGTCGCGGTGGATCGCCGGGATGTCGCCGTGTTCCGCAGTGGCGGGGCCTTCTACGCCATCGACGATTGCTGCCCGCACGCCGGGGCGTCGCTCGCCGGCGGCCACGTCGAAGACGGCGTGGTCACTTGTCCGTGGCACGCGTGGCGCTTTCGCCTCGCCGATGGGGCCTGGGCCGACAACCCCCGCATCAAGACCGGCTGCTACACGGTCACGGTCGTCGGCGACGACGTCTTCGTGGAAGTGGCCTGAAACCCGTTCCCGCGCGGCGATTCCCCGGCTATCCTAATGGCATGACTGTCATCGTCCGCTGCCCGGTCTGCTTGAAACTCTCCCGCGTCGGCGCAAACGCCATCGGGCTGCTCGTGTCGTGCCCGCTCTGCCCGCACCAGTTTCTGGCGCTACCAGACGACGACGTCGCGATCGTACCCGATCCGCCGATCCCGACGGTCCACCCGCGTCGCCGAGCCGAAGTCCCGCGGCCCGACATTCACACCGTCGATGACCACCCGGTCCACACTGGCCCGAACGGGTTCTTGATTTCCGTCGCCTTGCTACCGGTCGGCATC
>JANXTU010000109.1 GCA_025352235.1 Fimbriiglobus sp.
TCGTCGTTCACGGTGACTTCGACCCACGCCGTTTGACCGGTCTCGCGTTCGATCCAGCAATCGTTGAAAGCGAACTCGTGCCGGACTTGTCCGGTCGGGTCGGTCGCGGCGATGTCCAACAAGGGCAGGCGATAGCGGCGCAAATCCCGCGACCAGAAATCGAGCCGGCACGGATCGTTCAATAAGAAACCGAGGTGGCCGGTGTTGAGTCCGTAAAAGGGGACGCCGTCGCGCCAGTGCTGGCGGATGGCCCGAAGCATCGTACCGTCGCCGCCGATGACGAGAATCACCTCGGCCGGGTCGCCGACGAACGGGGCCAGTTTCGCGGCGAGTTCCTCGGCTTCGGATTTTTCGCCATCGAAGAACAGCCGCGCCCGCGTGGCCGGGATGCGGAACGTGTCGGGTGCGCTCATGAAAGGCCCGGTGCGGGTACGGGTAGGTATCGTATCCTAACCCGTGACGCGCGGGCGAGGCGCCCGTCAATTTTTCTTCCCCCGGAGTCTGCCCCATGCGTCCGATCCTTTTCAGCGTTGCGATTCTGTTCGGGAGTGCGGCCGTGGTCCACGCCGAAGTGAAGACCAAGAAAGTGGAGTACAAGTTCGACGGCATCACGTTCGTCGGGCAGATCGCTTGGGACGACGCCAGCAAGGACAAGCGCCCCGGCGTGCTCGTCGTCCACGAATGGTGGGGCCTCAACGATTACGCGAAGATGCGGGCCGAGCAATTGGCGAAAATGGGCTACGTCGCGTTCGCCTGCGATATGTACGGCGACGGCAAGTCGGTGGAGCCGTCGAAAGAACACGCCAAGGACGCCGGGGAAATGTCCGGCATGGTCCGCAAGAACGCGGACGTCTGGCGCGGCCGGGCGAAAGAGGCATTGAAGGTCTTGGCCGACTTCGAATTCACGGACAAAGATCGCCTCGCGGCGATGGGCTACTGCTTCGGCGGTAGCACGGCCATTCAACTCGCGGCATCCGGGGCCGACCTCAAAGGCATTGTCACGTTCCACGCCGGTTTGCCGAAGTTGAAGCCCGAAGATGCCAAAGCGATCAAATGCAAAGTGCTGGTCTGCCACGGGACCGACGATAAGTTCATCGCCGCGGACGCGATCACCGGCTTCAAGAAATCGCTAGCCGACGCCAAGGTGCCGCTCGATTTCCAAGAGTACCCCGGCACTGTCCACAGCTTCACTGTGAAGGGTTCCGAAAAGCACAAGATCGACGGTATGGCGTACAACAAAGAAGCGGATGAGAAGTCGTGGGCGTCGATGACGGCGCTGTTCGCGGACGTGTTCAAGAAGTGAAACCGTACTCCGCGTCGCGGCGAACGGCTTGTTCCCGCCGCGCTTCCCTGCTAATCTCAGTGCAGTCTGGGTTGATACTGCTCCGTGAAAAGTGGTTTGGCTCGCCCGGGACTGGCGGAACTTATCCGAGGCGAGCGGAGAAAGTCGCTTTTCGCTCCGCGAAAAGTAGCTGGGCTCGCCCGCGAGGTGCGGAATGCGAGTGCTGGCGTCAACCACTTTTCGCGGAGCGAAAAGCGACGTTCTCCGCTCGGCTCGGCTTTCGAAACCGAAGGTGGGGCGGAGTCCGACGCATCGGAAAATCGGCGTTTCGCAATGCGTCACTCTTAAGTACGTCGAGCATAACGTCGCCTCATGGAACTCCGAGACGCCCTGTCGCAGATCGCCGAAATCCGCACGCGGATGGCCGAGGCGGAGCGCTTCCGCGGCTACCGGGCCGCGCCGATCGCCGCATCCGGACTCATCGCCGTCCTCGCGGGTTTTGCGCAATCGCGGATGCATCTTGATCCCGTCCAGAATCTCTCGGGTTATCTGACCTTGTGGGTCGGCACGGCTGCGGTCGCGGCGCTCATCGCCGGGTCGGGCATCTGGCTGAGGTTCCATAGCGGCATCGACCGACTGGCCCGCGAAATGACATGGCTCGCCGTCGGGCAGTTCGCCCCCTGCCTCGGGGCCGGGGCACTCGTGACGCTCGCCATCGCGAGGCAGGCCCCCGAACACGCGGCGCTGCTGCCGGGGTTGTGGCAAGTCTTTTTCAGCCTCGGCGTCTTCGCGTCGTGCCGGTTGTTACCGAAGGCCATCTCGCTCGTCGGTGTGTTCTACCTCTTAACCGGGGTGTACAATATCACCTTGGCGGATCGTGCGACGGCGTTTGCACCGTGGGCCATGGCGGTCCCGTTTTGCCTCGGTCAACTCGGCACCGCCGCCGTGTTGTACTGGCACTTGGAGCGAGGCCCCGCATGAACGCGAAGATCGAAGATGACACCGGCCGCTTCGCCTTCGGCGGCCTCGACCGCGTCCTCCACGAAAAGGCCCGCCTCGGGATTCTCAGTTCGCTACTGTCGCACCGCCGCGGCCTGAGTTTCAACAAACTCCGCGATTTGTGTTCCTTGACGGACGGCAACCTGAGCCGGCATTTGACCACCCTGCAAGAAGCGGGTTTGATCGCCGTCGGCAAGTCGTTGAAAGAGAAACGCAGCTTGACGCTGGTGGAATTGACACCCGATGGCAAGGAACGATTTTTGGGATATTTGAGTTTGCTCGAGGGGATCGTCAGCGGGGCTTTGGCGAATACCGAAGCGAAGCCGGAGTTGGGTTGGAAGCCGGCGTAGGTCGTACGTGGCGACACGTTTTCAACGTGTCGGTTTGAGTCATTCCCCGCATCGCGAATCCCCTGAACAAAACTACCGACACGTTAAAAACGTGTCGCCACGCAAGACAACCTGCCAATTCGACAGCGACCCCGCGATTCTCGCCACATCGGCAGCATTCCGGCAGTTCTAATTCTATCACAAATCCATACTGCACAACACCTTCGGCCACTCCATCTATCGGGCACGACAATTGCTTGTCCGTCGCTCACGAGCCGCATTCCTGCAATCGGAGCCGAACTTGGAATTGATCCCTCTCAACGACCGCATCATCGTCAAGCGCGAAGCCTCGGATGCCAAGAGCGCCGGTGGCATTCTCTTGCCCGACGCCGCCCAGAAGAAGCCGCAGCGCGGCAAAGTCCTCGCCGTCGGACCGGGCAAGATCAACCCGAAGGACGGCGCCCGTATCGCCATGCAATTGAAGGTCGGTGACACCGTCCTGTTCACCGCGTGGGCCGGCGACGAATTCGAAGACAAGAAAAAAGGCGGCGAAGTCCTCATC
>JANXTU010000112.1 GCA_025352235.1 Fimbriiglobus sp.
TTAGCCGATCCGTTCTTCGCCGTGGATGTACAGGAGAAGTGAATGATGGAAACGCCAGCGCCTTGCCCGGTTTGTGTCCGGAGGCAAAAATGGATGAAGCGACTCGTCAACCTCGCGGTGGTCGGGTTCGCCTTGTACGTCGTGCATCTGATCATGCCCCCCTTCGCCAAAGTACGGGTAGCGGCGGCCCGGATGTCGAGTCTGAATAACTTGAAGCAACTCGCCATCGGAATGCACACCTACGACGAATACAACTTCCACCTGCCCGGTGCCAATGCGCCGTATCTCGATCCGAAAGATGGATCGAAAAAGTTCCCCGTGAGCTGGCGCGTGCTGATCCTGCCGCACATCGAGAATCATAAGCTCTACGATCAATACCGTTTCGACGAGCCGTGGGACGGACCCAATAACATCCAACTCCTTCAGCAAATGCCGAAGGTCTTCCGCCATCCGCACGCCGACTCCGAAAAAGTCCCCGCGGGACACACGCACTACCGGGTCTTCGTGAGCCGGCCCGATGCCAAGCCTTCCGCCATTTTCACTGATGGCTTGCCTGGGCCGAAGCTCAAAGACATTCCCGATGGCACCTCCAACACGATCTTGATCGTCGAAGCGGCGGAGGCCGTCCCGTGGACGATGCCGGAAGTGCTGCTCTACGACCGCAATCAGCCACTTCCCAAGCTCGGGGGATTGTTCAAGGACCAGTTTTTTCAAGTGGCGATGGCCGACGGTTCGGTAAGACCCTTCCGCAGCGACATGCCAGACGACAAACTACGGGCGCGGATCACCAAAGACGGCGGGGAGTTGTTCGATTATGAATGATGCCATTTCCACTCGTCGCGCGCCTCCGAGCACTTACGCCATCTTGGCGTTGATCGTCATCGTGGTGGTCGCCCTGGCGTGCCGCACCGTCCACCGGGTCCGCGACACCGCGGCGGAGTCGACATCGTCGGGTAAACTCTGCTACCTCGGCTTCGCCATGCATTCCTACAACGATGTTCACGGTCATTTGCCCGGCGCGAATGCACCGGGTCGAGAAACGCCCCGCGACGGCCCACAGTATCCCGTGAGCTGGCGTGTCCGAATCTTACCTTACATCGAAGAACAGCGACTGTTCGATGAATACCGTTTCGACGAGCCGTGGGACGGCCCCAATAATGTCCGACTGATGAATCGGATGCCGAAGGCATATCGCCATCCCAAGGCCGATGTCCTCGGCGACCCCATCGGGCACACGCACTACCGGGTGTTCGTCAGTCGCCCCGGCGCCAAGCCTTCCGCGCTGTTCACCGAGGGGTTGCGCGGTCCCAAATTGTACGAGATCGCCGATGGCATCTCGTACACGATTATGATCGCCGAAGCGACGGAAGCGGTGCCGTGGACGATGCCGGAGGGCTTGGTGTTCGACCCCGATGGGCCGTTGCCCAAAATCGGGGGCCTGTTTCCGAAGTCGACCCGAGTCTTGATGGTCAACACGGCCGGGCATTCTTTCCGCCGCGAGATGCCCGACGACAAATTACGGGCGTGGATCACCAAAGATGGCGGTGATATCTCGGACGGCGAATGATATAATTGCACCGACGCTCCCGAAGGAGAGGAACCATGAACGCGCCGAATCAAGTCACCGCACCCGAATACACGCCCGAAGAAATGGCGGCACTCTACGCCAAGCACAAGGCCCTGTTCACCGTGGAAGACTTGCTCGGTTATATCGAAGACGACGAACCGACCCGGCCGGCTGAAGACGTGCTCGAAAGTGCGAAGAGGCTGATCGCGGTCGCCGTCGCGAAACGGCGGGTGCCCGCGTGATGGATTCCACGAACAGGAAGCCGCCCAAACCATTCCGCATCGGTATGATCGGAAAGGCCGAAGCCGAGTATATGGCGGTTTGCGCCGAGTCGGTCGAGTGCGGACTCGAGGTCGCCGTCGTTGACAGCATGGTGCAAATGCTCGCTCGACTCACCAAGGATCCACGCGATTTCGGCGAACCGTTGTTTCGCTTGAGCAAACTGCGGATGATGGTCCGTTGTGCAGCGATCACACCCCTGCGAATCGAATACGGAGTCCACGAAGCCGAACAGGTCGTCGTCATCCGGAAAGTGCGTTGGCTCGTCCGACCCGACACGCTCCCCGGCTAAACGGCCTCGCATCCACAGCCCGTTGCACCGCCGGTCGATTGTGATAAACTGACCGGACTTTTCTATCGCCGACCGCTCCTCCGTTCGCCCGGAATTGGTTCGACATGGCCCAGCCGACTATTGCCAGCGAGGTCGCCGACCTGACCATCCGGTTGAAACTGGTCGACGAGCACACCGCGCGCGAACTCCTCTTCGAGCTCGAGGATCGCCAAGCCCCCGCTACCGACTTCGTCCGTCTGATGGAGCGCAAGAGCCTCCTCACGCCGTTGCAATCGACGAAGATCTTGAAGGGCGACACCGACGGCTACTTCCTCGGCGGCTACCGGTTGCTCTACAAGATCGCCTCGGGCAGCTTCGGCCGAGTCTACCGCGGCGACGACCCGCGCACGGGGCAAATCGTCGCAGTGAAGGTGCTCCGCCGGCGTTGGACCGAAGACCCGAAACGGGTCGAGTCGTTCGAGCGCGAAGGCCGCATCGGCATGACGCTCGAACACCCCAATATCGTCCGCTTGCTGGCGGTGAATAAAGACGCCGCGACGGGGCAACACTTCATCGTGATGGAGTTCGTCGAAGGGGACAACCTCAAGAACATCTTGAATGCGCGGAAGAAGCTCGAAGTCGACGAAAGCCTGCAAATCATGGAGGAATGCGCGGACGGCCTCGCCTACGCTTGGGCCCGCGGCCTCACCCACCGCGACATCAAGGCTTCCAACATCCTCATGGGTACCGACAAAGTCGCCAAGCTCGTCGACTTCGGCTTGGCCGAAATCAACACCGGCGCGGCGCTCATCATGACGGGTGTGAAAAACACCGATGAAGAGCAGGCCGACCGCACCGTCGATTACGCGGGTCTCGAACGGACGACCGGCGTGAAATCCGGAGACATCCGCAGCGACATCTACTTCCTCGGGCACGTCTTGTTCGAACTGATGACCGGCATCCCGCTGATGCCGCTGACGAAAGACAAACACACGCGGATGTCGCGCCGGCGCTTCGAAGATGTCGAGCGGACGCTCGGCCAAATGGCGCAGGATTACAACATCCCGCAGGCGGCGGTGAAGGTCATTTCGAAGGCGGTCGCGCTCGACCCGAACCAGCGCCACCAGACCCCGGCCGCGTTCGTCGAAGCGATCCGCAGCGGCCGCGCGGAGTTGGTCGGCGGTGTGGAATTGGCCAAACAAGCCCGCCGGGCCAGCGGCGCGCTGACGATCTATGTGGTCGAATCGAACGCTAAGTTGCAGGACGCGTTCCGCGACAAGTTCAAGAAGATGGGCTTCCGCGTGCTGATTTCGATGGACGCGAACCAAGCCATCCAGCGCTACCAGACGCAACCGTACCACGCGCTCATCATCGATGCCGGCACGGCCGGGAACGACGGCGTCGACGCCTACCGCCGGGTGCTGAAAGAAGCCGAAATGATGAACCTCGACATGGCCGGTGTCCTGATCCTCAACGAGGATCAAAAAGCGTGGGGCACAAGCGTGAGCAACTTAACGGGCGGGAAAGTCTTCGTTCGCCCCGTGACGATGAAACAACTCTCCGACGCCCTTGCCGAACGGCTCCCGGAACTAACCCCCGGATAGTCAAGGTTCAGTTCCAATCGACCGATCATGCTGGGAGTCTTTTCCTTCACCACGGGCCCGGTCGTGGTTCATCGCGGCTGAACCGGAATTGTCTCGGCCAGTCTTCTGAGGTTTGCGGCTCGGTGGGAGGTGGGATTGCGCCCTCACTTGGCGGCTCCGTCGCGGCCGCGCAATCGTTCGATCCAATCGCAGGCTTCGATCAGCGGGTCGCTCGATTCCAATTTCCGCTTCAATTCCGCGCAGGCCACCGAGACCGCGGGGTCCGCGAAAAGTTCCCGCAGGGCCGCCGTCAAAGATTCGGTCGTGAATTGCCCGGCGGGGACGACGCGGGCTACGCCGAGTTTGCGCAGCCGTGCGGCGTTGTCGGGTTGGTCGAACGACATCGGCATGATGATTTGCGGAACCCCGGCGGCGAGGGCTTGCGCCGTCGTGCCGATGCCGCCGTGGTGCACGACCGCCGCGACGCGGGGGAAAACCTCGCTGAACGGGGCGTAGTCGGCTTGCAGAATCGACGACGGGAGATTCGGCGGGATCTGCTCCGTCTTCTTCGCCAAGAGCAAGCCGCGTTTCCCGAGCGCCGCACAAGCCCCGACGGCCGCGTCGAAATAGGGCCGGCCCGTCCGCATCGCCGAGCCGAAGCTGAACGCGAGGGGCGCTTCGCCCGCGTTCAAGAACTCTTCGACTTCCACTGACAACGGCTTGTCATCGGCCTGATCGTACCGGATGAATCCCGGCGTCCGGACGTGGTCCGGCCAGTCCGGGGCCTGCCCGAACCAATCGGGGAAGAGCCCCAAAATCCGCTGCGGGGAATGAATCCATTTCCCGAGCACGCGCCGTACCGGCGGTAGACCGAGCGTCGCCCGGAACGCGTTGAGTTCCGGGCGGACCTTAGGGTCGAGCACGACTCGCTCCCCCAACCAAAACACGAATCGCTTCAGCGGCGCTGGCCACCACGCCCGCATTCGCAGGGTCGGGTAGACCGGCGTCTCGACGGCGCTGAACAGGCCGACGGGGGCGAGGTGGATCGTGGCGAGCGGGATGCCGAGTTTGTCGTGGGCCACCCGGGCCGGCAGCGAAAGCCCGCCCGCGAGCAGCACCGTCTCCCCGCGCACGTACCGGCTGCGGATGTGCTCGAACCCGATCGGCAAATACTTCCGCAGCAGGGGCGCGTCGAAGATCACCCCGGCCGAGCGTTTCGGGTGCCAGAGGTCCGGGTTGGCGATGGTGCGCTCGTAGTCGTCGCGGGACATTGTCGGCGCGAATTCGAAGCCGTGCCGCGCGGCGACGTCCGCGAAGATCTCGGTGGCGATCAGCGTGACGGCGTGCCCGCGGGCCTTCAGGCCGATGCCCAAGCCGATGAACGGGTGCACGTCGCCGTGGCTGCCCACCGGGGCCATCAACACGCGCATGGTCGATTCCGGGCTGAGTGAGTCAAAGGAAATCCCACGGCGTCTTGCGATTCCCCATTCGGAGTCCGGCCGGTATTCTACGGGTTGTTTGAACCACGTTCGCGGGGTGTCGGATGCTCGAAGTCGAAATGAAGTTCCGCGTCGCCGATTGGACCGAGATCGCCGCGAAACTCGCCGCGGCCGGAGCGGTGCCCGAACCGATGCGCGAAGATACCGACCATTACTTCAACGCCCCGGACCGCGATTTCGCCCAGACCGACGAAGCCGTGCGCCTCCGACGCATCGGGATTCAGAACTACCTGACGTACAAAGGCCCGAAGATCGACACCCTGACGAAGAGCCGGCCGGAGATCGAGCTGCGTCTCGCCGACGGGGCGCAGGTGGCTGCGGATTCGGTGCGGTTCCTCAGTTCGCTCGGGTATCGGCCGGTCGCGGTCGTCTCCAAAATGCGGCAGGTCTTCACCTTCGAACGGGGCGGCTTCCCACTCTCGGCCTGCCTCGACGACGTCGGCGCGGTCGGGCGCTATGTCGAACTCGAAATCCTCGCGGACGAATCCCGGTACGAAGCGGCCCGCGAAGTCCTGTTGAAAGCCGTGGCGGAATTCGGTCTCACGGATCACGAACGCCGGTCCTATTTGCGCCTTCTGCTCGAACACAGCGCCATGCGAACCCCGGCGCCGAAACGGAATTGATCGGGCTACTTCTTTTTCTCGTGGCCCAAGGCTCGCCCGTGGTTCACGACGTTGCCATCGCTGCATGTGATCAGCAAATGGAACTCGGCGGCATTCATCTTCTTCGAGTTGCCGGGCAAGACCGAGCAATTGGCCATGGCGACGTGGAAATCGCCTTCAAACATCCCGCCGAGTTTGGGGAGAGCCTTGTCCGCATCGTAGGGCAGATCATCCGGCTTCGTCCAAATGCACGGCTCGCCGGCTTCGACGACCATGATGGTATTTGAACAGCCGTCAGGAATACCAACCAATTTGAGCTTCTTGCCGGTTTCAAAGGTCGTGTCCGGCCCGTTGAACCCGCGATAGAAGGTGTAGCCGAGTTCGCTCGTCACGCGGATCGGCTTGTAGATTTTGGGAATCTTCTCGATCAACGCTTTGTTGTGCTTGCTATCCCATGACTCGTCGAGTCGGAATTCGGCGAACAGTTTTTCTTCGTCCAAATAAGGCAGTAGCAACACCCGCCAACTGAGCACGGGCTTGCCATCTTTGTCGCACACGTTGTTCGGTATCACGCCGTTGTTGACATCGCCGCAACCGTAGATTGCCATGGCGATCGTCTTTAGATTCCGTCGAGATTCTTTTCGTTCTTTCTCGGTCGGCGGTCCGAGCTTCTCCAATTCTTTCGGCACGGGCGCGGCAACCGCCGCGAGGGTGGCCAAGCCGAGGGCCAGTGCGAATGCGATGCGCAGGATCATCGGGAAACCTCGTTATCTCTTCTCGGGAGAGAGGGACTCGTTGAAGTCTTCGCCGCCGCCGATGGTGATGGCGGCTTTCATCGTTTCCGCGTCGAAGTCGCGTTTGATGCGGACGGACGAACCGTCGAGCCAGGCGGCGTGGAAGACGCCGTCGATATCTTTGCCGAGCGCCGGCAGCGGTTTTTTCGGGTCAAAGGGGATGTCCGAATCCGGCTTGGTCCAAATCACCGATTCCCCGGCTTCGATGACCGCGATGGTGTTGGACGTCCCATCGGTGATGCCGGCAATCGGTCCCATCGGTGATGCCGGCAATCGTCCGTTTTGCGCCGGGTTCAAAGAAAGCACCGTTGCCGGAGAAGCCGCGGTAGAAGGTGTGGCCCGCCTCGGCCTTCACCCGTACCGGCGCGAAGACTTTGGGCATCTTCGCGATCAGCGGCTTGTTCGTTTTGCTATCCCACGGCTCGTCCACCGCGAACTTCTCGGAAAGCGCTCGGCATTCCTTGTCGTCCATGTAAGCCAGCATTCGCACCCGCCAGCTCAGCAGGCCCTTCTTGGTCTTCGCATCGACGATGTCGCCGGGGAGATAGCCGAAGGCGCTGTCGAAATTGTGCATGCCGAGCACGATTTGTTTCAGGTTGTTCTGCGCCTGCTGGCGCTGCTTCTCGGTCGCCGGCGGTGGCTCTTGTTCCTTCTCTTTCGGCACCGGCGCTGCGGCGACGGCCCCGGCCACCGCGAGAAACCATACCGCCCACAATCGTCGCTTCATCGCTTGGCCTCCGCGGGTTCCGGGACGGGGTAGATCAAATCGCCCGTGCGAGCGAAGTTCGATGCGCCGGTTTTCGGATCGAGCAGGCGCGAGCCGCCGTCGTCGATTCGATCCGGGCCGACACTCCACAGGATACCGCGCCCGGCGGGGAGGTTGAGCATCCGAAAAATCGTAACGCCCGCGCGCGGTAGCACGCCGGTGTCGCGGAGCTTGACCATCGCCACTTCGTGGCCCGCGATTCCGATCAACAATCCGAGCGGTTCCAACAGCGGCAACCAAACTTTGGTGTCGATCCCACCCTCGTAACCGGCCGGCTTGTAGATCCCGGAGTTGATTTCGATCTCGTAACCCGGCGCACCGATCAGACCCGCGATGACCAAAGCACCCGCCGGTCGCGGTGGTGGCAGTGCTTCCATCGCGATCGATTCCCCTTTCGAAATGCGATAGCGGAAGGGTCGGTCGTCGTAGGGGTCGAGCGGCACCGCCCCGAGGTATGCCGGCACCAGCGCGTCGAGCGTCGCGGGGAAAGCTCGCTTCTCGGCGCGGTGCAATCTCAGGGCGATCAACAGAAGCGACGCGCGCCGGGCGGCGAGTTCCTCTCGCTCCAACTCTGGGGCGCGCAGGGATGCGTCAGCGGCCTGCGCCGACGCTCGCGCGTAATCGCCGAAGCCGGGGAGGCCTTGGTACAGCGGGCCTTCGGCGCGGGTGATCGCCCGGCGGTTTCCCAACCCGACCAAACGGCGGAGCCGCTCCTTCTCCCACGGCACCGCCCAAGCGAAGGCGACCAGTTCCGTCTCGTTTTCCAAGGCTTCGCGGTCGTTGGACGTGTCGCGGTTGCGGTAAGGTTGGCCCATTAAATACTGCTTGACGAATTGTGTCGGCGCGTTCAGCGAGTTGCGCATCAGCACCTGCTCGGGCAGATTTGCATCCGCCAAAAGTTTGGGGCACGTCGCATCGTGCTCGATCATCAACCCCAGCATCTCCCGCAACAGGTCGGGGCGGTCGCCCAACTTTTCGAGCCAGCGTTGAACCGCGAGATGCGTACGTAGTTCGACGCGCTGACCGATCTGACCGCAAAGGTAAAAACTCTTGTTCCGGAGATTTCGGGCGAGTCCCAGACATGCCCGCGCCGATTCGACGAAGGCTTCGGGGCGGCCTTTCGCTTGCAATTGCAGGCCCCGCGCCAGCAGCATCGTTTCGCAACCCTGGAGCGCGAACAAGTGTTTGAAGACGCTGCCATCGATCATTTCAATGGGGTCTTCGACCGTGCCGATGGGCAACGTCGACGCGCGCACAAAATACTCGGCCCAGTCATTGGCCATGCAGGCGTCGAGCCACGCGTCCGCGTCCGGGCGGTCCGCGGGCCAGCCGAGCGCCGGCACATCGTCCACTTGGTACTCGAACTGCGCTTGCCGCCTCGCGGCCGCGAGATCGCTCGGGGCGTACGCCTGTTGCGACGGACCGTCGGGCCAAAGGGGCCTCTCGGTCGCCGGCGCCGCTCGCAGCGCCAGTTTCATTTCCGCGTACAACACGGCGCCGCGGCGGATTTCGCGACCGGCCTCGTTCGTGTCGAACGGCGGGATCGTGGCGCGGAACGCGATATCCGCATCGGTATTCGCATCCTCGGGGATTTCGAGCATCCGGTACAAAATGCCGGCGAGCATGGTCGCGGCGATGGTCGAACTGCCGAAAGCCAAGCGTTGGAGGGCCCGCCGCCGGCCGAGTTGGTCGAGCGCCCAACTCCAGACGAGCGACCGCGCCGTGGCGAGCGCCAGCAACGGTGGAATCCAAAGTTGGTACCAGTGGATGCCCCCGGACAGCAGCGACGGCAACCAAAGTGCGACGATGGCCCCGCCGGTCATCAAACCAACGGCGGTACCGACGGCGGCCTTGCGGAACAGCAACCCCGCCAAGTGCCCGAAGGCGAAGCCGTAGACGGGCCAGAGCAACAGGTACTCTGCAATGGGGAAGCCGCGTTCGAGGAAGATCCGCGCGCGGAACGCCGTCGCCAAGATTTGGCCGCTCCCCTGAGCCCGAGCCGCGATCAGCGACGGTAAGACCATCGCCGTCAGCAGCACCGCGATTAGTGCGAACCCGAAGGCGACCTTGGCGAGCCAGAGCCGGCCGATGGGCATCCGCCGCTCGGCCCAGAATCGAAACGCTCCCGAGTTTTGTTCGTCGCTCCACCCGGTGACACCGACGATGGTCCCGATCATCAGCGTGGCGACGGGCCACACGAATAACACCGGCAGCGACGGTTCCAAATAACCCAGGCCCGAGATCACAGCCGTGCCCCCCAGGACGATCGCGAGCAGGCGATTCTGCCGGGCGACCACCCAAAGGGACGCGCGGAACCCGCCGGTGGGGAACAACCGGAACCGACGGCGCGGGGGATCGACCGGGGATCCCTGCGCGATGCGCACGTCCCGGTCGAAGCGGTTGCGATCCGGCGCGGTGTAGATCCACGCGGAGAGCACCATTGGCACGACCATTAACCCGAAGAGGGTGCCGAGGAGGGCGATCTCGGCGTGATTCACCGTGGAATTCGAGTTCCAAACGCTCGCCGCGACCGCATCGTAAAATTGCACGCCGAGGGCGCAGAGCGGGTAGATCACAAACAACAGCGCCACGGCCGACAACAGCCCGAGCCCGCACGCCGCGAGGGACGTTTTCGCGAAAGCCGAACCGAGGCTCCCCCAACTGAACGCCGCGATGGCCAACGAGACGATGATGAGCGCCCAAAAGGGCAACCGCGCCGGCGGGCCGACGACGCCGACGACCGCCGCGACCGCGAACAGCGACCCCGCGGCGATCAGCACCAAGGCCAGCCCCGCGAGGATTTTCCCGAGCCAAACTCGGTATCGCGGCACCGGCAATATTTCCAAGTACGGGAACGTCCCCTGTTCGCGCTCCCCGGCGAAGAGCGTCCCCCCGATGACGACCCCGGACGCCAGCACGAGCAGCACGATGGCCAGCTTACGCGGCTCCAGTGTCAGCCGCATGTCACCGAACGTGTCGGGCGGGGCCGGGAAGAGCAGCCCCGCAGCGACGAGTACGCCGCCGCCGAGCAAGACGAGGGCCGCGACGATCAATCCTTGTTCGCGGAATTCTTTCCAAATGAGGGCGCGGTTCACGTCGTCACCTCCATCGGCGTCCGGGCGGATGCCGGGCGGAACGCGGTCCCTTCGATGGCTATCGGTGCCATGTAGGCCCCATAAATATCTTCCAGTGGCACGGGGCCGTCGTCGAAGTCGGTGACCGACGAAGATTTTCGCAGCGCTTCCAACGCCATCGGGTCCGGGTCTTGGATCAAATACTGAACCGATCGCCCGGTGCGCGTCGATTCGAGCACGCGGCCCAAGGTCGACAAGTCCGGCGTCGGGCCGACGGCGCGGAAGCCTACCCGGCGGAAGCGCCCGCGGAGTTCGTCCAGCGTCGCGGCGAGCGGGATGTGGCCGTCTTTCACGAACGCCGCGTGGCTAACGAACCGCTCGAGTTCCGAGATCGAATGGCTCGAGATCAGGATCGTCCGCCCCTCCGCCGCGAGTTCGACCAAGCTGCCGAGGAACTCGCGGCGCGTCCGCAGATCGAGGCCCGAGGTCGGTTCGTCGAGCAGCAGTACCTCCGGGTCTGGCGAGAGTGCCAGCGCCAGGCCGACGCGGGCGTAACCGCCTTTGCTGAGGTCCTTCAACCGCTTGTTCGGATCGAGCCCGAGCTTCGCGGCCCAATCGAGGTAGCGCTCCTTGAATCCGGCGAGGTGGAACGCCGCAGCGAACCAGCCCATTTCGGCGACGGTCATCCAGTCGTACAGCTTCGGCCGATCCGGCACGTACCCGACGCGGTGGCGCAGGTCGGCGGCCTTGGCCCACGTGTCGAAGCCGAGGATTTCGGCGCGCCCCGCGTCCGGCGGCACTTGCCCCGTCAACACTTTCATCGTGGTCGATTTGCCGGCGCCATTGTCGCCCAGCAACGCGTACACGGCCCCGCGCGGCACGCGGAGGTTCAACCCCGCGACGGCCGCCTTGCCCCGGTACTTGACCGTGAGCTTCTCGATGCGGATCGCGTATGATTCGGAAGGTTCAGACATGGCACACCTCAGAAACGCGGAGTTCGGAATGCGGAGTGCGGAATCGAAAGATCAAGAAGAGTGCAGAGTCTTGTCCGGTACTCCGCACTCCGAACTCAGCACTCCGAACTTCTTCACTTGGGCCATTCGTCGTCGATGAGTTTGTGGACGTCGGCCGGTTGCAACCCAGCCGAGGCCGCCGCGCGGACGGTCTCGCGCACGCGATCACGGATCAATTCTTTGCGGCGGTTGCGACACAGCTTGGGCGCATCGGGCGTCACCGCCATGCCGAGGCCGCGGCGCGGCTCGATGACACCGAGCCGCTCGAGTTCTTGGAACGCCCGCGTGACGGTGTTCGGGTTCACCGTGAGTTGCACGGCGAGGTCACGGACGCTCGGGATCAGGTCGCCGGGAGCGAGGTCGCCGCCGGCCACGGCGAACACGACCTGCCCGGCGATCTGCTCGTAGATGGGGTCGGGGGAATCGGACCGCACGCGGATGGTCATGTCCGGCGTCTCACCGCTGTGGTGTACCAGTTACCTAGTACACTAGGAGATGGTGAGGATGTGGTCAAGCGGAAATCGGGTCGAAAATCGCTTCTGTCACGGCTTCCCGAGGTGCTTCTCCAAAAACTCCATCGTCCCCTTCAAGAAGATGCGGTGCCCGCCGACTTGGAATTCGATGGTCGTGCGCTCGGGTCGTTTCAAGCGATTGGCGTAAAGGTAGCGGACCTTCGCATACTCGCTCGCCACCATCTCGTCGGTGCCGACGCCGTCGTCGTGGCCGCGCTCGACCATGAACGGCCGCGGGGCGATGAGGTAGGCCATCTCGGCGTAGTTGAAAGTGTGGCCGAGGTTGAATTCGTACATTTCGTACTCGCCCGTCCACATGTAGCTGCGGTCCAGATCGACGCTCACGTTTTTGCCGATCCACTCGTTGAAGTCGCCGGCGCAGATGCTCAGGCAGTAGCGTTTCTCGATGGCCGGGACGCGCATCGCCGTCTTGCCGCCGTAGCTGAGGCCGTAGAAGCCGATCTTCGATTTGTCCACGTTCGGCAGGGTTTCGAGCCAGTCGAGGGTGCGCTGGTGCTGGCGGATGATAAAGCTGAAGAGGCTGAGCTTGAGCGGGTTGGCTTTGCGCTGAATC
>JANXTU010000125.1 GCA_025352235.1 Fimbriiglobus sp.
ACTTGGAAGAAGATCACAGCGGGACTGCCCGGCAACGAACTCGGCCGGATTTGTCTGGCCTTCGCCCCAAGTGAACCCGACACCATTTACGCCGAGGTCGAAGCTCAAGAGAAAGCCGGCGGCGTCTTTCGTTCGACCGACAACGGCAAGACGTGGGAGAAGCGCAACCCGTTCAGCGCTCAGATGCAATACTTCTGCAAGCTCGTCGTCGATCCGAACAACAAAGATCGGGTGCTGCTGAACTACGTCTACAACCAAGTGTCCGACGACGGTGGCAAAACCTTCCGCAACCTCGGCGAAGCGGATAAACACGTCGACAGCCACGAAATCTGGATCGATCCGAAAGACCCGAAGTACCACCTGTGCGGCTGCGACGGCGGCATCTACGAGAGCCACGACTCCGGCGCCACCTGGCACTTCAAAGCGAACCTGCCCGTCACGCAGTTCTACGATATCGCCGTCGACCAAAACCCGGCGAGCGGGCCGTTTTACCACGTCTACGGCGGCACCCAAGACAACTACACCCTCGGTGGCCCGGTGCGCACGCGCAGCAGCAACGGCATCGTCAACGCCGATTGGTACGTCGTGCAAGGGGGTGATGGGTTCCACTGCAAAGTCGACCCGACCGACCCCGATACCGTGTACGGCGAAGCGCAATACGCCGGCCTCGTGCGCTTCAGCCGCAAGACCGGCAACCGCGTCGACATCCGCCCCCTCGCCGCCAAGGGCGAACTTCCGCTGCGTTGGAACTGGGACAGTCCGCTGATCATTTCGCCGCACAGCCCGAAGCGGCTCTACTTCGCCGCGAACAAACTCTTCCGCTCCGACGACCGCGGCGACAATTGGACCGCCGTCTCGGGCGACCTCACGCAGCGTCTCGACCGTGACAAGTTGCTCGTCTTCGGCAAAGTGCAAGCGCCCGAAGCCGTGGCCAAGCACCTCAGCACGAGTTTGTACGGGAACATCGTCGCCCTCGCCGAAAGCCTCAAAACCGAGGGGTTGCTCTACGTCGGCACCGATGACGGTCTGATCCAAATCACCGAGGACGGCGGCAAGCGTTGGAAGAAGACCGCCGAGTTTCCCGGCGTCCCGGCCGGGACGTACGTCTCGAAACTGGTCGCGGGGCAGCACGACGGCGCGACCGTGTTCGCCGCGTTCGACAACCACAAAAACGGCGACTTCAAGCCGTACCTGTTGAAGTCGACGGACGCCGGGAAGACGTGGAACACGATCGTCGGGAACCTCCCCGAGCGCGGCACCGTCTACTGCCTCGCTGAAGATCATGCGAACCCCGAGTTGCTCTTCTGCGGCACCGAGTTCGGGCTGTACGCCACCGTCAACGGTGGCAAGACATGGCACCGCATGACCAACGGATTGCCGACGATCCAAGTGAAAGATCTCGTCATCCAGAAGCACAATAATGACCTTGTCGTCGGCACCTTCGGCCGGGGTATTTACGTCCTCGATGATTACGCGCCCCTGCGGAAGCTGACGGCGGAGGCCCTGCAAAAACCCGCGGTCCTGATCGCCCCGGACAGCACCCTCGCTTACGTGCGTTCGGCGCCGCTCGGCGGAGGCGGCAAGAGCTTCCAAGGGAGTTCGCACTTCTTCGCTGAGAACCCGCCGGCCGGGGCGACCTTCACATTCCATTTGAAAGACGACCACAAGACCCTGAAGCAGAAGCGGCTCGACGCCGCGAAGGAGGCGGACAAAGCCGGGAAGCCGCTGCCGTACCCGAGCATCGAAGAACTGCGGGCCGAAACCGAGGAAGAGCCGGTCCTCATCGATCTCGTGATTCAAGACTTCGACGGCGTCGCCGTGAATCGCGTGGCCGCGCCGACGGGCGCCGGCGTGCACCGCGTCACATGGGGCCTGCGTGAAGCGGGCGTGAACCCCGATGCGAACCAAGGGGGCTTCGGGTTCTTGGCGGCGCCGGGCCGCTACCACGCCGCACTCGTGCAGACGCGGGCCGGTCAGAAAACGACGTTGGCCGGACCCGTCGAATTCGCGGTGAAGGCCGACCCGCTGTCGACGCTCAAAGGCGAAGACTTCGCCGCGATCAGTAGCTTCAACAAAGAAGTCCGGATCACGCAGAAGAAACTCTACGCCGCGACGGGTACCCTCGCTGCGGCGAGCGCCCGGCTCGACGCGATGCGCAAAGCGGCCAAACTGGCGGAGCGGGTCGACGACGCTTTGGAAGGGGATTTCCAAGCGGTCGAGACGGCGATCAAAACGATCCGCCGGGAGTTGGAGGGCGACGCCTTCCTCGCGGAGCGGTACGAGAACGCCCCGATGAGCGTCGCCGATCGCCTGAGTTACGCGGCCGGGACGCACAACGAAGCGATCGCCCTGCCGACGGGCACCGCGAAAACCGCCTTGGCCGATGCGAAAGCCGACCTCGGGACGGCGTTGCCGAAGGTGCGGGCGATCCTCGAACGCGATCTCCCCGCCTTGGACAAGAAGTTGGACGCCATCGGGGCGCCGTGGTCCCCCGGCCGCTGGTCGTTCGAGAAATGAATTCCGTCGGAACTTCCGACGGTCGATTGTTCGGGCGGGGACTGCAGGATTGCTCGCGGTTCCCCCAACTTCGGCGCGCCAAGTTGCGTTCCGCGCACTATGGTTGTAAATGGAAACGTGGCGTGGAACCGGCGCGTTAACTTTCGGCAACATTCGACGACTATTGATCCGTGGCGGAGGCGCATCGGCCGCCCGGCTGCGACGGCAACCCACAGAGGCTACCATGGCGCTCGCACTCAACATCGGCAAGTGCAGCCTGCTGGGCAACTACCGAGAAAACAACGAAGATTCCATCGAAGTCAAACAGTTCCCCGACCTCACCGTCTCGGTCGTCGCCGACGGTATGGGCGGTCAAGCGGCCGGGGAGATCGCCAGTAAGAAGGCGATCGACATCATCCCGCGCGAACTCCGCAAGCACATCGCGTCGCACCTCAACGGCGACGGCGTCAAGGGGGTCGTGAAGCGGTCGATCGTGCAGGCCAACGAAGAAATCATGTCGATGGGCGCCCTCGACAAAGACATGCGCAACATGGGCACCACGGTGGTGATGACCCTCTGGCGCAAATCGGGGGAGATGTTCGTGACGGGCGTCGGCGACAGCCGGGCCTACCTGCTGCGCAACCACACCATCCAGCAACTGACGGTCGATCACTCGCTCGCGCAAGCCCTCGTCGAAGCGAACACCATCTCTGCGGCCGAAGCCAAGGACCACCGCTTCAAGAACGTCCTTTGGAAATACCTCGGCAGCAAAGAAGTCGGCGAAGGCCCGGACGTGATCGTCGTGCCGCTCCAAGCCGGGGATCGCTTCCTCCTCTGCTCCGACGGCCTCACGGGCGTGGTGAGCGACGAGAAGATGCTCGAGTTCATCGACGGCCACACCGACATGCAAGTCTGCGCCGAAGGCTTGGGCCAACTCGCCTTGGACAGCGGCTCCCGCGACAACGTCTCCTGCGTGATGATGGAAGTGGTGGAAGCGTGAAATCGGGTTGACATCTCGGCGATGCTCGGCTAAAATTAGCCGCGTTGCTAATTTTAGCCAATCGGCGAACGAGGTGTCAGTATGCCTGCCGCGAGATTTTCGAATCCGTTTCGACCGGGTGCAGGGCATATGCCTCCGTACTTGGCGGGCCGAGTTCAGGAAACGGAGGATTTTGAACGTTTACTCCTTCAGGATGTCATTTTGGAGAACTTGGTTCTCACCGGTTTGCGAGGCGTTGGTAAGACGGTTTTATTGGAATCGCTGAAACCACTCGCGTTCAAGTCTGGATGGTTTTGGGCCGGTACTGATCTGTCGGAGTCCACGAGCTTGAGTGAAGAGCGGATGTCGATGCGCCTGATGACCGATCTCGCCGTCATCACATCTTCGCTCGTGGTGGGCACGCAGTCGAAAGCGACTTTGGGATTCAGTGCGTCGATCCAGACGGAACACAAGCTCAATTTCGAATTGATGCTGCAGATATATACTGGTACGGTCGGCTTGATCGCGGACAAATTGAAAGCGGTGTTGGAATTCGTTTGGTCCGTCCTCCAATCCATGGGATCGAAGGGAGTGATTTTCGCGTACGATGAAGCGCAAAATATGGCGGATCACGCGATCAAGGATCAGTATCCCCTTTCGCTGCTGCTCGATACGTTCCAGTCGATCCAGCGAAAGGGCGTTCCCTTCATGCTCGCTCTAGCCGGGTTGCCGACTCTATTTCCGAAGCTGGTCGAAGCGAGGACTTACGCCGAGCGGATGTTCCGCGTCGTTTTCCTCGATCGCTTGAGTGAAGCGGATTGCCACGAAGCGATCAACCGCCCTATCCGAGCGCAGCAGTGCCCGGTGCATTTTACCTCGGGCGCCGTCGATGAGATCACCGACTATTCCGGCGGCTACCCGTACTTCATCCAATTCATTTGCCGTGAAGCTTACGACGTCTATATCCAGAGGATCGACAAATCGACTTCCCCCGTGAATTTGAAGGAGATCACCCGAAAACTCGACACGGATTTTTTCGCCGGGCGCTGGGCGCGGGTCACGGATCGGCAACGGGATTTGCTGATCGTAATCGCACATTTGGACTCCAGCGAGCGAGAATTCACCGTTCAGGAGATTGCCGAAGAGTCCAAAGCGCGATTTCCCGATCGGCCCTTCAGTTCGAGCCACATCAGCCAAATGTTGCTCAAGCTCTGCGAGGTCGGACTGGTCTATAAGAATAGGCACGGCAAATACTCATTCGCCGTCCCACTCCTCGGCCGTTTCATCTTGCGTCAAGAGGCGAATGACACTTGAGTTCCGAAGCCGAGGTCGGGCCTCGAAGACTCGACCCGACCTACGGGGCCGTGTTTTCAAAATGGTTTCGCTTCGATACGAGGATGGCAAAATCGGACGCAAGTCGTTGCGGCATATAGATTCTAACCGAAATCCGAAATGATTTCACGCGGGGGTAGGGCAGTTACGGCCGAAATCATTTCTGGCGGAAGGGTCCCGCCTTCACACCCCCCGATTCTTCCAACCGAGATTCTTCCAACACGGTCGCATTTTCAACCTGGTGCCAGCCGGGGTTTAATCGTCGCGTAACGCTTCAGGCTTCTGAAGTTGCCGGTTCGATGATGGCCATCAACAACCGACTTTGGACATTGCTGGCCATGTTATTCGTCGTCGAACTGCAATAAGTGGCCAATTCTGGCCATAACCGGGTAGTAAAACTGACCGAC
>JANXTU010000147.1 GCA_025352235.1 Fimbriiglobus sp.
GGGGTCGGGCGGCTGGACGCGGGCCGCCTCGCAGGCGCTGGCGACCTTGGGCGTGCCGATCAGGAAGTCGATGTACTGGCGATCCGTCGCCCGGGGCGGGTTCATGCCTCCAAAACTAACCCAAGCGACGGTTTCGCGCAATGCCGAACGGCATCAACTGCGTAAGTACCTATTCAGACAACTGGCCCTGTCCCTACAGCCGTTCTGCGACCCGGGCGGCGAAGTCTACGTCACCGTCGAGGTGGCCGGCGAGACAACGCCCCATGTGATCCCTCTCGACTCGAAGCACGCGAGGGCCGTCGTCCGCAACCGCCTGTGCGACCTCGTCAAACGGGGGTTTCCAACGGACCACGAGACCCGCACCGCGATCGACGTGCTCCACGGCTACGCTTTCGAGCAGAAGCGGCAGGTGGCGGAGACGTCGCTGGAACACCTGATCGGAAACAAACCCCTCGCCCAGGCGGTGGTGGTCATCGCGAAAAAGGGCGGCACCCAGAAGACGCCCAAGCAACTGCTGGCCGCCGTCAACAGCGTCGCCATGACCGAACACATCGACACACGCTCCCCGGCGTGGCCGGTGAATGAAGACGCACTCGGCAAGCAAATTTCGTCGCTCAAGGGACTCTTGAAACGACTCGGCGTCGTCATCGAGTCCTCGCGGGGAGATGAGCGGCACTGGACCATCCACCCTTATTCGCACGAAAGTGACGAAGGCGTCGGGAACGTGTCGGGCGAAACCACAACGCCGGAAGGGATTTCCAGCCCGGCCGACACCTCGTTACCCCCAGCCACCCCCCTGGTTAATCGCGTCGAAGCGAGTCGGACGGGTGCCGTGCCCGATGACGAACTCAAACACCTCTTGAATGGAGCCGTGCGATGACCACAGACGAATTGAACCTGGGCAACCAGTCCGCATCTGGGACGGCCTCGCCCCGAGAGGCCATCGCGTTTGTCCCGCAACTGCATGACTTTTGCGGCGACGACGACGCCCAAGCCTACTTCCTCCACCGACTCGAACACCCGTTCGAGGGTGACGGGAACGTCCTGGTGACCGGGGTTCCGGGGTCCGGGAAGACTCACATGATCGAGTCTTACCTGCGACAGCGGTTTCACAACCCGCTGTTTCATAACGGCGATGTCGAAGAGGGGTGCAAATTCGACGACCTGTACCGCCAGATCGGAAGAAAGATTGAACGGGCCGCTTACGACATCCGCTTCTTCCAGGACAATGTGCCCGGCAAGATCTACGCCTACATTCGGATCGACGCGGCCAGCGACTCCCCCAAGACGGTCGAACGGAAGGTGGCCGACGCCCTCTACCACGAGAGTTCCGACCACGCCTTCGTGTTCGTGGACGAGATCGGCGAGCTCTACAAGAAGGGTCTGGAAGACTGCCTCCGGCCGGTCATGACCGCGGGCAACATCACCGTCTACGCCACGGCCCAGAACGTTCGCGGAAAGCTGCGGTCGGACACGTCGCAAGAGGATGCCGACCGACGCCGGGCGTTCTTCCGTCGGTTCCCCCGCATTCTGGAAACCAGCAACCCGACCGAGGCGGAACTGCTCCGGTTCCTGGCAAAGCGGATTCATGACTGGAATCTCGGGATCGACTCGCCCGATACCCTCCGCCTTTTGGTCATGAAATCGGGTGGCGTCGTCGGCTACGCCATCCGCAGTCTCATCAAGGCGATCGATGAGCCCGACCGCCGCCTGACGATGGGCCAAGTCCTCCGCGACGACGCTGACCCCGCCATCTTCTGACCGGCTCGGGCACGGACGCCCTTCTGTTTACCGTTTCCGCCGTTCCGGGCGACTCGCTGGGCTAAGCAACTCTCGCACGGGCCCGGAGCATGGCATTTTTGGCCGGAACTCATCCGGTCGCCACAGAGACCAGTGCAACCACGACGACCACCGCAGACATCATGAACCCGACCCACGGCCCCCGAACCGGGCAAGTTCCTCGCCTGGCTCCGTCAGCAGGCCAACGGGATGAACAAACATTAATCCGACGATGTACTGGTGCGGCTGATCGAACGGGCCGGCGAAGTGCCCGGCAAGGCACTCCTCTCGCTGCGAGCCGCCGAGTTGATGAAGATTCGGCTCACGCTGGACGTGGTCAACGCCCACCCCTTCGACGTGTGATGGAGTGATGTGAACCCAACATGCACGCCTGCCACTGATGGAAGGAGTGTTTCATTTCCCCCTCACCCCATCTGTCAGCTTGGCCTCATCAAACACTGCAACTTGTGCTGGAAAAGCAGCATTCGAATCTTCGGGGTAGTAATCCTGGCGAACGGGCCTCACCCTACCTCGCCCACGCCTTACCGCGGCTCGCCTTGTGCAAATACCGGTAACTCCCCGGCCGTTCGCGGTTGGGACCACTTAACAGCAGCAATAGTAGAAGATGTTTTTTCCGGAGATGACAACACCAACGCCACCACAGATGAAAGTGACTTCGTCACTGACGGGAACAGACTAGATCACCCTGGCTGACTCACCCCGCCATGAGTGCGGGTGGTTTCGCCAAGTTCACACGTTCAGCGGACGACCGGCGTACGTCCACTTGAACGGCTTCGCCATCGTGTCGTTGTAATAATCGATGAACTTCAGAATCCGATCCCGCAGGTCGGCCGTCGAGCGGAACTCGCCGCGGCGGATCACCCGGCGACTCAAAATGCTGAACCAGATCTCGATTTGGTTCAGCCACGAGGTGTGCTTCGGCACGTACACGAACCGCACCCGGTGACTCGCGTCACACAAGAACGCCTTCCGCGTCGGTACCGATTTCAACACCCCGCTCTTGTACTCGACCTCGCGCCGCTCGATCAATCCGGGCCGCATCGGCTTGGTCGGCGCCGCCGGTTCGAGCGCCTGGATGCTCGTCTTCTCGTCGACGCAGACAGTGTGAATACCCTCCGTTTCCAGCCGTTTCGGCGCGGCCCGGTACGTTTCGCACACGTCGCGCACTTGCTGTTCAAAGACCGCCGCGTCCTTGGGATCGGCGTTGAGCCAGTACCGGCTCTTGTGCGGCTGAAGCGCCGCCGCCATTTAAAAAACGTCCGACCTGGCGGACGGAAATCGAGGTCACGATGCCGCGTTTCACGGCCTCGTCGGCGAGTTCGCGCGGCGTCCAGTGCGTCACGGGCCGCCCCGATTTCTCCGGCGGCTCGCAGGCGACCGCGATGATCTGCGCGATCTGCTCGGCCGTGAATTTGCCGCCGCAGCCGGCCCGCGGCAAGTCGCCGAGCACTTCCGAAATGGCCTCGCGCAAGGCGGGCGGTGTCTCCACGCATTCGACGACCGTTAGCCGCGGGAAGGCCCGCTGCCAGCGCTTCCGCCAG
>JANXTU010000154.1 GCA_025352235.1 Fimbriiglobus sp.
GGTGGGCGTGAGCCCTCCGAGGAAGACAAGCGAAGTGAAGTTCGAACACTCGGAGGGCTCACGCCCACCGCTCGGATGAATCGAACTATGCCGTCCGTCCGCGATCTACTCTTCGAGAAGCCCTACGAGTTCGATTTTTTCGCGGCGGTGCGGGCGTTGGAGCGCCTGCAACCCCGGAAGAAAGCCGTCGGAGGAGAAGCCGCGCCCGCCGACGAGATCGCACGCTTCCGACCGCATCTGTCGCTGTCGTTTCCGCCGAGCCAGATCGTCGGGATCGAAGTCGCGAACGACGAGCGCGCGATGCCGCTGCTGACGATCACGTTCTTCGGGCTCTACGGCATCAGCGGGGTCCTGCCGACGCACTACACCCAGTTGATGCTCGACCTCGTCCGGGACGTGCGCGGGCCGGAGCGGCGGTCGCTGCGGGATTGGCTCGACCTGTTCAACCACCGGCTCACGTCGCTTTTTTACCGGGCTTGGGAGAAGTATCGCTTCACCATCCCGTACGAGCGCGGCGAAGCGTTCGAGCGACAACCGGATACGTTCACGCTCGCCATCCGCAGCCTCATGGGTTTCGGTTCCGCGGGCCATGCGGATCGGTTGCTGATCCGGGCGCCGGCGCTCGGCGAAGCGGCGGCCGAGTTCCGGTGGGCCGACGCGCCCGAAAAAGGGAGTGCGAAATCCGACCCGGCGCTGTTGGCCAAAATCGACGACTTGGCCCTGATGCGCTACGCCGGTTTCTTCGCCCAGCGACCGCGGAATGTGCGGAATCTCGAAGCGTTGCTCGGCGACTATTTCCGACTGCCGGTGGTCGTGGAATCGTTCCGGGGCCAATGGCTGGCCATCGCGACCGGCAATCAAACGCAACTCGGGAGCTTCGGCACCCTCGGGGTCGACGCCGTGGCCGGGGAGCGTGTCTGGGATGTGCAGTCGAAGTTCCGTGTTCGTCTGGGGCCGCTGACGCTGGAACAATTCACCGAACTGCTGCCAGACCCAGAACCGGTGCGGGCGCGGAAGTCGCTCTACCTCGTCATGCAATTGACGCGGACCTACGCCGGGCCCGAACTCGATTTCGATTTGCAACTGGTGCTCGCCGCGCCGGATGTTCCGGAGGTGCACCTCAATAATGGCCCCGGAATCGGCCCGCGCCTCGGCTGGAACGTCTGGCTGATTTCGGACGCGCCCCCGGCCCCCGTCGCCGACGCCGTCTTCGAAAGCGATTGGATCACGCAACTGCTATAACACCGACACCCCTCGAACCCATTTGGGATTTCCTATGCCTTCGGTCAACCCCCGTGCTCTGTTCGATAAGCTCAACGCCACCTGCACGCGCGGGTTGCAATCCGCCGCCGGGCTGTGCCTGTCGCGGACGCATTTCCACGTCGAAATCGAACATTGGTTGCTCGTGTTGCTCGAACAGCCGAACTCCGACCTCGCGGTGGTTTTTCGGCAGTTCAATATCGATCCGAATACGGTGAAGGCCCAGCTGAACGCGGCGCTCAACCGCTTTAAAACGGGCAACGGCCGGGCGCCCGACCTGAGTTCGGAAATCCTCGACCTCTGCCGCGAAGCTTGGGTGTTGGCCTCGCTCGAATACGGCGCCGCGAAAGTGCGATCCGGGTATCTGCTGGTCGCGGGGCTCAACGACCGGATGCTGTCGATGCGCTTAAAGACCTCGAGCGCCGAACTCGGCAAACTCCCCGAGGAACGGCTCTTCAAAGAAGTCCGCGAGTTGCTGCAAAAATCGAAGACGGATGAGAATGAGCAAGAAGCCGCGGCGCGTGCCTCGGCGCCCGATGCGGGTGGCGACGCACCGTCGGCCAGTTCCAAGACGCCGTCGCTCGATCAATTCACGAACAACCTCACCGAGAGCGCCCGCAGCGGCAAGATCGACCGGATTCTGGGCCGCGATGCCGAAATTCGCATGGTCATCGACATCCTCACGCGGCGCCGGCAGAACAACCCGATCCTCACCGGGGAAGCGGGCGTCGGCAAGACGGCCGTGGTCGAAGGCTTGGCGCTGCGCATCTCGCAGGGGGATGTCCCTGAAATCCTCAAAAATGTGGAGCTGCGGACGCTCGACCTCGGACTGCTCCAAGCCGGCGCCGGCGTCAAAGGCGAGTTCGAGAACCGGTTGAAGTCGGTCATTCAAGAAGTGAAGTCGTCGCCGGTGCCGATCATCTTGTTCATCGACGAAGCCCACACACTCATCGGCGCCGGGGGCCAAGCCGGTCAGAACGACGCCGCGAACTTGCTGAAGCCGGCCCTCGCCCGTGGCGAACTCCGCACCATCGCGGCGACGACCTTCGACGAATACAAGAAGCATTTTGAAGGCGACCCGGCGCTGAAACGCCGCTTCCAAGAAGTCCGCGTCGATGAACCGGACGAAGCCAAAGCCATCCGCATGCTCCGCGGCGTCGCCGAGGTCATGGAGAAGCACCACAACGTCCGCATCCTCGACGAAGCCATCGTCGAAGCGGTCCGCCTCGGCATCCGCTACCTGCCCGAGCGCCAGAACCCCGACAAAGCGGTGAGCTTGCTCGATACGGCCAGTGCCCGGGTGAAGCTCAGCCAAGGGGCGACGCCGCCGGCGCTCGAAGACGTGATCCGCGAGATCGAGCACCTCAATATCGAACTGACCTCGCTGTCCCGCGAGCACTCCGGCTGGACCGACCACGACGGGCGCATGGCGGAGTTGAAGGCGGCACTCGCCGTCGCCGAGACGAAGAAAGGCGAACTCGAAGCCCGACTGAAACAAGAGCGTGACCTTGTGATGGAAGTCCGCAAGTTGCTGACGGAAGCCGAGAAATCCGGGGCGGAAACGGCCCCGCAGAAGGCCGAACTCGGACGCCTCCGCGCCGAACTCGCCCGGTTGCAGGGCGAATCGCCGCTGGTGTCCGCTGTCGTCGACGGCGCCGCCATCACGCAAATCGTCGGGGGCTGGACGGGCATCCCGGTCGGCAAAATGGTCCGCAACGAAATCGAAACTCTGCTGAATCTGCACGACCGCATGGCCGAGCGCGTCATCGGTCAGAACCACGCGTTGAAAGCCATCGCCGAGCGCATCCGGACGGCCCGGGCCGATCTCGCCGACCCGCGCCGACCCGTCGGCGTCTTCCTCCTCGTCGGCACCTCCGGCGTCGGCAAGACCGAAACCGCCATGGCCCTCGCCGACCTGCTCTACGGCGGCGACCGCAACATGGTCGTCGTGAACATGTCCGAGTTTAAAGAAGAATACAAGGTTTCGCAGCTCATCGGTTCACCGCGCGGTTACGAAGGCTCCGGGGAAGGCGGCGTCCTCACTGAAGCCGTGCGCCGCCGGCCGTATTCGGTGGTGCTGCTCGACGAAATCGAGAAGGCGCACCCGTCGGTGCAGGAGATCTTCTACCAAGTCTTCGACAAGGGCGTGCTCAACGACTCCCGCGGCATCGAAGTGAACTTCAAGAACACGATCATCCTGCTCACGTCGAACGTCGGCACCGACACCATTATGAAGGCGATGGCCGACCCGGACACCGCCCCCGACTCGGCGGGATTGGCCGAACTGCTGCGTCCCGATCTGCTCAAAGCATTCAAACCGGCGCTCCTCGGCCGGATGACCCTCGTGCCGTACTTCCCCCTCGGCGACGATGTGCTCCGCCGCATCATCCACTTGCAACTCAAGAAGATCGGCGACCGGCTGCTGGCCAACCACAAGGCCGCGTTCAGCTACGATCCCGCAGTGATCGAAGCCGTGTCCGCGCGCTGCAAAGAAGTCGAGAGCGGGGCCCGCAACGTCGATCACATCCTCACGAACAATGTTCTCTCGCCGATGGCGAAGGAAATCCTGGTCCGGCAAGCGGAGGGGCGGGCGGTATCCAGGGTTTCTGTGAAGGTGGGGGAAGATAAGCAATTTATCTACGAGATTGAATAGCCCGGCCGGGTCGATCGTGCCGATTGCATGGGTATCTCCGGTTGCGCCTCAAGCGCCCAAGTTGTGGAGTTCCCCATGCGCTGGCCCGTTCGACCCCTCGTGGGTCTCACCGCGTTCCTCGCGGCCCCCCCCCTAATGGCTCAAACGGCGCCTTGCCCGTGGGTCGCCCCCATTTACCCGAACTGCCCCCCGGCCACGGGGCCGGGCATCATCCCAGCAATCCCGAACAACCCCAATGCCGCGCCGCTGTCCAACGGGGCGGATGCTGCGATCCGCGATGGCTCGTTCTCCCGCAGCGCCGAAGGCGGGGGCCTCTCGGCCGCCACCGCCGCGCCGAGCATGGATGGCGATCTCATCGGCGCCCGCGCCTTCCGCGTCCGCTATACCGCCAACATCCTCGGCCAATTCGACATCCGGCAGGGTGCGGTCACAGCCTCGGGCGGACCGGGTGTCTTTGTGATACCGAATACGCCCAACGCTCGGATCTTCTTCACCACGCCGAACGGCACGCGATCAGTGACGCCGAATTTTGGCCAGAGCGACCTCACGTTCGTCCAGCCGATCACGCAGACGGGTGGGCCGGACTTCGACCGCGAGTTCGCGAAATCCGCGCTGAACTCGCTCTTCTCGACCGGGGGCCTCACGCCCTTGCAGCAACAGCAGTTCAATAAGCTCACCCCGGCGGATCGGGCCAAACTCCTCGGCAACCGTGGTGCGATCAACGCCCAAGTCACGCAGGCGACGCGCGGCATCGCCGTGCCGAATGTGACCGTGGGCTCCGTCGACGGGAACATCGACGGCAACGTCATCAACTACACGGCCGTGCTCACCGGCGAGCGGGCCCTCGCGGTGCCGAACTCGAGTACGTATGTCGGCCGGGTGAAGCTGTCCGAAGACAACAGCCCGCTGCCGCGCGATCGCGTGATCTTCGCCTACGACACCTTCGGCGGCGTCCCGCTGACCGAAAACGGCCTCGCCGTCAACCGCTTCATGTTCGGCTTCGAAAAGACCTTCCTCGACGGCCGTTGGTCGGCGGAAGTCCGCCTGCCCTTCGCCGGGACGTTGGCGAGCAGTTTCACCGACGGCTTCGAAACGAAGAGCGTCGAACTCGGCAACATGCGGTTCGCCCTCAAGCGTCGCTGGACCAACAGCGAAACGTTTAACGTGTCCACCGGCGTCGGCGTGACCGTACCGACGGCGAGCGATCAAGTTGTGTTCAACCCGCTGGGCGGGGAACTCTATCGGTTCAAGAATGAATCGGTGACGGTGGAACCATTCCTCGCGCTGCTCTACACGCCAAACGACCGCTTCTTCGCCCAGGGGTGGACCTCGATCAACGCCGACACCACCGGCGGCATTCTGACTTACAACAAAGACGTCTTCGGCGGGAGCGGTTCGCAACGCATCTACGACCTCCCGTACCTCGCGCTGGACGGGCAGATCGGCTATTGGATCGTCAAGCGGGACACCGGCGTCGTACGCGGGCTGGCCCCGTTCGTCGAACTCCACTGGAACTACGCCATCGCCCAGCAGCAGGCCATCGACGCCGTCAACGACACATCCCGCGGCCAAGGGTTGAATATCTCGGGCGTCGCCAACACCGAACTCAACCTCACAGCCGGGATCGTGATGCAGATCAACGAGCACGTGAACCTGACCCTGGGCGGATCGGTCCCGCTGTTCCAAAAACCGGACCGCACCTTCGACGGCCAATTCGGCATGCGATTGAACTACCTCTTCGGCGCCTCCGCTCGCTCGCGCGCGGCCAGCGTCAGCAGCTATTGATCCCGTCGATTCGCCCCACCCGCCCCCCGGTTCGGAGAGTTCCATGCGCTGGCCCGTCTGTTGCTTGATCGCCATCGCCTTCGCCGCCCCGGTTTTCGGGCAACGGGCGAACTGCCCCGTGGCGCCGCTCTACCCGAACTGCCCGCCCGCGGTTTGGCCGGGCGGAACGCCGGGCACGCCGAACCCGATGGCGCCCGGCGGGACCGATCCGCTGGCGCCGCAGAACCCGAATGCGCTCGACAGCGCTTTGCGCGACGGAGCGTTCTCCCGCAGTGGCGAAGCGGGCGGCCTCGCCGCCGCGACCGCCGCCCCCGGCTTCGACGGCGACTTCGGCGGTGTGACGTACACCCGGCAGATCGTGACCGAAATCGTCGTTCGCCAAGAGCAGATCGGCGTGCAGCAAGTCGTGTCAATTCAAAACGGCCGCAAGGTCGTGACCGACGTGCCGATCTACCGGGATGTCCGCGTCCCCGTGACACGCGAAGTCCGACTGCCGGTGCTCAGCCGATACAGCGGCATCAAGATCAACGAGAACGACGGACCGCGCCCGACGGATCGCATCTATACCGGGTACAACTTCTACAGCGGGTTGAACCCGTCGTTGAACCCGGGCTTGGGCAAAGTCGATCTGCACCGCGAGACGGTCGGCTTCGAAAAGACGTTCCTGAACGGCGACGCGTCGTTCGGCATGCGGTTGCCATTCAACCAGTTGACCGGCCCGCCCGGCGCGCGATCGTCCGGCGTCGGCGACCTGAGCTTCCTCTTCAAGTACGCCTTCTATAACGACCGCCAAACTGGCGATCTCTTCTCGGCCGGCTTCGTGCTGACGACGCCGACGGGCGCCGACCCCGGTGTATTCGGCGATGACTCTTCGGCCCCGCGCTCGTGGCTCCTCCAGCCGTGGGTCGGGTTCGTCAAAAACTTCGACCGGGTCTACGTGCAGGGCATCTCGAGCTTGGTGGCCCCCACCGATTCGCGCGATCCGACGCTCTTCTGGAACAGCGTCGCGGCCGGGTATTGGCTCTACCGCAACCGCCCGGACCGGTTCATCACGGGGATCGTGCCGGTCGTCGAACTGCACGTGACGACGCCGTTCAGCAAGCGCGACCCCGCCGGCAGCGTCTACGTTCAAGACCAGGTGAACATCACCACCGGCGTCCACTTCATCACGGGGCGCGGCACCATCAGCCCGGCCTTCGCGATTCCGACGGTCGGACCGAACCCGTGGCGATACGAGTTCATGCTGAACATGAACCTGCGGTATTGACCGCGGCGGGGCGGGGCGACCCCGATTGACAACGCCCCGCGGTTGCCTACCAAAATAGGATGAATCCTAACTCGCCCGCCGCGGTCGTCGGCATCGATCTTGGCACGACCAACAGCCTCGCGGCGACGATGCGCGACGGCCGCCCGCAAGTCTTCCGCGACGGTGCGGGGATCGCCTTGGTTCCTTCGTGCATCAGCTTCCACCCCGATGGCACGGTGCTCGTCGGCAGCGCCGCGAAAGAGCGGGCGCTGCTCGATCCGACGCACACGATTTTCAGCGTCAAGCGGCTCATGGGGCGGACGCTCGCCGATCTGCAAAGCGAATTGAAGCACATCCCGCAGCAGATCGTCGAGCGCGAAGTCGACGGTGGCCGGAAGGTGTTGCGCGTCCGGATCGACGACCGCGAATACACGCCCGAAGAACTGAGTGCGATGATTCTCGGCGAAGTGCGCAAACGCGCCGGCAACCCGACGAAGGCCGTGATCACGGTGCCGGCCTACTTCGACGACGCCCAGCGCCAAGCGACCCGCGACGCCGGTCGCATCGCCGGGTTGGATGTCCTCCGCATCGTCAACGAACCGACGGCGGCGGCGCTCGCTTACGGGCTCGACAAAGCGAACGCCGGGATCATCGCCGTCTACGATCTCGGCGGCGGGACGTTCGATTGTTCGATTCTGTCGGTCGCCGACGGCGTCTTCAAAGTCCTCAGCACCAACGGCGACACCCACCTCGGCGGCGACGATTTCGACCGCGCGATCATGGATATCGTCTCGAACGAGCTGAACGTCGAACCCGATGCGGAACTGTTGCAGTACCTCCGCGAGGCGGCGGAGCGGGCCAAGATCGAATTGTCGATCGCCGATTCCTCGCAGTTGGCCATCGACCTACCGGCCCGCGGTATCGCCTACCGGCGCACCTTCACCCGCTTGGAATTCGAAGCCCTCATCGCCCCGTTCATCGACCGCTCGCTCGCCAAATGCCAAGCGGCGCTGCGCGATGCCAAGTTGAAACCGTCCGACATCCTCGAAGTCGTCCTCGTCGGCGGTTCGACGCGGATTCCCTACGTTCGGCAGCGGGTCGAAGCCTACTTCGGTCGAAAGCCGCACACCGATTTGAACCCGGACGAAGTCGTCGCGCTCGGCGCGGCGGTGCAAGCCGACATCCTCACGAGCGGCCGGCGGGATCGGCTGCTGCTCGATGTCATCCCGTTGTCACTGGGCATCGAAACGCTCGGCGGCGTCGTCGATAAAGTCATCGACCGCAACAGCACCGTGCCCTGCCAGGCGACGACGCGCTACACGACCTTCGTCGACAATCAGACGGCCATCGTCATCAACATCTACCAGGGCGAACGGGAACTCACGAAGGACTGCCGGCTGCTCGGGCAGTTCAAACTCGGGGGCATCCCGCCGATGCCGGCGCAGATGGCGCAAGTCGATGTCACCTTCCGCGTCGACGCCAACGGGATGCTGCGCGTGCAAGCGAAAGAACAACGCAGCGGTCAGCAGGCGACCATCGAAGTGAAGGCGGCCCACGGCCTGAGCCAAGACGAAGTCGAACGGCTCGTGCTCGAGAGCGTCGATCACGCCCACGCCGATTTCGGAGCCCGCCGATTCATCGAGTATAAAAACAAAGCCGACGCCGACCTCCGGCACACCGCGAAAGCTCTCGACCAAGCCGGCGCGGAATTGACGTCCGAACAGCGGTTGCGGATCGACACCGCGACCGCGACACTGAGGGCCGCGATGGCGGGCACCGACGCCGACGACCTGCACCGGGCCGTCGATGCCTTCGGCGCCGCGACTTTGCCGCTGGCGGAACTGCTGATGAACGCCACCGCGAAGAAACTGCTGACCGGCCAACGCGACGATGCCATTGAATCCTGAGGAGATCGACTATGGTCCGACTCGGCACCATGCGCAACGGCGTGATTATCCCCGATGAACCCGACGCGATCCCGGAAGGGACAAGGATCACCTTGGATTTTCCCGCGGAGGAGGATGACGGGGCTTGGCCCGCGGACTGTCCACCACCCCCGGCGACGGAGACGCGTGAGGAACTCATCGCGAGTTTGCGAGAAGATCTCGCCGCGATCCGAGCCGGTGAACGGGGGGTGCCCGTGGCGGAAGCCTTCGCGCGCATCCGCGCCGACTTGGGTTTTCCGCCCGAAAAGCGGGGGTGAGCCGTGTCGCACACGATCGTCATGCAGCGGAAAGCGGATGCGGATATCCGCTCCAATGCCTCTTGGCTTCGGCGTCACTTCTCGGAGCGAACCGCCGACCGTTGGCTGCGGGATGTGAGTCGAGCCATCGACGCCTTGACCCGGCGGCCGGATCAACATCCCGAGGCCGATGAGGCGGGTGAATTGGATACGGTCGTCCGTTGCAAACTTCACGGTCGTCGGCCACATGTCTACCGAATCTTGTTCACCGTGACGGACGACACCGTTCTTGTGCTCCGCGTTCTCCACGCCGCCCAGGATCGATTGGCCGAAGCTGATCTGTAACACGAACACTCCGACCGCTCACGCGGCCGGCTCGCCCACTCCGGAGCCTCCCCCATGTCCGTAATCCCGATTCATGTAGGCCCGTACACCGTGGGCGCGGGCCACCCCCTGCTGCTCATCGCGGGGCCGTGCGTCATCGAGTCCGAGGATCACTGTCTCCGACTCGCGCTCGATTTGAAACGGATCGCGGAGGAGGCGGGCATTCCCCTCGTCTTCAAAGCCTCGTTCGACAAGGCGAACCGGACTTCCGGGAAGGCCTACCGCGGGTTGGGGATTCACGAAGGACTGCGGATTCTGGAACTCGTGGCCGAGGAGACGGGCCTGCCCGTCACCACCGATGTGCACGAAGTGTCGCAGGCGGCCGCGGTCGCGGAAGTGTGCGAGATCCTGCAAATTCCGGCGTTCCTCGCGCGGCAGACCGATTTGCTGACCGCCGCCGGGGAAACCGGCCGCGTGGTGAACATCAAAAAAGGGCAGTTCATGGCCCCCTGGGACATGAAGAACGTCGTGAAGAAACTGCACGAAGTCGGCAACCACCGCGTGCTGCTCACGGAACGGGGGACGACCTTCGGCTACGGGATGTTGGTGAACGACATGCGGGCCATCCCGTGGATGCAGGAAACCGGCGCCCCCGCGATCTTTGACGCCACCCACAGCGTACAAACTCCGGGTGCGCTGGGCGACCGGACCGGCGGTGACCGCAAACAGGTACCGACGTTGGCCCGTGCCGCTGTGGCCGCCGGGTGCGACGGATTGTTCCTCGAAGTCCACCCCGACCCGGACCGCGCCCCGAGCGACGGGCCGAACATGATTCCGCTCGCGGAGTTCCCGGCCTTGGTCCGATCCTGCCTGCGGTTGCGGGCGGCCCTCTTGGCGACCGACGAATGAGAACTCCCACCATGCGCTACCGTTTGCGGCTCGTCGGTTCGATTCCGCTGTTCGCCGCGCTGCTGCTGCTCGCGCTGGTGCCAGTCGGGTGCGGTACGCCGGATAAGGCCAAACCGACCGACACGGGGAAGAAAGCGCAAGAAGACCCCTGGTTGAAAGCGGTGACGGCGATCCGCCAAGAGACGGACGCGACGACGTGCCGGCGCGTCCTCAATGAATTGAATCAGGCGTTCGCCTCGACGCCGGTCGACCGGCAGCCCAAACTCGGCGAAGCCGATGCCGCATTCGCCAAAAACGCGTTGAATCTCGACGACGCCGAGATGAAAGAAATCCGGTCGACCGGCCACACCACGCTCGATCCGAACCACTTGGCCGAAGCGCTCTACCTCCGCGACATCGCCCGATCGCTCGATGTTGCCAATCTGCCGGTGGCCGAGCGCGCCCGGACCGCATTCGAGTGGGTCTGCCGACAAGTCCTCCTCAATCCGTGGATGAGCTCGATCGGGCAGAACACCCTCAAACCGAACCCGCCGTTGCCGCCGACCTACGTCCTCCGGCGCGGCTGGGGCAGCGGCTTGGAACGCATGCTGATCGTCGCGGCGCTCGGCCGGCAAATGGGGTTCGACGTGTGTCTGATCGGCCCCGCCGCAGCGGCCGATCGACCGATGCTGTACCAACCCCCCGGCCGCGAAACCGAATTCCCGCGCGGGCCGTTCTGGGGTCTCGGCGTCCGCGACGGCGACGACATCCTGCTATTCGACCCTTGGAAAGAGCAGGCGCTGCCCGGAAAAAATGGGCGGCCCGCGACCCTCGCCGATGTCCGGGCCAACCCGCGCGACATGGCCGTCTGGCTCGACAATCCACCGTTCGCGTGGTCGGTGACGGCGGACGATCTCAAGGCCGGGGAAATCTTTTTGACGGCCCCGCTGTCGGCGGTCGCGGCGCGGAACACGATTCTGGAAGAGAAACTCGCCGCGGACATCGGCGTGAAATTGTCCACGAATTTGGCCGAAGTGCAGAAGCGGGTCGAGGGCGCCGCCAAGGGAATCCCGGTGCGCTATTACAGCCCGGCGAAGGAATCGTTCGCGCCGACGCGGGCGCTCCGGAGTTTCCTATCGGTCGCCGAGGGCGGTACGGCCGCCGAATCCCCGACCGCGCCGGGCTTGCAAACGGCCTATTTTTTCGACCAACTCCCGCGGGGGCAGTTGCTGACGATTCCCGCGGAAATGATACAGGGCTACACCGAGCCCAAAGAGAGGCTCTTGCAGAAGAGCGTCTCGATTTTCGAAGGGGCGTTCTTGAGTCCGCCGACGCCGCGCGAAAAGATCCAGCGCGGGCAATACGTCGATGCGACTCAAAAGCTCGTGGGGCTGCGGGATTTCTTCGGAAAAGCGGAAGCCCAACAGCGCGGGTCGGACGCGGCCTCCGCCGCGGCGATTCGCGAATGGGCCGGGCAATTGAACGCCCTGTACGACCGGTTCAACACCGCCGGCCCCGGTGAGCGAACGGCGCTGCGGACGCAAATCGACGACCTCTGGAAACCGTCGAACGCGACCTTCATGAACATCGTTGGCGCCGCGGTCGCCCAACCCGGCCTCGCGGAATCGACGTACCTCTTGGCGCTGGCGAAGCACGAACAAGCCGAGCGGGCCTGGGCCAAAGCGCAGCGTCTCCTCGCGGCCGCCGAGGGCGATCCGGCCAAGAAACCCGCCGCGGCCAAAGCCGCGGCGTCGGCGCGGACCACCGCGATCGGCGCTTGGGCCGAGGCCGGCGATTGGTGGAGCCGCTACGAACCGTACGCCGCCTTCCAAAGCCCGAACTACCCGGGCCGGGCCGCGCTGGCGAAACGCCTCACCGACCGCGCCAATCAACTCGGCGCGCCGAAGTGACGGGGTTCCCCAGAACCGCGGCGCGAATTCAAAAAGGTTTCGGCGGGTGTCGCACCCGTCGAAATCGAACGTAAAGCGTTGGTGCGCATGGGTTCTACCCGAAATTGGAAATGGTTTCGCGGGGGGGTGGGGCGTTCCGCGCCGAAATCATTTCCGCAGTCAAATGACCCCCGCTCGGGGCGAGCCCCCTTGATTCTCGGCATCGCGTCCGGGATCATAGCGATGTCGAGTTCTCCCCACCCCGCCGGACCATTCCTATGCGATTTCGACTGATCCCCCTGTTGATTCCGCTCTGCGCCTTCGGCCTGATCGCCGCGCCGCCGAAGGCCGAACCTCAGAAGGATCTCCCCGATGGCACCGAGGCCGCGACGAAACGGATCCCCCAATTGAAAGCGCCGCAGGGGATGAAAATCGAGCTTTGGGCCGCGGAGCCCAAGCTCGCCAGCCCCGTCGCCATCAGCGTCGATGAAAAGGGGCGGGTCTACGCGGCGGAGGAATACCGCCTCGGCAAAGGCGCCGCGGAGAACCGCAGCAATCCCGCGTTCAACTTCGGCTTCTTCCTCGAAGACGATCTGCAAATTCACACGCTCGACGACCGCTTGAAAGTCTACCGCAAGTGGCAGGACAAACTGCCCGGCGGCGCCGGTTATTTCACCGCGAATGCGGACCAAATCCGGCGGTTGGAAGACACCACCGGCAGCGGCCGGGCCGATAAAAGCACGATCTTCACGGGCGGTTTCAACGACCCCTTGGACGGCCTCTGCGCCGGCGTCTTGGCGCGGGACGGCGAGGTGTTCGTCACCAATATCCCGAGCCTCTACAAGCTGAAGGACACCAAAAGCACCGGCGTCGCGGACGTGAAAGAAACGTTGCTCACCGGCTTCGGGGTGAACATCGCCTTCTTCGGCCACGACCTCCACGGGTTGATTTTCGGTCCGGACGGCAAACTCTATTTCAGCGTCGGAGATCGCGGCTTCAACGTGACCAGCAAGGAAGGCAAGGCGTTCGTCGGCCCGCG
>JANXTU010000160.1 GCA_025352235.1 Fimbriiglobus sp.
GCGCGGAGCCACTGGCGGAAAATAGTTTTCACTCGGAATCCTCTTCGGCGTACGGATCTGCGGGATGCGTCTCCATCCACAGACCCCGGAAACCGTCGAGGATTTCAAGCTTTTTGGCATTCCCAGAAAAATAGCGGGTCGAGATCACGCTTAGTTGAGGTCTAACGGCAGCCCAGGCGCTGGCGGTGGTAGCGGAGTTGCAGGAGCTATCGATCCAAACGAGAAGTTCGGTGCCGGTGGCTATGGAACCAATGCCTACATCCAGGCCAACAGCCTGATTCCGTACCGCATCAACTTCGAGAACAGCGGCCCCGGCAGCGTCCCCACGCCGACGCAGATCGCCACGGCCCCGGCGCAGCAGGTGGTAGTCACCGACCAACTCTCGGACAAGCTCGACTGGGGCACCTTCCAGTTCACCGAGTTCGGCTTCGGCGACACGGTCGTCGGCATTCCCGTCGGGCGTCAGCACGCCTTCCAAAGCGTGGCGATGACGTACAACGGCACGTCGTTCACCGTCGAAGTTGAGCTGGACTTCGACGCCGCTACTGGCATGGTCCGTGTGGTGTTCCAATCCGTCGATCCGCTGACGCAATTGCCGCCTGACGTACTCACCGGCTTCTTGCCGCCCGAGGACGGCACCGGTCGTGGCCAAGGTCACATCGGGTACAGTGTCCGAATGATGGCGGGCTTGCCCACGGGCACACAGATCAGGAACGTCGCCGACATCGTGTTCGATGGCCAGCCCGCGATCGCCACCAACCAGATCGATCCGCACAACGCCGCCGCCGGCACTTCTCCGAACAAGGAGGCACTCAACACTGTCGATGCCGGTCTGCCGACCAGCCGGATTTCTGCCCTGCCCGCCACTTCAGCCGCGCCGCTCACCGTCTCGTGGAGCGGGACCGACGACGCGGGCGGTTCAGGTGTTGCATTCTATGATGTCTACGTCTCGACCAACGGCGGCGCGTACACAGTCTGGCAGTCCCGCACCACCGGGACCTCCGCGGAATTCTCCGGTGCATTGGGGAGTACTTACCGCTTCTATAGCCTCGCTACCGATCACGTTGGGCTGACGCAGGATCAGGCAACGTCGGTCGTGGTGCAAACGCTCGTCACTTCGATTCTGACACCGCCTGTGACGTTCTTGCCCGAAATTGTAGCCGTGGGCAGTAGTTATGGTTCCACCGTCCGGGTGTACGACGTGTCGAGCGGTGCTCTCATCGCCTCGTTCGATGCGTTCCCCGGATTTGACGGCGGGATCAATGTAGCAACCGCCGACGTGACGGGGGACGGGGTTCTGGACGTGATCGTTGGGACTGGTCCCGGTGGTGGCCCGCATGTGAAAGTCTTCGACGGAACCAAACTCTCGCAAGGACCTGACGCCGCGCTGATGGCCAGCTTCTACGCCTTCGATCTAGGATTTCTGGGTGGTGTAACCGTCGCTGCTGCAGATCTGAACGGGGACGGAAGGGCTGAAGTCATCGTAGGCGCCGGGCCGGGTGCCGGGCCGCACGTCAAAGTCTTCAACGGTGCTTCCTTCGAGCTTCTCGCGAGCTTTTTCGCTTACGACCAAGAATTCCAAGGCGGAGTGAACGTAACCGCTGGTGATTTCGACGGCGATGGTCGATTCGACCTCATCACGGGCGCGGGCGCTGGTAGCGGACCGCACGTTATAGTGTTCGATGGAAGAAGTTTCGTTCAGAAGGCCAGTTTCTACGCCTTCGACTTCCAATTCCTCGGCGGGGTTAGAGTTGCAGCCGGGGATTTCGATGGTGACGGCAGAGCAGATGTGATTGTAGGGGCAGGGCAAGGCGGCCAATCACACGTAAGCGTGTTCGCTGGTGAGACCCTAACTCCGATGGCAAGTTTCTTTGCCTTCGACTTCGGCATCGAGGATGGCGTCGATGTGGCGTACCACCGACGCAACGAAAGGAGCCCGCTCCTCTATGTGGGGGCATCTTCAGGAAAGCTTGGGATTCGTGTGTTTGCCCCACCGATGTTTGACAGAGTGCATGACACTTTTGAAGATGGCTTTCTAGGGGGAGTTAACGTCGGCTGAATTTCGTCGGAGATCGCCTGACCTGAGCAGGATGGATATCTCAGGTTGAACCTCCCCACGTTTGGCGGACACGGAGTTAAGGGTGTAAGCTCTGAACCTCCCCACGTTTGGCGGACACGGAGTTAAGGGTGTAAGCTCTCTCTGAGGAGACCACCCGTGACCAAGACACGCCCAGCGTATTCCAGCGGTCGAGGTGTTCGGTCTGCGTGAAGTCGGTGTCGCCGCGCAGGACGACGCGGCGGAAGCCGGCCCGGATGCACTGGGCGAGGGCGCGGTCGTCGGTCCAGTTGGGGCCATCGGCGTCCGCCTTGAGCAGAATCTGAGCACGCCGAACTTTCTGACCGGTCCCCGTCAGCTTTTTGACAACGCTTTGAAGCTCAACACGCTCGGGCTTGGTCAGTCGAACGACATACAACTTCCGCATGGCACACCTCCTAATGCCACGCAGCGTCGAAGGCTTGATCGCCGATCCGTCGCAGGTACGCCTCGTGGACGAGGGCGGTGGGGTCCATCCGGGCGGGCCATCGCCGAGGGGTCGGTGCGCCTCGCGGGCCATTTTCGACCGGGTCGAGATCACATTTGGGCACGAAACTCGTTGCAGGCGACCCGTCACGGTGGTAGCCTGTGACCACACGGCCGATTCGTGTCCCCAGAGGCATTCATCTTAGAAAGATCGGTTCAAGCGTGTTCACTCCTGTTACTGCTCTCCGCCGCGCTCCGATCACGGGACTGCAACCATGCGAATTTGCGAATATACAGTGCGGATGCTGGCGGGTGCCGCGCTCCTCACGATCGTGTGCTCAGCGTCGGCTCAGCCCAAGCCGAAACCATCCGAAGCCTCGGCGGTGACATTTCCCCCGGCGCTGCCCGATGGCAAGAGTGTTGTCACGCACAAGGGCGACGAGTTCCTGAAATCGCCACCGACACTGCTGAAGGGAGTCACCGTCGCGGAAGCCGCGCCGACGGTAGATTTCCTGTACTTCCCTGGGCAGGACTACGAGGGCAAGCCATGGTCGAACTGGGGCGACAGCCTTGCGGTCGATGGCAAATACTACGCCAGCATCGGTGACCACCTCGCGATCCGGGGCAAGGGCGACGGCACCCAGGGCAGCGGCACCGGGCTCGTCTTCGAGTACGATCCCGCAAAGAAGACCTTCCGCAAGCTCCTCGATGTGGCGAAGTTGCTCGATCTCCCGAAGGATCATTACGTCCCCGGCAAGATCCACAGTCGGCTCGACATGGGGAGCGACGGCTGGCTCTATTGCTCGACGCACCGCGGTTCGACGACCGTCACCGCCGACAAGAACCACTACGAGGGGGATTGGATCCTCCGCTGCGATCCGAAGACGGGTAAGAGCGAGGTGGTGGTCCGAGCCCCGGTGCCGAAGCACTGTATTCCCACGAGCGCACTCGACGCCGAGAGGCTGATCTTCTACGGTGGCACCGCACCGGGGACGGACGCCAAGGATAAGGAGATCCAGTTCTTCGCTTACGACGTGAAGAACAAGAAACTGCTCTACTCCGGGCCAGACGGGCCGGCGCGGGCCATGATCTTCGCGAAGTCCACCGGCCGGGTCTACTACGTCCCCAGTAAGGACGACGCGGTCGGCGAACTGGTGCGATTTGACCCCGCAAAGCCCACCGCGCCGACGAAGATCGACGCGACACTCGGCCTCCGCGCGGCCACACAGGAGACGCCTCAGGGCATCGTTTACACGGTCTCCAAGAGCGGCAGAGGGGGCGAGGCGATTCTGTACGCCTTCGACACGAAAACCGAGAAAGTGCAAGAACTCGGACCGGCCGCGGTGGGGTCGAACACGTACATCACAACGCTCGATGCCGACCCGACGGGGCGCTACCTGTACTACATTCCCGGCGCCCACGGCGGCAGTGAACGCGACGGCAGCGCGGTCGTCCAGTTCGACACGAAGACGAAAACGAGGAAGGTGATCGCATTCCTGCACCCCTACTTCAAGGAGAAGTACGGGGCCACGCTCGCGGGCACCTTCAGCGCGGCAATCGATCCCAAGGGGGACAAGCTCTATGTCACCTGGAACGTCAGCCGCGGCGGCAAGGTCTGGGACTGCTGCGCCCTGACCGTGATCCACATCCCGGAATCGGAACGGCCGTAGGAGACGCGACGATGTCATCCCGCCTGGCGGCCTTGGCCGTTCTCGTACTGTCAACTCACGCACTTGCGGCCGACTATCCATTCGTCTTCAAAGATGCCGGCGACGCCGCCGGCATCTTCCCCGCGCTCGAGGGCATCCGAGGCCACTCCGCAGCTTGGGGCGACGTGGACGGCGATGGCTTCCCCGACCTCTTCGTCGGCACGTTCCACAACTCGGGGTCGAAGCCCGGCGCCTTCCTGCGCAACGAGAAGGGGAAGTTCCGCCTCGACAAGCAGGAGCACCTGAAGGTCTCCGGCATCGCCGGCGGCGCGCTGTTCGCCGACCTGACGAACAGCGGGCGGCTCGATCTGTACGTCTCGCACTGCGCCCACGGCAAAGACGGCGTCCTCGCGATCCCAAGTCTGCTCTTCCGCAACGACGGCGAAGGCAAGTTCACCGACGCATCGAAGGGGAGCGGCGTTTGCCCGCCGAGTTACGAGGGGCGCGGAGTCGCCGCGCTCGATTACGACGGAGACGGTTTGCTCGATCTGCTGACCTGCGAGCAGTACTACTCATCGAAGGTGAAAACTGGTTCCGCACTCTACCGCAACAAGGGCAACTACAAGTTCGAGATGGTGTCCGAAGCGGCCGGGCTGCCCGCCGGCCTCGGAGGATTGAGCGTGGCCGCGGCTGACCTCAATGGCGATGGCTGGCCCGATATCTTCCTAACGAACGGTGCGGGCGAGCACCGCCTGATGCTCAACGACGGCAAGGGGAAGTACCGCGAAGCACCCGGCACCCGCGACGTCTTCCGCTGGAAACTCGCCGGCGCCGAAGACACTCCTGCAGGAGTTTGTATCGCCGACGTCAACCGCGATGGCCTCCCAGACGTCGTCATCGGCAACCACTTCAAAAGCCCTTGGACGACTCCTGCGCCGGTCCGGCTGTATCTGAATCGCGGTGTGAAGGACGGCGTTCCGAAGTTCGAGGATATCACCGAAGCTTCTGGCCTGACCGCGCTGGCGATGAAGGCCCCGCATGTCGAAATCCAGGACTTTGATAACGACGGCTGGCCCGATATTTACGTCAGCATCGTCAAGTTCAAGGACGGCAAGCCCTGCCCCGTGATCTTCCGGAACCTCGGTGTGAAGGACGGCCTCCCGCGTTTCCGCGAGGACGCTTGGGCCGTGAACGACTTCCCGGCTGCGGAGGACAAAGCCCTCAAGCGCGCCGGCCCGCTCTTCGAGAAAGTCCTCAAAGAGAAGAAAATCATTTACATGGCCGCAGGGCCATCGGCCGACTTCGACCGCGACGGGAAACTTGACCTCTTCCTGGCCAACTGGTGGGTGGAATCTCGCTCGCTGCTGCTCCGCAACGAGACGCCAGGCGGCAACTGGCTGGACGTCCGCATCGAATGCAAAGACGGCGTGAATCGCATGGGCATCGGCGCGAAGGTCGATGTCTACGCGGCGGGCGAACTCGGGAAAGCGACCGCGCTGCTCGGCTCGCGGGAAATCGCCATCGGCTACGGCTACTGCTCGGGCCAAGAGGCCGTGGCCCACTTCGGCTTGGGCGAGCGGAAGATGGTGGATCTGGAGATCACGCTCCCCCACGGCAAGGGGAAGATCTTGCAAAAGGGATTGGATGCAAACAAGCGGTTCACGGTGAAGCCGTGATCGCCCGCGGGCTCCGCGTTCATTTCGCCGCAGTTTCAGCGGTTCAGATCGGCCGCGATCTTGAGGTAGATGGCCTGGCATCGACGATTGGACGGGGAAGGATGACCGGGAGGTCGTGGTGATTTGGGACGGCGCCCCGTGGCATCGGGCCAAGATCGTGCAGCAAACGGCGGCGGAGTTGGGCAACGACTCTGGCCCCGCTTTGAACTCGATCCCGAAGTCGAAAAACTCGGATTCTCAAGCTGAACGCGGTTTAAGCAGGAGGAGCTTCATCGGAGTCACAAAGGTGCCGAAAAGTCGCGGGAGGAAGCGAGTTGAGTTACCTCCATGTAATCCGCACAGCGTCGAGCAACCCGGTACGGCGATCTTTTGCAAACCGGGGCGATGAGATTTCGATCGGAACGCAACGGCTTGCCTGCGGAGAGTCAGTAGCCGGCTACTGAATCGCTTGCACCGGCGCCGACGCGGGGCCTGAGGCTTCACGATCCGGACTGCATTTGCGACCTCGCTTTGGCCGGCAGGGCAATCCCCAGAACCGGGCGCGGAGTGACCGAACGTGGCGCCCTTGCCCGAACCGGGGTCCGTCGGCGATGATGCGCGGGACATGCGTTGTTCGCAGCACATCGGGGCTTAGAGCTCCGAGGAGGAAATATGAGTTCGATCAAGTTGAAGTTGAAGTCGCCCCCGCGCCCACTCGAAGAGGACGAGACCGGACTGCCCGTACCCGCTCCGACCGCTTCCGCAGAGTGCCGACCGCGTCCCGAGACGAAACCGAAGCGGTCGATCCGAAACCGGAATGCCCCGGTGGGCGGGGGCCGCTCGGTGAACCCCACTCACGCGCCGAAAGCCGGGACGGTCGCCCGGGCGACCGAACCGTCGACAGTCGCCCGAGCACCGACCGAGCCGGCCGTCGCACCCGGAAGCCGGATCGAAGCGCTTGAGAAGATCAACCGGCGGGCCCTCGATCGCGATGTTTTGACGGATCCCCAACTCGCCGCCCGCGTCCGCCGCGAAGCGGTGTCGATCCGGGACGCCGTCTTCCCCGCCGAGTTCGTCGAAGCCGCCGGACTCGACCGCGTCGTCAGCATCGTCGGCGGCCGACTCCACTTGCTCCAGTTCCGCGTCGCCGCCGGCGACCCGGCCGACCCCGTCGAACAACTCCTCCTGGAGATTCTCGCCTTCGCGCGGATGCGGTTCGCCCGGGTCCATGCCCTGGCCGAACAGGCGAAGTCGCCGGAGATGATCCGGGCCTACCTCAACACCGGCTGCCGACTGATGAGCGAGATCTCCAAGACGGTGCTGACGCTTTCGGCCTACCGGAGCAACCGCCAGGGAGAACTCGGGGCCGGTGATCGAAGAAATCCGGCCGCCGAACTGGCGAGTAAACCGGAGGACCGGTCCGGTGGATGAAAAGCCGAACCCGAAACGCGTCGCCGCCGGGCGGCGAAACCGCTCGCTCGCCGGTCCGCTCAGCGAGGCCGGCCGCGCCGCGCTGCGGGAGGCCGCAGCGAAGAACCGCCCGTGGTCCTTCTCGACGGGTCCGAAGACGCCGGAGGGCAAGCGCCGATCCTCGGCGAACGGGAGGACGCGGCAGTCGGGGTCGATCTCGGGGAGAGAACTCCGCCGCGATCAGGCGGCGGCACGGGAGCTCATCGCATCGCTGATCCGCTCCTGCGCCGCCTTCACGCCGAAGAATTGATGCACCCGTGGCACCTTCTTCCGGCCCGCGTCGAAAAGGATGAAGTTGCGTACCAGATCGAGCAGGCGGGACTTCTCACACATCTGCGCGAGCGGTTTATCGAGCAGCGCTCCAGCGGTGAGCGGGGCCGTGCTGCCGTCCTTCTCCTTCCACTCCACGAAGAACTCCGCGTCCGTGGTGACGGTGCCGTAACGCAGCCCCTGCGAATCGTTGCCCGCGAAGACGAGCTGCACCGTGCTGAAG
>JANXTU010000173.1 GCA_025352235.1 Fimbriiglobus sp.
CGTCAAAATGCTGACGGCCATACTCAAAAACAAACTCGCGACATGCCACGATCCGAAGGATTCACTCGCCGCCTGGGCGACGGCCGGGTCGCTTGCGTAACGCAACAGCCGCAGTGCCGACACATAGATCGACATGGGCCAGCCGACGATGATCCCCGCCGTGGCGAAGGCACAGAGGCGGAAGCGCCAGCGGCCGACCGCGCCGCGATTCCAAGCGGATGCGGTCCAGAGCGTTACCCATGAACAAATCGCCGAGAGCGCAAAGAACTTAGGAAAGATCGGTCCGACCGCGGCCCCGGCGAGTCCGCTGGCGAGCCGGTCCCGCTGCGATTCGGAGGTGCCATCGGGGACGATCCGCAGATTGGCGGTGCGCGAATCGGGCTGCTTTTTCACGACGTCGGCGAAGGAATCGAAGATCGGCACCGTGGCCACGAAGACGAAAAACGTCCCGGACCCGAACCAGAAACCGACGGCCAGCAGATGGAGCATCCGCAGCGCCAGTTGCCGGCGGTGGCCATCGCCGATGCGGTTTTCGGCGCCGCGCCAAAGTCGCTTCAAATTCGACCGGTGCTTGGCGATGACCACCACCGACCCGGCGATGCAGAAGGCGGTCACGAGCCAATTTTTATCCGCGAACGGATCGAGCTCGAAGATGAGCCGCGCCGCGACGAGAGCCAGCAGCGCCGCGATGGAGCCGACCGACACCATCCGCGTGGCGAGTACGGCGAGCGTCCAAGTGCCCAGTGCGATCGCGGCCGGGATCGGCACCAGCACCAGCGCCGCGCCGGCGCCGGTCGCTACGCCTTTACCGCCGCGGAAGCCCAGAAAGATCGGGAACAAATGGCCGAGAAACGAGCACGCGGCCGCGCCGACTCGCAGCGATTCCGACGGCTGGATCGGTTCGACATTCCATTGCCGTGCCAGCGGCTCGATGAGCACGACCGGTAGAGCCCCCTTCAAAAAATCGAGCGCGAAGACGAGGGCGCCGAACGGTCGGCCGAGCACGCGGCCCGTGTTCGTGGCGCCGATGTTCCCGCTGCCGACGGCAAACAAATCGACGCCGCGGGCGCGGCCGACGAGGTATCCGAAGGGGATCGCCCCGACGAGGTAAGCCATCAAAAATAATGCGACGGGGATCATCGGGGTGCTAACTTCCGGGTACGGACACTCTCGAAGACCCCGAGGAGTGCGGCGTAGTGCTGTTCGAAGGTCCACGCCTGCGCGGCACCGCGTGCCGCGATCGATGCGGTTGCCCGGTAAGCGGGGTCGGCCAAAATGGTCAAGGCATCGCCGAGTTCGCGGGCATCGTGCGGATCGCCGATGACGAAGCCATTCGCCGGTGGGCTCAACAATTCGCCCGCACCGTTGAATCGGGTGGTGATCACGGGCAAACCGCACGCGAGCGCTTCGAGCACCACGAGGGAGCAAGGATCGTAAAAGGTCGGATGGACGAGGAAATCGGCGGCGAAGTACGCGTCTTTCGGCGACGCGCGAAACCCCAAGAATATCAGGCGATCCCGCACGCCCAAAGATACCGCCAAACGCTCGTACTGGGCGAACTTCGGATGTCCCACGACCGCGATCTTGAGCGACACATCGCGCGGCACGCGGGCCAACGCCCGGATCAGCGGAGCCAATCCTTTCAAGCGGTAGTTCATCGCTACAAACAACCCGACTGGAGAATCGCTGGCGATTGCCCACGACGCGCGTTCGGCCTTGCGGCGCTCATCGCGATCGCCGTCCTCGAACCTCGTCGGATCGATCGCACTTCGGACGATGCGGAGTTTCTCCGGGCCGATGCCGTAGAACTCCGCGAAGTGCCCTCGCACCATCTCACTGTTCACGACGACAATCGGCCGAGTCGCGCCGAGGTACTGTTTGCGTTCGAGTTTGGCGAACGACCATGCGGCCGGATCGAACCATTTCGCCAGGCTGGCGACGGTGCGCAGGAATACGTTCGCATGCTTCCGGCGGTTGTGTGCGACGCTGGCTTTGTGCAGCCCCCCTTGCGGGTAGAGGATGTCTTGCCCCCAAGTCTTGTCGAAGCCGACAGTGACGTCGTGAACACCGGCTGCAAGAGCCTTTTCCACGGCGCGGCCGAAGCGCCACGGCCGTAGGAATCGCATGCCCTTCGGGACATCGAGCTTGTGAAAGTGCATCGATGCGGGGAGTGCGGCCGCGTCCCACCTGCAGGCGTAGAGTTGAACATCGTGCCCATCTTTGGCCAGACGGCGCGAGAGGTCGCCGATGTATGTCTCGCACCCCCCCCGCGAGGGGAGCACCGATTCGTAACAGAGGGCGATGTTCATCCGCGTGCATCCCGCTTCGCGTTGTGCCGCCGGTAGCGTTTCCATTTCCAGATCGCAAGGCGGCGGATCCAACCCGGGGGCCGGGTGGAATCGACCCAGTCTCCGGCGCGGTAATACTCCCAAAAACGGAGTCGATCCTTGGCGTCG
>JANXTU010000176.1 GCA_025352235.1 Fimbriiglobus sp.
CACGGCAGGCACTTTCGAAGCGAAGATCGCCGAGCGCGAAAAGAACGGCTGGTCGTTCGTCGGGGAGGTCTCGATTCACGACAAAGAGAAGGGCGTGCAAGCGATGCTGGTATTCCGCAAACAACCCGTTAACAAACAAACCATCTGGTTGAACAGCGGGGACAAACTGCTCGTTAAAAATTCATCCGGCGCCTCGATCAACTCGTTTCCTCCACCGGCCGCTCCGACTCCAGGTGTGACGACAGCTTCCCCACCGGCAAAGCCGGTCGCTCCTGCCGCGGAGGTGGCCAAGCTGCCGACCCCACCGGTGACGATCTGGCAAGGACCCATCCAATTGAACACCAAAGATGGCGATTTTTTGATTCCCTCAATAAGTGCCGAACGCGAACTGGACAAAATCCGCATCGCCGAACTGGAGAAGCTGGTCCGCGATTTGAAAACAGAGAAGTTCGTGAATTCGCCAATCGAAAAGGTCTCGTTCACCATTGCCGATTTTGGGAATACCGATCGGGGCGATATCGTGAGCGATCTCTTTCGTTTGTACGACAACAGCCGCTTCACAGTGACATTCGGCAAAGACAGTGTGCAAATCGCTGCGCCGGAGGAGATCATCGCGGAAATCAAAGTTTACATGGCGAAGCTGAAGAAGTGACCCCGGCGAGCCGGACTGCGTGAGCGGTCGGGTTGGTCCCGGATGCGGATGGCTTCGTCCCGTCGGATTCACCCGACCGCTCACGCGGTTGGGTGCAACAAATTCTACGGGGGTCGCCGGTGATCGGAGAGCGCATCCCAAGCGGAGCATCGTCGCCTTTCGCTCCGCGAAAGTGCGGAATCACAGGGGGATTGCGAGAATTGTCGGCCCCCGTTGACGTGAGCCGCACTTTCGCGGAGCGAAAGGCGACGATCGGCGATCCCAGAAAACTTGGTTGCACCCACGCGGTTCGGCTCGCCTTGACGAATTCACCCGACCGCTCACGCGGTTCGGCTCGCCAAAGGACAATCCGCCCTTCACCACAGCCGGCCTTGCCGGCTGTCTTTCGTCCACTCCGTGCGTAGTTTCCCCTGCGGGGTGCTCATCGGGTAGTCCGCGAGTTCCACCGCCGTCACCCAGACTCCGGTCGGGTAGAAATCCGAGGCGAACTCCCCGCTTCGCCATGTCGCTTCCGTGCCGACGAGCGTGATCTTGAACCGCGTCACACCGTGGCGCACCGTCAGCAATTCCGGGCCGAGGTCGGCCGTCATCCCGACGACTTCCACGCTGGCGGGGAACTCCCAGAGCATCGCTCCGCGCTCCGTCGTCGGCGGGCGTTGGCAGAGCAAGACCTTCCCATCGCGTTGAATCAGCAACGCGGATTCGCGGACCGTCGTCAGCTCTTTCTTTCTCGTCGGTGGTGGAATTTCCGCCTGCAATCCGAGCCGGTTCGCCGCGCATTCGCGGGCCACCGGGCAGGCCCCGCACTTTGGCGCCACCGGCGTGCAGACGAGCGCCCCGAGTTCCATCATCGCTTGGTTGAAGTCGCCGACGCGCTTCCGGGGCAGAACGTCCGCCGCCGCTTGCCAGACCCACGCCTTGCCGAGTCCCTCACGCGGATCGAGGCGGCTGCCGAAGAGCCGCGACAGCACCCGCAGCGTGTTCGCTTCGACGATCGGCAAGCGCCGGTCGAACGCCTGCGACAGCACCGCCCCGAGGATATACCGGCCGACGCCTGGGAGTGCGGCCCACACGTCGGGGTCGTCCGGCAGTTCCCCGGCGTGGTCCGTCACCAGTGACTTCGCCGCCGCGTGCAGGTGTCGGGCGCGCCGGTAATATCCCAGGCCCTGCCAGTGATTCAACACGGTTTGTTCGTCCGCCGCCGCGAGCGCCTGCACCGTGGGGAAGCTGTTCAAAAATCGGTTGAAGTATGGGATCACCGCCGCGACGGTCGTCTGTTGGAGCATGACCTCCGAGACCCAAATCCGGTACGGATCGCGGGTCGCGCGCCACGGCAGGTCGCGTTTGGCGCGGTCGAACCAAGCGAGCAACTTGCGGCGGAAGGCTCTGAGTTTTGCCGATGTCCAAGGTTCCAAATTCACTCCGATTCAGACGAGGCGCGAGGCCGGACGCGCCGTATAATCGTACCGACTCCCCCCCAATACCGGGAACAGCACTATGGTCGTCGCCTCTATCAAAGACGAAGCTCGCAAGCTCGTCGAAAACCTCCCCAGCGACGCCACTTGGGAAGACGTTCACTACCAAATTTACTTCCGTCAAGCGGTCGAGGCGGGCCGGAAGGATTCGGACGAAAACCGCGTGGTCACCCAAGTCGAAGCCCGGCGCCGATTCGGGCTGGCCGAATCATGAAGGTTCATTGGACCGACAACGCGCTGTCGGATTTGAAAGGCATTCGAGCTTACATCGCCCTGCGCTCTCCGCAATATGCCCGGGCGATGGTGGAACGGATCTTCGACCGCACCGACCCGCTGGCCGATCTCCCGTATTTGGGGGCCACCGTTCCGGAATACGAAGAGGAAGACGACTCCTTTCGGGAAGTGTTCGAGCATCCGTATCGGATCGTCTACCGCGTCCTGACCGAACGTATCGACGTCGTGGCGGTCGTCCACGCCGCGCGTCGGATGCCGGCCGATTTGTGATCGTCTTTCCGTGCAATCACTTCCGTTCGGAGGCAGCCCGCCGCACTTTCCCTAAAATGCCGGTCCCGACCATTCCAGAACCCGGTGCCCGCATGTTTGCTCGCCGCGATTACATCCGCGATTATATGATGATTCCCCCCGGCACCGGGGAGCAATCGGTCGTCAACATGATCGTCGAAATCCCCAAGGGCCGGCGGACGAAGTTTGAAGTCGACAAGGCTACCGGCCTCATCAAAATGGACCGCTACTTGTACAGTTCGTCGATGTATCCGGGCGATTACGGGTTCATCCCGCAGACGCTCTCCGAAGACGGCGACCCCTCCGACATCCTCGTGATGGTCAACGAACCGACCTTCCCCGGCTGCCTCATCGAAGCCCGCGTCGTCGGCATGTTCAAGATGAAGGACAAAGGCTTCAACGACTTCAAGCTGCTGGCCGTGCCGCACCGGGATCCGCTCTTCGGGGCCATGAACAAACTCGAAGACGTGCCCTCCCACTTCCTGCGCGAGGTCGAGCACTTTTTCAGTACCTACAAGCAACTCGAAGGGATCGAAGTGATCCCGATGGGGTGGACGAGCAGCGAAGAAGGGACGAACGAAGTGCGCTCGAGCGTCGAGCGATTCCGGCAGACGCTCGGGACCGTCTTCGGTTAAGCCTATCTATTTCGCCGGACCCGTCACATACGGGCTTAAGGCACCTTCGCTGGGTTTGATCGACTTGGTGACCTTACCGCGCGTTTCTTCGACGAAGACCGCAAACGGGTCGCCGCTGTAGCAGACTTCGTTGAAGAATGCGAAGACGGTAGCGTCTTCGGTTCGGGACTTCCGCCCGGTCAACCCAGCACCTCGACCCCCGGCAGATTCTTCCGCAGAAACTCCAAGAGCTCCGACCGATAACCTTTGATCTCCACGCACTGCAACCGGCGCAGCGTCGGGAGCATCGCCCACCAGCGTTCGATCGGCACGTCGAATGCGAGCAGCAACCGGACCCGCGTCAGCGGTTGCCGGGGGACGGTGCCCGCGCCGTGGGCGAGCCATTCGACCGCGGGGCAAACCACGAAATCCGGGAAGCCGCGCCGGAATTCGACTCGCTCGGAGCGTTGGACCGAGAGTGCGGTCAACGTCGGCCCGCCCTCGGCGAATGCGAGCGTCACCAAATTCGGGCAAGCTTCCACCGCCCAGAGCCGGCCGGTCAGCGAATTCGCGAGCGTCCGGATTTTCCAAGTGAGCGCCGGGGACGCATCGCTCTCGGCGGCGCATTGCAGCCGGATGAATTCGGCCCGCTCGGGGTCGCCGTGTTCCTCGAGCCAATCGGCCGCCACGAGCCGCGGCAGGTCGTCGGCTGGGGAGTCGACCACCGCTTTCAGCAGGGCGCTCCACTCGGGGTCGGCGTAGTGCTTCATAGGGGGGCTCTTACGGGTGTGCCGCATTCTACACCGAGGCGCTTGCGCGCCCCAACCTTGTCGCCACCATCCCCCGTTCCTCGATCTTCCCCAGGCTGTCGCCGGGGGTATGACAACAATTCTTGGAGCCACGGGGGAATGACTTGTGAATCCAAGCCAGGGAGAGGCACCTGAAATCGGACGTAACTCCTTGCCGCGCTAGGTCGTTCCGAAAGTCGGACGTCATTCCACGATAGGGTGGGTGGGTACACGCTGGAATGACTCCAAGAATCGTTGGCACACCCGTCGCCGGGATTCGGTTTACGCGGACGCCACTCTGAACTAGAGTAGTGGCGTCCGATTTTCGTTTTCTCTCGACTTCGACCGCGAGGCCGCCGCGATGCAATTGCCCGACGAAGCCATCGAATACACCTTCCAACGGCTACTGGCCCCGCTCCCGGAGGCGTGGACGACTTTGGCCGAATTGCAGGCCCAGCATTTCCTGACGCCCGAGCGCGTCGAACAGATGCGCACGTTGCTCAACGCCGTGCGCGGGCAAGTCGCCGCCGAGCGGGAGCTGCAGAACCCGCCGCCGAAGCTCCAACCGCTGCAGTCCGGGTTCATCGACCTGCCGCAGAAAACGCTCGACGCCTACCGCCGCAAGGGGGATGCCAGCGAACTCGGCCGCACACTGCGGATCGCCGCGCGGTTGAAAGAGAACACCGACCGCATCGTGATCCTCGGCATCGGCGGCAGCTACCTCGGTGCGAAGGCGTTGTTCGACAGTTTGTGCCACGCTTGCCACAACGAGTTGCCCGCCAAAATGCGCATGGGTAAGCCGCGGATTTATTTCGACGGCAATCACCTCGACAACGACGCCCAACAAGAATTGCTCGAACTGCTCGAAAACACCTGCGTCGAACCGGAGGAAGCCGGCGAACGCTGGGGCATCATCGTCGTCAGCAAGTCGGGCGGGACGATGGAAACCGCCGCGGCGTACCGGACGTTCCGCACCGAAATGCAGAAGTTCTACGGCCCGAAATCGGACTGGATGAAGAAGCTCATCGTGCCGGTGACGGGGCCGAAGGGCAAACTCCGCGACTTGGCCAAGGCCGAGGGGATCGCCGATGACGACGTGCTGACGATCCCGGACGACATCGGCGGCCGGTACAGCGTCTTCACCCCCGTGGGCCTGCTCCCCGCGGCCGTGATGGGCCTCGACGTCCGCGCTTTGCTGTTGGGCGCTGCGGCAATGACCAAGCGCTTCCTCGAAGAGCCGTTCGACCGCAATCCGGTGCTGCAATTCGCCGCGGTCAACCACCTGATGAACGAAGAAGTCGGCAAGAAAACCCGCGTCATGGCCATCTGGAACAAGAAGCTCGAATCCATCGGCTTTTGGTACGATCAACTCCTCAGCGAATCGCTCGGCAAGATGAACCGCGGCGCAACGCCGATCACGAGCGTGTACAGCCGCGATCTCCACAGCCGGGGTCAACAGCACCAAGAGGGGACGCGGGACAAGGTCATCAACAACCTGATCGTCCGCACGGCGAAGCACTCGCCGGTGATGATCGGCATGTCCGACCGCAACGAAGACGATCTGAACCAATTCAGCCGCCG
>JANXTU010000237.1 GCA_025352235.1 Fimbriiglobus sp.
GCCGGATCCTGGAAAAGCTCGTGGCCAACACCGCGGCGAGCGCGGCTTGGCTCCTGACGGGCGCAGGGCCGCCGCTGCGCGGGTCGGGCCTGCCGGTCGCGGACGCCTGCTTGCCGGGAACGCCCGACCGGCACCGGGATCGGCATGCCGCCGAGACGGTCACGGATCTGGATGCGATCTACTCGCCGACCCGCTACTGGCTGCGACTGTCCGCCAAGGAATGGGCGGTGCTCCCCACTTCGCAGAAACTCGCGGCCGACACCAAGCTCGACTCCGAAACGGGGCTCGCTGCCGGCGATCTGTTGCTCATGGAGACCGACCGCAAGAAATTTCCGGTCGCCGCGGGTCTCTGCGGGCGCTGGTGTGCCGTGCGGGTAGGCGGACGTCCAGTGCTCTTGGCCCGACTCGATTACACGGCCCCGGCCGGCGATGGTGAGCCCGGCCAGCTCGAAGCCGAGACGTTCCGCGCGAGGTTGCCGAAGGGACGCCGGATCGTCATCGATGCGATGCCGGACGGCGAGTACCGCGTGACCGAGACGGAGATACCTGCCCGGGAGCAACGACGCGGCGCGAGTTCGCGGGCCGCCCCGGAACTGCCGCCCTTCCCGGAGCCGATCCGACCCGCTGACGTGGTCGCGGTCTGCATGCTTGTCGTGCGCCGCTTCGGCGATGCGACGGAGTGATCGCTTTCGCGGATCTACGACATCGGCGGATCCGTTTTCGGTAGCCGACCCAACTCGGAGCGCCACGCGGGAACAAGCAGATCCGAATCGGCGTCACCCTCGAAGGGCGACCGATCGCGAACGCGATCGATCCTCAGTCGGCGGGCGCGGATGAGCACGATCACTCTTCCCGAACAGCGACGCCACGGCGTCGCATCTATTGACGCCGCGGTCGCCGACCGAATAGCGTTTGCGTTCGATCACTCGGTCTGACGCCGACCGGATTCCGATCGGAACAAAATCGAGACTGGCGATTCGCTTATCGAATGCCCCTTAGCTCGCCACCCTCATCAAAGCAGACGGGTCAACCATGAAAGCAAAAACCGAAGCCGGACTCGAATCCCTGCGACTCGCGGACCTCGTCCCCCATCCGGACCAGGCGACGTACTTCGGCCCTTACGGCGAGAACGAACGCGCGGCGCTCCAGTCTAATATCGAGGCGAACGGGCTACGAGTCCCCATCGAGGTGCTCCCCCCGCGCAACAGGGCCGGCCTCCCGGCTTTGACGATCATTTCCGGCCACACGCGGTGCGAAATCCTCATCGGACTCGACCACGTCGTGTCCGACGTCCGCGTGCGTCACGACCTCGCGAAGGCGACGCGTTCCGAGGTCGACGTAGAGTTCATCGCCGACAACTTCGCGCGGCGCCAGCTCGATCCGCTCGACCGGGCTCGGGTCGCGCTGCGCCTGTTCGAGCTCGAACGGGACAAGCGCGGCCGCAAAACCGTCGACCATCCTCCCGTCGAAGGCGAACTGCGGGACCGCATCGGCTTGATCCTCGGCGTGTCGGGTCGGAATCTCGCCCGCTACTTCAGCATTCTGACCGCCCCCCTTGAAGTGCAGCGCGCCTTCCAGGCGAGCGCGCTAAAGCTCGTCGACGCCGCGCGGATCGGATCCCTGCCGGAAAAAGAGCAGCTCCGATTCGCGGCCCGACTGAGCGGCGGTGACGACGCGGGAGCGGTCTACGCAGACTTTTTCCCGCCCCGACCCGGCACGCATGTCAAAGCGTCCGATGCACTCGCGTCCTTCGTCCGCTCGCTGGGCAAAGCTCACGTCGACCTGGGCGATCGAGTCGATCGCGTTCACCCGAATCTCGTCTTGAGAGCCAAAGTCGAATTGCGCCGCGGGCGGAAGCTCATCCGCACGCTTTTGAAAAAACTCGAACCCGCCCCCGAGTAGATCGGAGCCTCCGGACCGCCGGACACCGTGTCCGGCTCCTCCAAAACAATATGCACCTATTGGAACTTCCGTGACCGATGCTCAGCCCCTCAAAGCCCGGATCGACATCGGGCCCCGCCACTGGGCCAGACTGGAACCGTGCGTACCCGAGGTCTTCACGCGGTTCGTCTACCCGCTCGCCGCATTCGGTCCCGGCGGTCCGCTCGGCTACACGCGTCGTCAAACTTGGTCCGCACTCTGCGTGATCGGGGACTTCCGCCGGCACTGGATCGCTGGTTCGCCGGACATCCAGAATACACGCGTCGTGAGGCTGCAAGTCGGCCGAATCGCGGAAACGATCGCCGTCCTGCGGGGCCTGGGCTACGCCGTGACGCTAGTGGACCACCGCGAGGATTCGCCGCGCTGGGTGCCGTGCCCCGCCGCGAAGGGCCGGTTGACCAGCGCGGATCGGGAGGCCGTCGACTCGCTCGATATGCACCGATGCCTCCGCCTGCTCCGGACCGACACCGCCGCGGTCGAAACCATTGCCGCGGTCTGCCGCACCTACCCGGCGGCGAGGATCGCCATCGCCGTGGAGTCACACGAACTTCTGCGGCGGTTCCGCCGACGGTTCTGCGCCGCCTTCCCCGACGAAATCCTCGGCCTCTACACGTCGAGGCGGAAGAAGCCGGGGCGCGTTTCGGTGGGTCTGATCCGGCAGTTCCCGCTCGGCCGAGAGGGTGAATTCGACTTGCTCGTTCTGCCTTACGCGGGATATCACCTCTCCGACGAGACCCTCCGGATCGCGACCTCGGGACAGTTCGTGCGGATCCTCTCGTTTTCGCAGCATCGCTGGACCGGCGACGCCGAATTCGACCGCCGATCGATCTTCGTCGCCTCGGCCGTGCTGCCGAGGGAGCAACCAGTCCCAAAGACAACCGCCGTGATGCTCGAATCGCCCGGCTCCGATCCGGGGCGGATGGCGGATGCGCTCGACGTCAAATTGAAACTCTACTGGCACAATCCGAAGCGGAACCGCCGTGTCGCCGAAGTCGCCCGCTGCCTCGCGGTGCGGACGAAGAAGTCCGTCCAATCGGTCATAGCAGCTACGGAAGTCTGCGAACTCGTCCGCAAGGCGGGCCGGACAGGTGTCGTCATTCTCGTCGAGACGCCGGTCCACGCGAGAGCCCTCGGAGCACTCCTGCCAGGCTGGTCGGTCCACATCGATTGCACCTTTGACGCAGGCAATCGCGAGAAACCTGCCAAAGGCCAGCGGTGCGAAGATCAGCTTCGGTTCAGGCGGACGGCCCCGCTCCCGCCCGAACCGCCTCATCCGCGGGGGCGTCGGGAGTTCCGCCGTCGGGATCGGCCCGAACGGCAGGTCGCGGATCGCCGACTCCCGCGGCGGCAGCGCCATCGGGTTCCGGAGCGGGTTCGGATTTCGGTTCGGGTCCGCCGTCGGCACCGTCAGCGGGTTCATCATCGCCGTCGTCATCGGCTTCGTCGGCTTCGTCGGGTTCGTCATCGACGGGATCGTCGTCGTCATCGGGGGCCTCCGGGATCGGGGTGGAGCAGTGGGGGCAGAGCCGGCGGACGAGCCGGTCCT
>JANXTU010000273.1 GCA_025352235.1 Fimbriiglobus sp.
CTTTTCGCTCCGCGAAAAGTGGTTGACGCCAGCACTCGCGTTCCGCACCTCGCGGGCGAGCCCAGCTACTTTTCGCGGAGCGAAAAGCGACGTTCTCCGCTCGGCTCGGACAAGTTCCGCCAGTCCCGGGCGAGCCCAGCCACTTTTCGCGGAGCGAAAAGCGACGTTCTCCGCACGGCTCAACCCAGACTGCGACGAGAATAGTAGGGATTACTGACCGTCAGGAAAGCAACGCCAGCAATCTGTTCTTCGCCCCTACGGGGCCGACTTTTACAGACCAGGGCGGGAGCCCTGGGAACCAAGTTCCAATTCTCTTCGCCCTGAAGGGGCCGACGTCGGGTAAGACGGCCCCTTCAGGGCGAAAACGAGAGCACATCGATACCTGGGGCTTCCGCCCCAGGCTGTAAAAGTCGGCCCCGTTGGGGCGAAGAATCGGGCGCGGGTCGAGCAGATCACCGCGCCCGATGCCAGCATCGCGGCCGGCATTCGGCGACTCAGACAAACAGTTCGACTTTCTTCCGCAATCTCGTCCGCACCGTTTGACATCGGCGGGATCGTAGCTCATAATAGTGTACTGAATTTAACTTAACGGAGTTCAACCATGACTGCTACCCAGCGCCGTGCCCACATCGCCGCGCACTTCGACGACGCACCCGCCGAAACGCCCGAGTTGCCGGAGATTCCGCGGTCGGCGCGCGAGCGCGGCCGCATTTGGAGCGACGCCGTGTTCCAAGCGGTGCTCGCGCTGAAGGGCCAACTGAAAAACCGGGACGTGGCCATCGTCGCGGCGGCGGCCAACACCATCCTGAACTTGGAGCAGACGCGCATGCGCCACTCGGCCCAAGTCGCGGGTAGCGAAGACGTCTCCGAAGCCCAGGAGGAATTCGAAGCCGAGGCCCGTCAGGAATCGGAGCGTTCCGCGGCCGCTCGCGCGGCCAAACAGGAAACCACCATCGGCGCCCCGGCCCCCGCCGAAGGGAACCGCACCGACGCCCGAGCCCTCGAGGAGCACGCCCAGGAAGTCGCCGCCGCGTTCGAGGGCGAGGAAGAACCGATGCCGATCGGCCGGGCGATGGGTTGCGTGCGGTCGCAGTTGAAAATGTGGGGCATCGCGGCGAGCGCGATCCCACGCGGGGGCTTCCGGACCGCCCTGCTCGAACGCGGCCGCGGCGCCACGCCGGCGTAGCGTTTGGCCGCGCGGCCGTCGCATCCTTACAACAACGGTTGGAATCGCCCCGCCAGAAGGAACCCTCCGATGTCCGCCGAAACGCTGGAATTCAAGGCCGAACTCAAGCAACTGCTCCACCTGATCACGCACTCGCTCTATTCGGATCGCGAGATTTTCCTCCGCGAATTGATCTCGAACGCGTCCGACGCCATCAACAAGGTGAAGTTCGATTCGCTCGACCACGACGATCAACTCGAAGGCAATAAAGACTGGAAGATCAAGATCACGCCGGATGCCGAGGCGAAGACGCTGACGATTTCGGACAACGGCATCGGCATGGGCCGCGAGCAAGTGATCGACCTCTTGGGCACCGTGGCGAAGTCGGGCACCAAGGCCTTCGTGGAAGCGGTGAAGGCGAAGAACGACCCCAATTCGCCGGGCTTGATCGGCCAGTTCGGCGTCGGCTTCTACTCCGCGTTCATGGTCGCGGACACGGTGACGGTCCACACCCGCCCCGCCGGTTCAGCCGCCGACGGCATCCGCTGGAACTCGGATGGCCAAGGGCAGTACACCATCGAAGCGGCGGAGAAAGCGACGCGCGGCACCGATGTGGTGTTGCACTTGAAGGACGACGCCAAAGACTTCCTGAACGAATACAAGCTGCGCTCGCTGGTCAAGAAATTCTCCGACTTCATCGAACACCCGGTGGTGATGGACACCGAAGAGGAAGAAGGCGAAGGGGACGACAAGAAGAAGGTGACCGTCGAGGAGACGATCAACAATCGCAAGGCGATCTGGCTCCGGACGCCGCGGGACGTGAAGGAAGAAGAGTACGCCGAGTTCTTCAAGGTGCTGAGCAACGACGACACGCCACCCGCGAAGACGCTGCACTTCGCCATCGAAGGGAAGAGCGAGTTCAAGGCCCTGCTGTTCATCCCCGCGAAGAAGCCGTTCAGCTTCGATTGGGACGAGCCGAAGGCCGGGCTGAAACTGTACGTCCAGCGCGTGCTCATCATGGAGCGCTGCGAGGAACTGCTGCCGCTGTACCTGCGCTTCGTGAAGGGCGTCGTCGACTCGGCCGACCTGCCGTTGAACGTCAGCCGGGAGATTTTGCAGCAGAACCCGCACCTCGACACCATCCGCAAGAACGTCGTGCGGAACGTGCTGCAGGGCCTCGAAGGATTGAAGAACACGCAAGCCGAAAAATACCGGGCCTTCTACGACGACCTCGGGCCGATCCTCAAAGAAGGCCTCAGCCGCGATTGGGAGAACAAAGACAAGATCGCCGAGTTGCTGCTGTTCGCGAGCGTGAACACGGACGCCGGCCAGGTGAAGACGCTCGCCGAGTACGTCGAAGCGATGCCCGAAGGGCAGGAGGACATCTACTACCTCGCCGGGGACAACGCTGCGCAGCTGCGGAACTCGCCGTACCTCGAAGCCTACCGGGCCAAGGGATTCGACGTACTGCTGCTGACCGATCCGATCGACGAGTTCGCGATCCCCGCGCTGCGCGAGTACAAGGGGAAGAAACTCCAAGCCGCCGACAAGGGCGAACTGAAGAGCGACGACGCGATCACCGACGACGCCAAGGCGAAGTTCGCCGGGCTTTTCGCGGCGCTGAAACCGCTGCTACCCGATGTCGGCGATATCCGGTTGACCAAGCGCCTCACGACCTCGGCCGCATGTTTGGTCGCCGATGCCGGGGCGATGACGGCCCACATGGAACGACTGATGCAGCGCTTCGGCGAAGATTCGACCGGCGGCAAACGGGTGCTCGAACTCAACCCGGAGAACCCGGCCGTCGAAGCGCTGCGGACCTTGCAGGAGAAGTCGCCGGACGATCCCCGCATCGCTGCCTACGGCCTGCTTCTGTACGACCAAGCCGCGATCGCCGAAGGGAGCAAAGT
>JANXTU010000276.1 GCA_025352235.1 Fimbriiglobus sp.
GAAAGAGTTCCGGACGGCGTCCAAGTACATCCGCGAACGGACCCGGTTCCTGCGGTACGCCGAGTACGCCCGGGTGAAGATTCCGCTTGGCAGCGGCGTGACGGAGGCCGCCTGCAAAACGGTGGTCGCGCAGAGGCTGAAACTCTCGGGCATGCGCTGGACGAAAGCGGGCGCGGAAGTGATCCTAGATCTGCGAGTGATGCTGCTCAGCGGCCTCTGGACAAAGGCCTACCGGAGGGTCTTAAACGGGCGATCCGATCACGAACCCCGCACTCCGGATCGAGCCGACCGAAAACCGAGCGGAATCGCGGCATAACCGGCGCAGAGGAGAGATCACACCCCTTGAAGGAGGTAGGTGCGAAGGCGGCGGACGAAGAGTGGAAGGGGTTCTCGAAGAAGCTGAAGCGGATTTACGCCGACGGCATCCGACTGAAACTCGCGCGCGACGACTGGGGCGAAGCGGTCTTCGACAGCCGCGTGGCGGCGTTGAACGGGCGTCTGCTCGACTTGGGCGCGGCCGAGTGGACCCACCCCGATTGGGCGCGGCCGAGTGGACCCACCCCGATTGGGCGCGGCCGAGTGGACCCACCCCGACGCGCGCCGCTTGGCGAAGCGGTTGGTGATCGACTGGGACTCGCTGCTGCGGTTCGTGGAGCACCGGAACGTACCGGCGGACAACAACCGCGCCGAGCGGGAGATCTGCCCGGCCGTGCTGATGCGCAAGGCCAGATACGGCAGCGGCAGCGACCGCGGGGCCGAGACGCGGAGCGTGCTGATGAGCATCTGTCGCACCCTGAAACAGCGCGGCGTCGATGTGCTGACCGCCACCGAACAGGCCCTGCGGATCTACATGGCCGACTGCAAACTACCCCCGCTGCCCGCCAAGCCGACTTCAGGAACCTGATGGGTTACCCCCAAACGACTTGAGACCGCCAGAAAGATTTGCCAGACCCACTGGGATAGGCCCGGAGGCCTGTCCTATATAAGCCGCCCCTCGGTCGACTCACGCGATCAGCGCCTTGACCACCTTGGCGTGTTCGACGCCCGTCAGCTTCTGATCGAGGCCCTGGTACTTGTACGTGAACTTCTCGTGGTCGATGCCGAGTAGCTTCAGCACCGTGGCGTGGAAGTCGCGGACCGTCACCGGATCCTTCGTGATGTTGTAGCTGAAGTCGTCGGTTTCCCCGTAGACGGTGCCGCCCTTCGAGCCGCCGCCAGCCATCCACATGCTGAAGCAGCGCGGATGGTGATCGCGGCCGTAGTTGTCCTTGCTCAACCCGCCTTGGCTGTAGATCGTCCGGCCGAACTCGCCGCCCCAGATCACGAGCGTTTCGTCGAGCATCCCGCGGTTCTTCAGGTCTTGAATCAGGGCGTAGCAGGGTTGGTCGACGTCCTTGCACTGCGACGCCATCCGGCCGACGAGGTTGCCGTGGTGGTCCCAGTTGTTGTGGTACACCTGTACGAAGCGGACGCCGCGCTCGACGAGCCGGCGAGCCGTGAGCACGGTGTTGGCGAAGGTGCCCGGCTTCTTGGCGTCCGGTCCGTAACTCTCGATGACCTTGGCGTCTTCCTTCGTGAGGTCGGTGAGTTCCGGCACGCTCGACTGCATCTTGAAGGCCATCTCGTACTGGGCGATGCGCGTCAGCGTTTCGGGATCGCCGACCTGGGCGTGGTTGAGTTCGTTGAGCTTCTTGAGTCCATCGAGGGTCGTCCGGCGGACGTCGGCCGAGACGCCGGGCGGATTGTTGATGTAGAGGATGGGGTCGCCCTTCGCCCGGAACGACACGGCCGCGTGCTCGCCGGGGAGGTAGCCCGATTGCCAGAGCCGCGCCGAGATCGCCTGAATCTGATCCTGATTGCTCGGCACCGCGACCATGACGACGAACGACGGCAGGTTCTTGTTGAGTGTGCCGAGGCCGTAGCTCATCCACGCCCCGACGCAGGGCTTGCCGGTGATCTGGTTGCCCGTCTGCATGAACGTGACGGCCGGCTCGTGGTTGATCGCCTCGGTGTTCATGCTGCGGATGATGCAGAGGTCGTCGGCCATCTTCGCCTTGTACGGCAGCATCTCGCTGATCCACGCGCCGCCTTTGCCGTACTGCTGGAACTTGAACTTCGACGGGGCGATGGGGAATCGCGCTTGGCCGCTCGTCATCCCCGTGAGGCGCTGGCCGTTGCGCACCGACTCGGGCAGATCCTTGTCGTAGAACTCGGCCATTTTCGGCTTGTAGTCGAAGAGGTCGACTTGGCTCGGCCCGCCCAACATGTGCAGGTAGATGACGCTCTTCACCTTGCTTGGGAAATCGAGCTTCGACAGCGCGGCGTTCTCGCCGATGATGCCGGGCGTCTTGGTTTCGGCGGCTTGCCCCAGCATGGAGGCCAGCGCCGCCGTGCCCAGCGACAACCCAGCCGAGCCGAAGAATTGCCGGCGGCTCTGGTGAGCGAGGAATTCGCGGAAGGTCGATTCGTTCAGGAGTTCACGGTCAGTCATGGCAGGCTCCGGGTTTGAATGGCGAGCCGGCAGCATGAGCTGCCGGATTCTGATTGACAGCGAGAATCCGGCAGCTCACTCATGCTGCCGGCTCGCCAGTTATTTGTTCAAAAACTCATCCAAATTCATGAGTTGGTTGCAGAGCATTGTCCAAGCGGCGAAGGTCGCGGGGTCAATCGTCTCGGTCACTTTCGTATCGCCGACGGCGAGCAGCTTCTTGGCTTCCAGCGGCTTCGCTTTGTACCCGACTTGTAAGGCCGTCAGCGAATCCTTCACGATGGCGAGTTCGTCGGAGCGGAACGACCGCGATAGCAACCGCTTCGCGACAAACTCGATCCGCGCATCGTCGGTGGCTCCCGAACCGATGGCTTTCTCGGCCAGCACCCTAGCCGCTTCCACAAACTGGATGTCGTTGAGCGTCACGAGCGCTTGCAGCGGGGTGTTGGTGCGCTCGCGTTTCACCGTGCAGGTTTCGCGGTTGGGGGCGTTGAAGATTTCCATCGACGCCGGCGGGGCGGCCCGTTTCCAGAAGGTGTACATGCTGCGGCGGTAGAGGTTCTCACCCGAGTCGCGGCGGTAGTCGCGGGTATCGCTGCCGGGCATTGCGACGGCTTCCCAGACGCCGTCCGGTTGGTACGGCTTGACGCTCGGCCCGCCGATTTTAGGGACCATGATCCCGCTCGCGGCCATGGCCCCGTCGCGGATCATTTCGCCGTCCATCCGGTAGCGCGGCCCACGCGAAAGCATGCGATTGAACGGGTCTTTGTCGAGTTTCTCTTTCGTCGTCGTCGCGGCTTGGCGGTAGGTCGCGCTCAGAAAGATCGTGCGGAAGAACTCTTTCACGTCCCATTTCGACTGGAACTCGAGGGCCAACCAATCGAGTAGTTCCGGGTGGCTGGGTGAGTCGCCGGTGACGCCGAAGTCGCCGCTCGACTTGACGAGCCCGTTGCCGAAGACTTCCTGCCAGAAGCGGTTGACGTTCACCCGGCTTGTCAGCGGATGGTCCGACTTCAGCAACCACTGCGCGAAGCCGAGGCGATTCTGTGGGAGATCCTTGAACGGCGGCAGTGCCGACGGCGTGTTCGCGCCGACTTTCTCACCGCGTTTGTCGTAATCGCCGCGCTTCAAGATGTACGCTTCCGGCGGGGTCTTCTTCTCCACGGAAATGTGGGCGACCGTGCCGCGCGACTTGATCGTCGCTTCCTCGGCTTGGAGCGTGCGGTGCCCGTTGGCCAAGTCCTTGTATTTGGCATCTTGGCTCACCAACCACCAATTGAACAGCTCGTCGGTTTCTTGCGGCGTGCGCTTCTCGACCGGTTTCGTCAGCAGATCGACGGTCCGTTGCGAACCCGCGAGCTGTTGGGCTTCGACCGCCGCCAGTCCGCGGTCGTACAAACGCAGATCTTGCAAACCGATCCCGGCGACGCGACTCGTGGTGTTGCGTTGGCCGATCTTGAACGGCACGGTCGTCCGCACCGTCGACTTCAAACTGTCGGCTTCGATGTCAAACGGCTGCAGTTCGCCATCAAGGTAGATCTTGATGCCGGTCGTCTTGGGCGTGCCGTCCCAACTGACCGTGACGTGGACCCACTTGTTCGGGGCGAGCGCCTTCTTCGCCACGACCTTCAGCGCGTCCTGCGGAAAACTGTTGATGATATGCGTGCCGATGCGGTCGTTTTGGATCCACACATCCCAGCCGCGGAAGGCGTTGCCCTCGTCCATCCGGGCGATAATGGCTCCATTCTTCCCCTTCTTGTCGATGGCGATCCACGCCGATACCGAGAAGCCTTGCCCCTTCTCGAAGTCGCCGACCGTCGGGAGTTCGATAGCCGGCCCGGCCTGCGTCGTGAAGACCTTCTTCCCCGCCCGGCTCATGGCCCAGTTGTACCCTTCTTTGAAATCGATCTTTTGCGTCTTGGTGCCGAGCGCGGCGTTGACCGACTGGCCTGCCCCTTCATCCAGTGGTGCGTGGAACACCAAACCCTCGGTCGGAATCTTCCCGGCCAAGTCCGCCGGCTTGACCGCCTTCGCCCAACTTGCGAAATCAACTTTCGCTTCGGTCTTCCGCGCATCGAGTTTCGTTTTCGCCGCAGTCACGTCTTTGCCGATGCTGTCCCACTTGGCGCGGTCTTCGAGCTTCGGCACCGTAATCACCGGCGGCGTGTTGCGGATGTTGCCGTCCATCGCGGCTTGGGTCGTGTTGTTGAAGAACGCGGCCAAGCTGTAGAAATCCTTGGCCGAGAACGGATCGAACTTGTGGTCGTGACAAACCGCACAGCCGGCGGTGAGACCCAACCAAGTTTGGCTGACCGTCTCGGTGCGGTCGCGGTTGTAGAGCACGAGGTACTCCTCGCTGATGGCCCCGCCTTCGTTCGTCGTAATGTTGCAACGGTTGAATCCGGTCGCCACAAGTTGATCGGTCGTCGGGTTCGGCAACAAATCCCCGGCGAGTTGCTCGGTGGTGAATCGATCGAACTTCATGTTCTCGTTGAACGCGTTGATGACCCACTCTCGGTAGGCCCAGTTCTCGCGGAAGTTGTCGAAGTGGATGCCGTGGGTGTCGGCGTAGCGGGCCGCGTCAAGCCAATGCCGGCCGCGGTGTTCGCCCCACTGTGGCGACGCGAGCATCTTCGACACGTATTTTTCATAGGCGTCGGCGGTTTTGTCGTTGACGAACTCTTCCACGTCTTCGACCTTCGGTGGCAGGCCCGTGGTGTCGAGCGATACACGTCGCGCCAGCGACCGGCGATCCGCTTCGGGCGCGAAGGTCAGCCCCTTCTTTTCCAATTCCGCCAGCACGAAAGCATCGATCGGATTGCGGACGGCTTTGGCGTCCTTCACCGTCGGCACGGCCGGTTTCTTCGGGGCGAGGAACGACCAGTGCAGTTCGTATTCCGCGCCTTGGTCGATCCAGTTCTTCAACGTCTCCTTCTGCTTCGCGGTCAATTTCTTGTGCGACTTCACCGGCGGCATCAGGCCGTCATCGCTCTCTGGCAACAAGATGCGGACAATCAATTCGCTCTCGGAGGCTTTGCCCGGTTTGAAGGCCTCCTTGGCGATGGCCGCCTCGCGCTGATCGAGCCGCAGGCCCGCCTTGCGGGAAGCGCTGTCCGGCCCGTGGCAGGCGAAGCAATTCTCGGACAGGATCGGGCGGATGTCGCGATTGTATTGCAGCTTCGCCGCGACCGCGACCGCGGGCTTGGCCGGCTCGGCCGTCGCTGTCGTCGGTGCCCAATTCAGGCCCAGTAGGCCGAGCGCCACGAGGAGCGAACTGCAACCGAGGGTACGCAAGAAAGGAATCATTTCGGATGGCCCTTGGAGCAGGGGATCGAATCGGCGCGGGAAGTTCGGGCGGGTTCTACATCCTTATTGTAGTCGTACAAGCCGACAAACGGAATGGGGCGAACACCGTAGCGGTCGATTTGGGGGTTGACCCGCGCCGCCGATCGGTTCTATTGGATACGTCCGTAATCACTCGACGAACGGAGCCTCGCCCATGCGGTTCGGAATCGCACTCGGTTTCATCGTCGCTTCGGCAATCCCGATTTCGGCCGCCGAGGCGGAATCCAAGACGCCGTATGTGTGGCGTGTCGTGGTGCAAACGCCGGTTCACCCGAGCCTGTCGGCGCCCGTGCGCACGCGGCTTTGCCAAGATTTGAAAGCGGCCCTGCTCCCCGTGCTCGGCGAGGAACTCGGCCGCGTCGACGTGGTCGATCTGCGCGCCGTAGCCACGAAAGATTGGGAGCCGCTCTGGACCGCATTCGCCGTGGCGGGCTGGACCGCCCTCGACAAGCCCGAGGCTCAGAAGCTGACGGGCGTCAAAACACACTTCTTGAAAATCGACATCCGCGACGGCCGGACGTTCCGGATAGAAACCCGCCAGCTCGACGGTTCGACAGGGATTCTCTCGGCCGTGGTGCGCTCGGCGGAAACCCAGAACGCGGACACGCTCGCCCGGTTAGCCGGGTTGTTGATCGGCAAAGATTTCGGACCCGTCGGCATGGTCGAACCGATCAAAGACGACGAAAAGCAGGTCTCGGTGAAGTTTCGCGGCGGGCAGTTGCCGGGGTTCGAGGGGAAAGTACAAACGGGGGACGTGCTCGCGTTCGCCATGGTTACGGATGCCCGAGCGAAGGGGGTCGCGAGACCGAAGACGGACCAACCACAACAGTTGGTGGGCAAGCCGCTCACCGCGACGTACCTGCGGGTCGTCAGCAAGATTTCCAACGGCGAGTGCCGTTGCGAGATCCTCACCCGGTTGAACGACCCGTTCCTCAAGGTCGCGGTCGTCGGATATCGGGCCATGAAGGTGGCGACACAAGAAGCCAAGGTGCAAGTTCGGCTACTGGACGAGCAAGGCAAGCCGCCGCCCTCGACGACATCGCTCGAAATCTGGGCGACCGACAACGGCTTCACCGGGAAGCCGACGAACCGCGATACGCTCGAATTGCAAAAGGGAATCTACACCTCTGGGAAGCCGCTGAAAAACGTGGCCTGCGTCGTTGTCCGAGTCGGTTCGACCCTGAGCGATCCGCACGTCGTGCCGTTGATACCGAGTGACGAACCGTTCACACTCCGCGTGAACATCAACCCGGTCAACATCGAGAAAGCGGAGTTTGAACAAGCCTGCGAACGGCTGCGCGCGCGGGTAGCCGACGCGCGGACGTCGCAGCTCGAGTTGGTCAAAGGATTGAGTCAATTGATCGTCGCTGGCAAGCTCGACGAGGCGCTGGCGCGGGCCGCCAAGGGGGTCGAAACGGCGGGTTCGGCCGACCTGCTGTTGAGCGAGGAATTGGCGAAACTCAAGAAAGGCAAGTCGGTGAAAGACGCTTATCCGTCGACTCTGCTGGCGATCGGCGAAGAGCAACTCAAAATCTTGCGAGCGGGTAAACCGGAACTCGAAAAGCGCATGGAGGATCTGCGATTGGCCATCGCCAAGTCGAACGATCCGGTGAAATTCGAAAAGGAATTCCGCGCCAACGAACTCGTCCGACAGATCCAATACCACGTCGCCCGCGGCGAGGTTCCCGAAGCGGACGCGATCTACGATCAACTTATCGAATTGACGAAACAGGACGAGATGAAAACCAAGAAGGCCAAACTGCTGGTCGATTGGACCCCGGCCAACGACGACCACAAAAAAGCCCGCGCCTTCTTGCTCGACGAATGGCGCAAAGCGACCGTCCTCGCCGAGTTCCAGCCGCTCTTCCCGAAACTGCAACCGACCCTCGACACCTTCGTGAAGAATGCGGACAAACTCGGCCTGCGCAATTTCCTGAGCGCTGTGGGCATCTGCTACGCCCGCCTACAAGATCAACTCGCCCCGCTCGACGAGAACGCCGACGCGGATCGGGCGCTGATCAAAGACTTGAAAGCCTTCGCCGACGAGGTCCGTAAAATCGATCAAGCCGCCGAGGCGGAGTCGAAGAAGTTGGAGGAGAAGAAGTGAAGCCTGGATTCTGGATTGTAGGAAACTGTCCATTTTTTCATCGGGGACGCCGGAGATACTCCCCGACCTGTTCCCACGACAGTACGTCGTCGGGATTGGCTTCGTACTCGGCGATGCGCCGGTCGAGTTCTTCCGACAACCCGGGCGAAAGCGTCGGTTTCCAACCGAGTTCTACGATTTGATCCCAGAGGCCGCAGACGAGTTCAAATTGGTCGTCGACGGGCCATCGTCGCAGTTCTTCTAAAGTCGCAGTCGCGTTCATGGCATATCCTCCTTAAGCGACAATACTCACTCCGCCGGTTCCAGCACGGCCGTCATCGAGCCTTGGCATCTCGGGATGCTGGCATCGGGGCCATAGGCGTGGATTTGATCCTGTTTCAATTCCGCGTGTTCGAGGGTCGTCGTCAGCACGATGGCCCGGCCGGTTTGGTCGACCATTTCGGCGAGTTTGAAACCCTTCTCGATCGGGTGGGCGAACAGTTCTTTCAGCATCACGATGACGTACTCGTACGAGTGGTCGTCGTCGTTGATCAAAATCACGTGGTACGGCGGCTGGTACTTCCGCTCCTCGCGCAGTTCCGAATCGGTTTCGGTTTCCACGTCGGGGAATGTCGTCGGGGCGGCCATAGGGGATCATCCGGGATTAGGTCGCGGGGCGCGGGGCGTTGAGTTTGACGCCGGTCGCGGGTCCGCCGGAGGGCGAGTCGACCCGGCCGAAGCAGACGAGGGCGATGTCGTCGTTTTGAGCGCGCCCGGCGGCGTGTTTCCGGACGGCGGCCACGACCCGTTCGCCGATGGCTTTGGGCCGCATGTCGACGGTGATCGCGCCGTCGCCGAGGACGGCTTTGGTCACGCGCTCCATCTCGAAGGATTCTCCGTTTTCGCCGGGCGACAGCGCGTCGGTCACGCCGTCGGTGAAAATTAGCAACGAATCGTTCGGCTCGAGGGTGACCGTCACGCAGTCGTAATCGAAACTTTCCATGACACCGAGGGGCAGGCCGGTTTTTTCGGTATCGATGGCTTCGAGGAAGTCGGCGTTCGCGGAGCCGTAGCGCATCGGGTTGAGGTGCCCCGCGTTGACGATGGTGACCCGGTGCATGACCGGGTCGAGCACCAAGGCGGCGAGCGTCACGAAGCGGTCGCCGATACCGCGGAAGAGCTGGTTGTTCAGCACGCCAATGGCTTTGTGGGGTTCGGGCTCGGTGAGCATCGAGAAACGGGCTTCGGCGCTCAATTTGGCCATGAGCAGCGCCGCCGGGACGCCCTTGCCGGCCACGTCGCCGAGGACCACGGCGAGCCGGTTGCCGGGCAGCGGAATGAAGTCGTAGTAATCGCCGCCGATGGTTTGGGCCGCGCTATAGAAGCCGAAGAATTCGTACCCCGGCACTTGGGGTAGTGTCTGCGGGAGGAAGCCGAGTTGCACTTGCTTGGCGAGTTCGATTTCGCGCTGGGCCTTCTCGCGCGTGATCAGCATCGCGTGGACTTGCGCGTTCTCGACGGCCACCGACGCGAGATTGCCGACGATGGTCAACAATTTGAGGTCATCTTCGCGGAACTTCTTCGTGATGTCTTGCGTGTCGAGTTGCAGCGCCCCGATCGGCTTGCCGTCCGAGGTCGAAAGGGGAACGCACATCACCGAGCGGATGCGGAACTCCGCGATCGACTGCGCCGCCCCGAGCGCCGCATCCGACGACGCGTCTTCGCTGAGATACGCTTGCATCTGTTCGAGGCAGCGGCGGACGATGGTCTTGCTGAAGCGGTCGTCCATCGTGCTGCGGCGGGCTTTGAACGCCTTGGAGTAGAGCCGACCGGCGTCGTCGAGCATGATGACGAAGCAACGGTCGGCCTGTTTGAACACGCCGAAGAGCGTTTCCAAAATCTGCGGCAACAGCGGTTCGAGTTCGAGCATCCGCGACAGACTCGTGCTGATCTCGAGCAGAGCCCGGAGTCGCTCGGTCGGTTGGACTTCCAAAAACTGCTGCGCGGCGTTGCGGTTAACCGTGTGTTGGATCGTCGTCATTTCCCCGGTGGCCTCCCCCGCACCCGGTTCGGGGAGGTTGCTGAGGAAATTCGCCGGCAGCGGCGCCGGGGCGACTTGCGTCTCGTCGTGGAAGCGGAAGAGGAAATCGCAGATCTTCAGGCGGTCTTCGTGCTTGATCGGCACTTTACCTTCGACGAGTTTGTTGTTGAGCAGCGTGCCGTTGCGGCCGAGGCTCTCGAGGTAGAACTTGCCTTGGCCTTGAGAAATGACGGCGTGCTTGCGGCTGATGGCCTGTTTGCCATCGTCGATGACGATGTCGCATTCGTCGGGCGGGGTCTTCTGGCGCCCGATCGATGTCTTGCTGGCCAACCCCGCGTTCAGCGGGAATGTTTGCGGGGTGGCCGTCCCGCCCGGCGACTTGATGAGAATCAGGTTGGGCATGGTGCTTCGGGGGTGCGGTGCAATGCTGCGGACATGCTGTCAATCTTATCGGTCGGCACCGCCCTCCGCAAGCGAACCGGAAGATTCGCCCGGTGAGCCGAGCCTCGCGAGGGGCTGCCTACTTCGGCTCGTACGTGCCGTGGTCGCTCTCGATGCGGCACTTCGGGTAGAGCTTCTTCAGTTCCTCGAATTTGGCCGCCGTCACCTTCGTCTTTTGAAGCTGAAGGTGCGAGAGGTTCTTGCAATCCATGAGGTGGGCCAAGCCCGCATCGCCCACGTGCGTAGTGAACAGACATATGTACTTCAGGTTTTTGCAGTTCTTGAAGTGGGTGAACCCTGTGCCCATCGATCAGCCCGGCGGATGCCGACCCCGTTCCGCCTCCTCCCGGCGAATGCTCAGGATTACGGCTCGGTTCAACGCGAGGGCAGCGACTGTTGCCCGGCCCGTTGGTGTCAGCGGGACTACTCTTTCCTCGTCCCAGCGAAAGTGATCGGACCATCGCTCGATTCGCGGATTGAAAAACGACACGGCCTCACCGGTTTCGGGATCGGTCAATTCCTGCTTCATCCCCTTGCGAAGCGAGCACGAGACGCAGGCAAGTGCGAGGTTCTCGACCGTCGTCGGGCCGTTGGCCGCGCGGGGTACGACGTGATCGACGTGAAACGTAGCCTCCTGACCGCACTGCGAAAGTCCGCAATACTCGCACCGATCGCGGGCGCGGTAGACCACGGATTCGGTAAGCCTTCGGGGAATATCGCTCATCCGGCGCCCCGCTCCGCTCGCAGCCGCAGGAGTGTCAGGAGTTCGGCTAGGTCAACGAGTCCTTCGGCCTCGCCGCGTTCCGCGACCGAAAGCGGTTGCCCGCGGTCTTGCTGATCCAGAAGGAATTGCAAACGAGCGTGAACGGCCGAAGGCAGCTTGAAGCGAACGAGGTCCGTGGGAATCTGTTCGTCAGCGATAATGATGGGCATGATTGGCTCCGGCATTCCAACTATTTTATCGGGGCATCCGTCGGCCGCTACGGCTTCGGCTCGTACGTCCCGTGGTCGCTCTTAATCCGGCACTTCGGGAACGCTTATCCTACTTTGCTGGAACGAACTGGTTCAGGCGTAGCACGTAAAACGTCTTGTTGCCGTTGAGGGTGACGAGGTGCCGGCCGTCGGGGGCCCAATCGACCCAGTGAACCATTCCGGCGGCGGTCTTCCACTCGTAGACGGGCTTCAGCGTCTTGGCATCCAGCACACCGACTCCCGTGGTATTCGCATACGCCAGGTGCCGGCCATCGGGGCTGAATGCGAGCCATAGGATCGGTCCCAGCCCCGATTGTTCGCCGGTACGGTTCAATTCCTTCGCCTTACCGCTGCTGATGTTTTCGAAGACGATGTCGCTGATATGTGTATCTTTAAGATGGGCCAACGTACGGCCATCGGGGGAGAGGGCGGCGCGGTACAAGCCTGCACCCGTCTTGATCGGGATCGTGCCGGTCTGCTCCGGCTTGGCTCCGGTATTGCGGTAAAGTGCGAGTTCTGCGCCGGCTCCACCGCCAGGAAACACTGCGAGCGAGGTTCCTGGCCCGGAGGAAAACATTAGCGGATAATTAGATCCCTCTGCTTTCGCTGCGAGGGGCACGCTCCACTTTTTCACGGGGTCGCCGCTGACATCCCAGCCGTGCAGTTTCATCTCGCCGGGCTTGGTGCCCGAAAGCTGGATCAGCCACTTGCCATCGCCCGAAACGATGCCGTGGTAAGCCGGTTCTCTGAAAGCCTCCCCGAGCATCTGCCAGCGATTGTCGCGGATTTCGTAGCGCTGAGAACGACTGCCATTGACCGCCGCCTGAAGCCAGAGTTCCGCTGCGAGGGGAAATAGCGTCCCGACGTTGGCATCGAGAGGCGATTCTGGGCCGGGCCGCTGGCGCGGGGCGGTCGCGGCAAAATCCCATAGTTGATACCGATAACGGCCCACTTTCGGAGGATCGAACGTGTGCATCAACAGCCTGCCGGTGCGCGGATCGATTTGCGGGCAAGAAACCCAGCTTGGCGACACATACGCCTCGGCCGGGTCGAGCGGTGAAAGCTCTTTTGGTTCTGCGCCGGAAAGGTCCCAGAAGCGGACGAAACCTTCGCTATTGCCGACGACCGCCTGGTTACCGTCCGCACTGAATGCGACCGAACCCATTTTCCCCCAGGAGGTCTGATCCAGCCAGCCGGCGAACTTCGGTTCAGTCCCGTCAATTCTCCAGAGAGCCGTCGCCACATCTTTGACAGATAGCCAACGGCTATCTGGCGAAAGACTGTACTGGCTGTCGCCCGAGACGTGACCCCCGTTTTCGTTTTTGATGTTGAGTCGCTTCCTTGGCTTCTCCCCCGCGATGTCCCACAATTCGAGGTGATCCGTCACCCACAGCGCCAGCACCTTGCCATCGTCGCTCACCGCGCGTGGGTGTTCTTTCGGCTCCAAGGGGATGGCCAGTTCCACATGGTCGACGAACTTGGCCCCCTTGATAGTCGCCCGGTGCAGTTTGCCGTCCGCCGCGGTGTAAACGAGCTGACTGGCCTCTCCGGCGATCACACGCCCCCCGACATTCTCGACGACCTGCTTTATCTCGCCGAGTCGCGGCTTCCCGTTCGAGAGATCGAACAGGGCGACCTTGTGGTCCCACCCCGAGACGACGAGAGTGCGCCCCGCCTCGCGAAGTGTGGCGTAATGCCAAGCGTCGTTGCGCCCTTCGGGCTTGTCGGACAGGTCGAACGACGTGGGCTTCAACGGGTCACCCGCGAGATCATAGGTGGTCAGCCGGCCGTAGCTCAGGCAGATCAGCCTCTTGCTGTCCGCGGTGAAGGTCAACGACCCGCCGTACGAGAATCCACTGCCGGAGGTGTCCGGGAAGGTCCATTTCTGCTGCCGGGTAGCCATATCCCAGACGATGATGCAATCGGACCTGCTTGCGGCGTGGCTCGCCGCCAGCTTGCCATCGGGGCTAATCGTGACCGAATTGACGTGCCCCCAATGCCGGCGGGCGTGGCTACCAATTACCCCCACCAGTTCCTTCGGCTGCCAGTCGAAGCGTTCTTCCTTCGGGAGCGCGTTCGGGTCGAGTTTGTCGAATGGCGATTGCCCGACCGGAATGGCCTCCGGCGGCGTCCGCTTCGGCAGCGGCTCAGCCTTCTTGGGCACCGGTGTCACCGGCTTGCCGTCCACCTCGATCTTCGCCCCGTCCGGCACCTTGATCTCGGTGACGGTGCCGTCTTTGTTCGTGATCTTGATGACGACGACCGCCGCCGCCGCGGTCCAGACGAGAAAGGTGAGGGCGGAGCCGATCAGCAGCCAAGGAAGAGACTTCTTGCGGGCCGGTTTCGGAGTCGCCGGCGCATCGGCCTCGTTCGGATCGTCGGTCGCAAGATCGGCGAACGCGCTTTCCGGATTGGCCGTCACCTGAATCGGCACGTACAGCACTTGCGGAAGCGTCGCCGTCGGCGCGTCACTTTCGATGATCCGGATGAGATCCACGACTTCGTCCGCGGTTTGCGGTCGGTCGGCCGCTTTTTTCGCCAGCAATCGCTGGATCAAATCGGCGAGTGCCACCGGCACCTCCGGATTCCGCTCGCGCACCGGCGTCGGCTCCTCGGTGGCCAGAGCCGTGAGGATCGCCATCACGCTCGTTCCTTCGAACGGCAACCGGCCGGTGCAGAGACGGTAAAGCACGGCGCCGAGGCTGAAGAGGTCGGTGCGGCCGTCCACCTTTTGACCGCGTGCCTGCTCCGGCGAAATGTAGGCCGGCGTGCCGATGATCACGCCGCTCTGGGTCAGCTCCGCCTGGGAATCGACGGGCCGGGCGAGACCGAAGTCGAGCACTTTCACCCGGCCGTTCGGCGCTTCGAGCCAAAGGTTGCCCGGTTTGATGTCGCGGTGAACCAAGCCGATGGCGTGCGCCGCCGCGAGGCCAGCCGCGGTCTCCCGGCCGATGGCCAGAATCTGCGGGACGCTCGGCAGCCCCGTCTTTTGCAAGTATTCGTCGAGCGGGTAGCCCTGCAAGAATTGCATGGCGATGAAAGGGACGCCATCGAGCTCGTCGGCTTCGTACACGGTGACGACGTTGTCGTGCGTGATCTGTGCGGCGGCCCGGGCTTCGCGCAGGAAGCGTGCTTTAGCCGAGGGGTTCGCGGCGAACTTCGGCAGCATCACTTTCAACGCGAGCTTGCGCTGGAGGCGTTCGTCGAGTCCAAGGTAAACTTCGCCCATGCCGCCGTGGCCGAGTCGCTTCAGGATGCGGTACGGCCCGAGTCGGCCGAGTTCGCCCGGATTTGCGGACGGCGCGAAAACCGGGGACGGCTCCGCACCGACAGCCGTTTCCTCGTAGCCCACGACGGAGGACAGAACTTGACTCGCGGTTGCCGTGACATCGTGAGCGTCCAACTGACGGTGGGGATCGGGCATTGCGATTCGCCGGTAACGGGGTTTTTGAAGAATACCATACTGGAACCGCATCGCCGCCGCAACCGGACGACCCCTCCTTCCCCCGTGGCGGCGCTCCGACTATGGTAACGCTTCGCTCGACCTCTTCCCGACCCCGTGGCCGTGATGATCCTGACGCCGGAACAGTACGCTTCGGTCCGGTCTGCATTGAATGCCGACCTCGGCTGGTTCGCACCGGAACTGATCGTGGCGGGGACCATTTTACTCACGCTGTTCCTGCGGATCTTCAAACCGTTCGACCGCATCCACTCGAATACCGTGGCCGTGGGGCCGCTGCTCGCGGCGCTCGGGCTCCTCGGTTTGCAGTGGTTCGACCTCTTCCACGGCCTCCGCGGCGGACCGGTTTTCACGGGGTTGTTGAACCTCGACGCCTTCGCCACCTTCCTGCGGACGCTGCTGATTCTGTTCGCGCTCGGCGCCCTCTGGCTCGGTGGCATCACGGGCCTGCCCGACCGCGAAGACTCGGCCGACTACCTCGTCCTCCTGTTGGGCGGCACCCTCGGCATGATGGTGATGGTCTCGGCGAACCATCTGATGATGGTGTTCGTGGGCCTGGAGATGGCGAGCCTGCCCTGCTACGCCCTATCGGGGTTTTTGAAGGGCCGCAAAACCGGGAGCGAATCGGCCCTCAAGTACGTTTTGTACGGCTCGGCCGCGTCGGGCGTGGCCCTGTACGGCATCAGCTTGCTGATGACCCAATTCGGGACGGGATCGCTGACGGGAATCGCCCACGGCTTCGCCGAACTCGCGAGGGGCGGCGGGATCGACGGGCTGACCTTCGCCGCCACGGCGATGCTGCTCGTCGGGTTCGCTTTCAAACTCTCGGCGGTGCCGTTCCATTTCTGGTTGCCGGATGTGTTCGAGGGCGCCGCCGCGGAAGTCGGGGCGTTTCTGTCGGTTGCCTCCAAAGCCGCAGCGGTGGGGCTGACCGCCCGATTTCTGCTGATTTTGCAGCGGGAAGTCGGCCCCGTCGATCCGTCGCTACTGCCGCGGACCGTGGGCACAACACTGTTGGTGATGGCGATGCTGACGATGACGCTCGGCAATTTGGCCGCGCTCGGGCAGACGAATTTGAAGCGGCTCTTGGCCTACTCGACCATCGCGCATGCCGGGGTGCTGTTGCTCGGCTTGGCGATCTTCACGGCCGAGGGCATCGCGGCGACGCTCTACTACTTGGCGGGCTATTTGCCGACGAACTTGGCCGCGTTCGGGGTTGTCGCGATCTTGCGGAACCGCGCCGGCATCGAAACCCTCGATGGCCTCCGCGGGCTTTGGGAACGATCCCCCGGATTGGCCGGAGCGCTGGCCGTGGCCGTGCTCAGTTTGCTCGGATTGCCGCCGCTGGTCGGCTTCGCGGGGAAGTTCCAAATATTCGCGGCGCTCTACGATGCGGGGCGGCTTCACCCGGATCTGGCGGTGATCTGCACCGTCGCACTCGCCGTCGCGGTTCTGAACACAGCGGTGAGCGCCGGATATTATTTGAAAGTGTTGAAGCTTTGTTTCTTGGACGAGCCGGTCGATGGGGCCGAACCGATCCTGTTGGGGAACTCGGCCGGCGCCCTACTCGGGCTGCTGGGGATTTCGATATTCGTCCTCGGCATCGCCTGGAACCCGGTCGTGATGTTTGCGACCCGTGCCGTCGTCGGCATGGGCTGAACGCTGCGGAGCTCGGGCATCCCCCACGCGTCGCCCAAAAGAACACGGTTGCCATCCGACTGTGTTCTTGTGAAACTGTCCCACGCCCCGATTCGGAACCCGCCGGGGCGTTCGACCACTTTCCCGCGAGGTATTGCGATGCGTCTCCCCCGTTCGCCGTTGGCTCTTTCGATCCTGCTCTTCGCCGCGGCGCCCGCTCTCCGCGCCGACGACACCAAAGAATTCCTCGACCCTGCGAACTGGACCGGCAACACCGACATCTGGAAGGTGGAGGGGACGTCGATCGTCGGCGAGACCAAGAAAGACCCCGGCTTCAACACCTTCTTGTGCAGCAAAGAAAAGTACGGCGACTTCGAATTGACCTGCAAAGTGAAGCTCACCGATGGCGTCGGCAACAGCGGCTTCCAGATCCGCAGTAAACTGGTCGACGCGAAAAAGTTCGTCGTCCACGGGCCACAGGTGGACATCGGCAAAGGCTACTGGGGCAGCCTCTACGGCGAAGGTGTCGGCGGCATGATCCAAGCGTCCGATGCGAAGATGATCGAAAAGTTTGTCAAAGAGAAGGATGTCAACGAGTATCACATCGTCGCCAAGGGGAATAAGATCACGGTCAAGATCAACGGCGAAGCGATGGTCGATGACGACTTCCCGAAACTCAAAGACGGCAAGCCGTTCCCGGCCGAAGGGATCATCGCCCTACAAGTTCACACCGGTTACCCGAAGATGAAAATCGAGTTCACCGACATCAAGTTCACGAAGTTGAAGAAGTGATTTGAAACAGTTTTTCAGATCCGGAAGCGTCCGCGACGTTTTGAGTTCAAAACGTCGCGGATGCTTCCGGCTTTGACAATCACCCCCGCACGTCCGGATTGACGATCATCTCCGTCGGCCAACTCTTTTCGACTAGCAGTTTGTGAATCCCAACGGCGGCCATGTTCGCCATATCGAGGCGCGATTGCACATCGACCCCGGCCGTGTGGGCCGTCAAGATGACGTTATCGAGCGTCAGCAGTGGGGTACCCACCGGGGGTTCGTCGACGAAGACATCGAGCCCGGCCGCCGCGATTCGTTTCGATTTCAACGCCTCGAATAAATCGGCTTCGTGGACGACTTCCCCGCGCGACGTGTTGATGAGGTGCACCGTCGGTTTCATGCGGTTCAACGTCCGCTCGCAGATGAGGTTGTGCGTCTCGGCGGTCTTCGGCACGTGCAAACTGACGATGTCGGCTCGTTCGAAGATTTCATCGTGCGTCACCATCGGGATGCCATGTTCGTTCGCCCAGGCGCCGTCGCTGTACGGATCGCAGGCGATCACAGGCATTAGGAACGCCTTCGCCCGCAGGGCCACAGCCTTACCGGTGCGACCGAGGCCGACGATGCCGAGGAGCCGGCCGCGCAGCGGCATTTGCGCGACCCGCGGCCACGCGCCGTCCTTGATCAGGTTGTGCTGCATCGTGAGATTCTTGGCGAGCGCGAGCATCAGCAGCAGGGCGTGCTCGGCCACGGCGTCGTGGTTGGTGCCGGGGGCGAACGTCACGACGACGCCGCACTCGGTGGCGGCTCGGAGGTCGACACCGTCGAAACCGACGCCGGCGCGGGCAATGACTTTCAACCCCGCGGCGGCGGCTTTCTCGATGACGGCGCGGGTGTACGGCTCGGAGCCCGCGAGGCTGGCGACGCAACCGGGGAGTTCCTCGATCAACTCGGGCACGGTCATCTGCGCGAGCCGCACCGGGTAAACGAGTTCGAAGTTCGCCTCGAGGACGGGCGCGTACGATTGCGGGATTTCGCGCATGGGTGCCGGCGCGATCAGGACTTTGGGAAGCATGGCATCTCCGGGGGGTCATTTCTTCGGCAGGAACTTCTCCAAACCTTTTTTGATGAAGTCTTCCGTCGCGTCTTTAGCGTATTCTTTCAATACGCCGCGCATCGTCTCGGCGACGAGTTTTTGAAACGTAGCCGGGTCGAGTTGCGGCTTCGCCAAGGTCCCGGTGATCGCGATCTTGACCGATTGTTTGGCCAGTGCATCGCGCACGCGCGGTTGATCCGCCGGCACCAGCGACGACGCGAGTTTCCCGTTCAATGGCACCTCCAGAATCAACGCCAACGAGCCGTCGACGCCGACCGAGCCTGAGGTCTTGACCGTGAATCCGTCGAGGACGATGGCGAAATCGCTGTGATAGACGCGGCCGTCTTTGAAGGTGATTGGTATCCGCTGATCTTTGGTCAGCTTTAGCTTCAACGGCTTTGCGCCCAGCAACGCCGCGATCTTCGAAACGACCGGCCCGGGCGACACCTCCGCTTCATGGATCAACAACGTCCCCACCAGCGCCCCTTTCGTCGGGTCGGTCAACGGGATGCGGTTCTCCCCGAGTTCGAACGAGATTGTCCCTTCGGCATGGGCCACGTTGGCAATAGCCGGGAGGGCGTAGCCGACAGCTTCCGCGCACGCCGCCGGAGAGAGCTTGGCTTTCTCGACGACGATGCCTTTGGCGAAGGTCAAATCGTAGGAGCGGTTCAGGGCGAGCGTCGGTTCCAAACGGACTCGGCCGCTGCCGAACGTGGCATCGACGCGGTTCATCTTGACGAGGCCCTTGTCGATGTTCGCTTTCAATTCCGCGTCGCCGACGTCGAAGCCGTAGGCCTTCAAGGACGTCCAGCCCACGGCGGCATTCCCCGTCAGGTGATCGAGATTCGTCGCCGGTCCACGGCCGACGCGGACGGCGACGTTCTTCCCGCCGTCGGCCAAATTCCCGGACACCGCGAACGGCTTCGTGCCGCGCCCGGTGGCGCGCCCACTTTGGCCGAGGTACTCTTTTAACTGCGGTTCGATCTTCGCGAGGTCGTAGGTCAGGTGGCCCGTCAGGTTCAGATCCATGGCGGTGGAGAGCTTCGCCACGCGTCCTTCGGCGTCGATGGCGAAGCCGTCCCGGGCGATGTTCGTCGGCTTCAATTGCGCCGTATCCGCCTCGAAATCGTAGGTGCCGCCCCCCTTCAGTGCGATCCACGGTTCGGACCACGTCGGTTTTGCGGCGGTACCGTACGAGAAGTTCTCGACTTTTAAATCGGCGTCGATCGTGGCGGAGGAGGCATTGGCTCGGATCGTCGCAGTCCCCTTGGCGATGCCCCGGATGACATCGGCTCCGGCGGGGTCTTTTTGCAGTTTCAACGACCGCTGCACCGGCTCGAGCACCACCGCATGCACCGTCACGGACCCCGCAACCCCGTAGCCGAGTTTCGTATCGCGGGACACGTCGAGTTTCGCCGATGATAGGCCGATGGAGGCCGTCCAGAACTGGAGGTCGGCCAGCGAGAGACCGCCGGTGGCGCGGTCGTAGGTCGCACTGGTCGACACCATCATTTTCGCTTCGTCGAATTGGAAATCGGTCCCTGCGAGTTTGACGCCCTTCAATTCCAAACGGAGCTTTTCACCGACGAGATGCGTGGGGTTCACGACCACCGTACCGGTCAAAGTGCCCTGCGCGGCCAAAGTGCGCTTCGCGTCGCGGATGTCGATCTTGTCGAAATCGACTTTCGCTTCGATCCTCTTTGTGGTCGCATCGGTCGCCGGTTGGGAATTCACGCGGAATGTGCCACTGCCCGCCAGCGAGATGGCCCCGAGATCGACGAACTGACCCAATTGAGCCGCGAGGCGTTTGAGATCGAACCGGCCCGCGACCGAAAAGGATTCGAGCCGGCCCCGCCCCGCGACGCTGAGGAATTCGGACTCGACCAAAAGGTCGTCGAAGTCGGGCCGACCGTCGGCGAGAAAGCGGCCGCGGAACTTGGCTTTCAACGGCGTCGTCCACGTCAAGATTTGCCCGCCGCGTTCGGCTTCGAAGTCGCGAGTTTGCAGTTCGCCGGCCCACACCGTGCCGCCTTCGACCGCTTCGCTTTTCAGCGTCAATCCGAGCGACCCGCGTTTGAGGACGGTGTCGTCGCGGATGCTCATGAATTTTGGCAACAGTGCGGCGAGTTTCGCGAGATCGACGTTCGCAGTCGCGCCGATTCCCGGCTGTTTCAAGAGTTCGTCCGCATCGAAATTCGGAACGAACTGACCGGCGAGAGAGGCGTCACCGACATCGCACAGCAGCCGCAGCGACTTCACATCGATCCGCCCGCCGGGAAGCGTCGCGACTTCGCTCTGCAGTAGCGCGAACGTCTTGAGGGCCAGCGTTTCCCCTTTCAGCCCCGGCGCCCGAACCTCCAAGTCGGTGACGTTCGCCGCGCCGGAGAATTCGACCGACACCGGCTTGTCGGCGGGGAGGTTCCACTTCCCGCGCACGTCGGCGGTCAACGCGCCGCCGACGGACAGTCCCGCGCCGAAGCGCGGCAAGACGGGGTCGAGTGCGCTCAGCGGGAAAGTCGCGGCCGTCAGTGTCACGCCGGTGTCGGTGCCGAGTTGCACGGTGGTGTCGAGCTTGCCCCCGTCCGCAGCTTCGGCCGCGATGCGGATTTCCATCGGTTCCGCCTGCGACTTCGGGCTGCGATAGACGAAGGTGATGTTCCGCAATTGGGTGTCCGGCGCGCCCGTCAGTGTGGCCTTGCCGTTCGTCGCTTCGATGGCGAATGCGAGCCGTTCGGGTTTCGGTGGTGTGCCGTCATCTTTGGTGTAGTTCGCAATCCACTCTTCCACATTCGTCCGGCCGTTCTCCACCGAGACGGTCACGTCCGGTTCCTGGATGTGAAAGGTGCCGAGGTCACCGCGCTGAAGGGCGAGTTGCCAAAGGGTTTTTGAGGTCGTCAATTTGGGCGTCGTCACGGCTACCCGGCCCGACGGTTCGGTCAAGGTCACGTTCCGGAATTCGACCGTGCCGAACCAACTCATCGAGGCGCTCTCGGATCGCACTTTGCCGTTGAAATCGGCGAGCGCCGAATCGACAATCCGGTCGCGCAGGCTCGTCCGGGCGATGATCGCGGGGGCGAACCAGACGAGTGCGAGAATCAGTGCACAGAGTCCGAGGGCGATTCGCAAAAAGCGCCGGCGCTTGCGGGGTGGTGCGGAGGGGGTTTGAATCGGTTCGGTCACGGCCGCCTCCTGCGGGGTTGGAAGGGGAATCTCACGCAGAGCCGCAGCGAAGGGAAGAGCTTGTGCCTAAACTCGCATGGTGGAAACGGATCCGTCAATAGCACCGTGCGATTGGGGTGGTCGAGGGAAAACAGCGCCGACTCCGGAAAATGATTTCGCCGCGGAACCCCCCACCCCTCCGCGAAATCATTTCCGATTTTGGGTAGAACCCATGTGCAGCAACACGTTACGTCCGATTTCGACGGGTGCGATGTCCGCCGAAACCATTTCGGATTCGGACCGATGCCTCCTGGACGGCATCCCTACTTATGCTCGACGTACTTAAGAGTCACATCGCGAAACGCCGATTTTCCGATGCGTCCGACTCCGCCCCACATTCGGTTTTGAAAGCCGAGCCGAGCGGAGAACGTCGCTTTTCGCTCCGCGAAAAGTGTTTGACGCCAGCACTCGCGTTCCGCACCTCGCGGGCGAGCCCAGCTACTTTTCGCGGAGCGAAAAG
>JANXTU010000295.1 GCA_025352235.1 Fimbriiglobus sp.
GACGAGCGTTCTACGCTGCGCAGCTGCAAGAGGCCTTCCCCGAGGGGTTCGTGATTGCCGAGGTCGAACGCCCCGAAGAGAGTCGTTATCGCATCGTCGGGCTTTCCAGGCCCGTCAGCGTCAGTTTTCGCCCCCGTGCCGATGGCGATAGCATCGCCGTGGCACTCGCGTCGATGATCTGCAAGTACCTGCGTGAGGTCTGCATGATGCAATTCAACGCATACTGGGCCAAACACGTCCCCGGCTTGATCGCCACGGCCGGCTACCCGGTCGACGCCAAACGCTTCTTCTCCGACATCGGCCCAGCCATGGTGCGCTTGGGTGTGAAGGAAGAAACCATCTGGCGTGCGAAGTGACGCCGTAGAATGAGGGTACCCAACCGAGGAAACCCTTATGCCACTGTACCAATACGAACTCGTCGAACCGGACGGCTCCGGCGGGGAAGTCTTCGAAATCATGCAGCGGATGTCGGCCGATTCGCTGACGGTGCACCCCGAAAGCGGTCAACCCTGCCGGCGAATCTTGTCCACCCCCAACGCCCCACGGACTTGGACGGATCAGCACGCCAAGGCCGCGACCAGCGACGGCAGCCTCGAACGAAAAGGGTTCACGAAGTACGTCAAAGGGGCCAACGGCAAGTACGAAAAGATGTTCGGCAAAGGCCCGGACATGATCAAGAAGCCCCCGGCCGGGGAATGAGTGATCGTCGTGCGGCGTTCACCTTGTAGCCGGGCCATCCGCACCGTAAAGTACTGGCAAGCACTTGTAGCTCAATTGGATAGAGCATCGGTCTTCGGCACCGAGTGTTGGGGGTTCAAATCCCTCCAAGTGCATTCGCCGCAACCCCACAAATCGCTAGGATTTGTGGGGTTTTTTCGTCTTCCCACCCTTCCCGACCGGTGAACAGGCGGGCACCGTGTGGGGAACCTACTCTTCCGCGGTCCGCTTCTTGCGGCGAGTCGGGGCGGTCGCCGTCAGCGGGTTGACCAGTTTCTCGTACAGCGCGAACAGGAACTCGACCCGCTCGCGATCTTGGGTGAACGCCTCCTTGCGGTAGCACTTTTCGACGGCCCGGTCGAGGTCCGCGTGCGCCTTCGTCAGCGCCGGCGGCATCGTGTTCGGGTCGTACAGATCGGCCAAGGTGGCTTCGGGGAACAACGCGCGGGCGTCCAAGACGGCTTGCGCCTTGGCTTCGACTGTGGCTTTCTGAGCGTCGGTCGCCTGCATCGGCCAGGGGAAGTTGTTGTAGACCAACGACGCGGAATAGCGGTAATCCGATTTCAGCCGACCGCAGACCTGACGGACCCACGCCATATGCATGGTGGAGGTCAGTATTCCGAAGTCGAAGACGGTAGCTCCCGGAACGATCAAACACAAATTGCTCGCAATTACGTTGGCCGGGAGGAAGCCAATCGGAATGTATCGCCTCCGCTCCGAAGACGCGGAGGGAATAATCAAATACTCTTTTTCGGTGTGACTCACGAATGCGAATTGGGCTGGAGCTGTCGCCAATCGCACCGTATCTGGGCGGTTGCTCGCTAGCCGGAACTTTTTCACTTCTTCGATCCGCCGCATGACCGGGATGCAGTCTCGCAGTTCGTTGGGCAACGCATCTTTGAGCCAGAGACACCATCGTTTTTGACCGTTGATGAACTCGCGGGATCCCAAGTACAGTCGGATCCACTTCTTCGCTTTGGGGCACTCTCGGTTGATCTCGCGTTTTTGTTCATCATCCAACAGCAAAAAACCACCGTCGATCGGTTGGTTACCGAATTTGATTTCGGGCACAGAACACAGCGGTTTGCGACGATTCACCACGACCGTATCGCTCCCCTCCACGAAGTACGGGCTGATGTTCTTCGCGACGGTGACGGTCGGATTGTCCAAGTCTTGGTCGTAGTCGTAGATCCGTTTCTCGGCGGTGTCCCCGTGGCCGAAACCGACGATGACGACGTGGACGTGGGCGGCGCCGCGGGCTTCGCTCTTCCACGGGAAGGTGCGGTGGGCGAAGTGGATCTTGATCCCGCGCCGGAACAGTTCGCCCCAAAGAACTCCGACCTGCTCCCCTTGGCTGACGCTGTTCGTCGAAACGAACCCGGCGGGCGACTTCGTTTCCTTCGTGTAATCGGCCGCTTTGAAGTACCAAGCGCAGACGTAATCGAGCAGCCCAGCGTTCCTCACCCCCGTGGCCACGGTGGCCACTTCGTCGCGCTGCGCGGCCGATTGAAACTTCGCGCCGATGAACGGCGGGTTCCCCAGTACGCAACTGCAATCCTTCGCCGGCAGCACTTCGTTCCAGTCGACGCGGAGGGCGTTGGCGTGGCGGATGGTCGCCGATTTCTTCAGCGGCAACCTGGCGCAGTATTCGCCGAAGGCTTCGCTGAGGCGTTGGTTCATCTGGTGATCGCAAAGCCACAGGGCGACTTCGGCGATGCGGGCCGGGAACTCGTTGATCTCGATGCCGTACATGCTGTCCACGTCGATGAGCGAGCGGTTGAGCACGTCGAGCATCTTCTGCTGCGAGCCGTACAGCTCCTTCAGCAAGCCGATTTCGAGCAAGCGCAATTCGCGGTACGTCACGACGAGGAAGTTGCCGCAGCCGCAGGCGGGGTCGAGGAATTTGAGCGCGCCGATCTTGCGATGGAACTCCATCAGGCGGGCTTCGCGCTGGGTACCCCGGTTCTCTTTGAGGCGCTCGAACTCGGCTTTGAGGTCGTCGAGGAACAAACTCCCGACGAGCTTGAGAATGTCGCGTTCGCTCGTGTAGTGCGCCCCGACTTTGCGGCGCTCTTTGGGTTCCATGACGCTTTGGAACAACGAGCCGAAGATGGCCGGGCTGATGCGCGACCAGTCGAATTTGCAGCATTCAATGAGGCGTTCGCGGGTGAACCTCGTGAAGTTGACGATTTCCAACCGCTCTTTGAAGAGATCGCCATTGACGTAAGGCATCCCCTGCAATTCCCACATTTCGCTTTTCATCCGGTTCTGGACGGGCTTGTCCAAGCACTGGAAAAGCTGCGCCAGTATCCCGCCGAGATTTTCCCCGTCCGGATCGGTCCGGTTCTCGATGAACAGCTTGAACGATTCGCGCGGGAACAATCCGGTGTCTTCGGCGAAGAGGCAAAAGAGAATGCGCACGAGGAAGCGTTCGAGATCGTGCCCGGTGTAGCCGCTCCCTTCCAAAGAGTCGTGCAGATCGCCGAGGAGATCGACGGCCTCGATGTTGATCGGGTCTTGCGGTTCGAGCGAGTGGATCTTGTAGCCGGGGATGAACGCGAAGTCGTAGATGTGCTCGGGGAGCTTTTCCAGCGGGAACTCGACCGTGCGGTCGTTCTTGAGGTCGTAATAAACGAAGCGGGCGAAGTCGCAGACGATCACGTTCGGCGGCACTTCCTTGCCGCGCCCCTCGCGCTGCAAATTCTGGATGTACTCCATCGCCTGGCTGTTGGCCTTCTCCAGCGATTGCCCCCGGCTCTTGTGTTCGACCAGCAACACGCCCTTCCAAAATAGGTCGATGAAGCCGTAGGTGCCTTTGAGGGTCTTGACGGGTTCTTCAAAGCTGGCGACGGCGGCCCGCTCCAGCCCGAAGAGGCGGATGAACTCGTCCCAGAACGATTTCGCCTCGGCTTCTTCGCGCTTTTCGTGCTGCCACTTCCGCGCGAAGTTGATGGCGTTGATTTTGATTTCGTTCCACGACAGCGGCATACGGCTTCCGAGTGGGCGGAGGGAACGAATGGGGTAGTATCACCGAATGGGATGTCGATAACAAGGATGGTATTCCGCGCCGCCAATGGTCCCGCGATGGTTCCGCCGCCGCCCGGTTTGCCCCGATTCGGACGCAAGTCGTTGCGGCGCTAAGGTTCTACCCGAATTCGGAAATGGTTTCGCGGAGGGGTGGGTGGTTTTCGGCCGAAACCATTTGCCACCCCCAAATCACTTCACCAGCGCGTGGCCGACCCAATAGAGCGACCCGCTGAGTAACACCGTCCCCGGCAGGGTGAAGGCCCAAGCCAGCAGGATCTTCTTGCACGTCCCGCCTTGGATGCCCGAGCGGTTGGCTGCCATCGTCCCGGCGATGCCGCTGCTGAGGATTTGCGTCGTACTCACGGGCAAATGGGCGAAGTCGGCCGCGAGGATCGTGCAGGCGGCCACCGTCTCCGCCGCCGCCCCTTGGGCGTACGTGAGGTGCGTCTTGCCGATCTTCTCGGCGACCGTCACGACGATGCGCTTGTAGCCGATGGTCGTGCCCAGGCCCAGCGCCAGCGCCACCCCGACGACGACCCACAGCGGCACGAATTCGATCGGTTTCGTCAGCGAATCTTTGGTCGCCTTGTCTTCCGTCGCCTGCGAGAGCCGGTAGAGCCGCTCGCGCAGTCTCTTCCGCCGTTCCCCCGGCAGCTCGGCGAACGACGCTTTGCCGTCCAACTCCGCCGCGATGGCGTCGGCGTCCTCGGCCAAGCCGGGCGTCAGGTTCCCGGCCGCATCGAGTTTCGCTTTCGCCTCCAGTGCCCCGACGCGGGCCGGTTCGACCTTCTTCGCATCGTGGATGTCGAGGGCGTAGTGCCCGCTGAGGAAGCCGATGAGCACCAGCAGAATCAGGCCCATCCCTTTCTGGCCGTCGTTCGAGCCGTGGGCGAAACTCACGCCGCCGCAGGTGACCAACAAGACGCCGCGCACCCAGCGCGGCGGGCGATCCTCGCCCTGCGGCGGGATGTACAGGCGCGGCTCCTTGGCTGTCGCTTTCAGGGCGAGCAAGAGCAGGGCGGCCGCGATGAAGCCGATGACCGGAGAGATCAACAACCCGAAGCCGACTTCGGTGGCCTTCGACCAATTCACGCCGTCGACGCCGGTGAGGTAGCTGTTGGCCAGCCCGATGCCGAGAATCGACCCGATGAGGGTGTGCGAACTCGACACCGGCAAGCCGAGGTACCAGGTGCCGAGGTTCCAGGTGATCGCGGCGAACAGCAGCGCGAGTACCATGACGAGGCCGAGCCGGGCGCTTTGCTCGTTGGATTGGATCAGCAGATCGACCGGCAGCAAGTTGACGATGCTGAAGGCGACGGTGGTCCCGCCGAGGAGGACGCCGAGGAAGTTCATGAAGCCGGAATAGGCGACCGCGGGCGTCGGCCGGAGGGTGCGTGTGTAGATGACCGTGGTGACGGCGTTGGCGGTGTCGTGGAAGCCGTTGATGAACTCGAAGCCGAAGGCGATGAGGAGGGCCACCGCGAAGAAGACGGCCGACCAGGCGGGCAGTTCGCCCACCGCGTCCCAAAACGACATGCCACACCCCGGTTTCGGCTGGAGACCGCATCCGAAAGATAGTTCGCCGCCCACCCCGCCGGCCAGCGCAATCCGGGACAATCACTCGCAATCTTCACAGAGTGGCACTGCGAAGAATCGGTAGATTCGAGGTCAGACCGCGAAGCCGTGCTGTTCGCGGTGGTACGGGCCGTCGTAATTCTGGGTGCTCTTGTGCGGTTCGAATCGGCCGTCGCTCGCCACCGGCTTCACCCGATTCTCGAGGGCCGTCCTTTCCACCGCCGACATCGGGACGAACGACCGGCCGAGTTCCAAATCTTGGTCGAGCACGGTCTCCGAATCGATGCCGACGACGAGGGAAGCGATGGGCTGGCTCAGGGCGTAGCGCCGCGCTTCGGCGACGGTGCAGACTCCGCCGCCGATCATCACGCCGCCGGCGGTGATGTTGCCGCCGCCCAAGCTCTTCATGCCGATGGCCCCGATGTTCCGCTCGGCCAGCTTCGGCAGCACCTCGCGGATGCTGCTGCGGTACCACGGATCGCAGACGTTGATCGGCAATTGGACGGTATCCCACTCGTGCAGCGGCAGCATTTTCAAGAAGATGTGCGGCGACTTGTGCCCGGTGAAGCCGATGAAGCGCACCTTCCCGGCTTTTTGCGCTTCGAGCGCCGCCGCGAGCGCCCCGCGTTCGACGATCCAATCCGGGTCGTTGTCGTAGTTGATTTCGTGGAATTGCCAGAGGTCGAGGTAATCGGTGCGGAGTCGCTTCAGCGAGTCTTCCAGATGTTGCCGGGTTCCCGCCGCATCGCGGGCGCAGTTCTTGGTCATCAAAAAAGCCTTTTGCCGGCGTCCTCCCTCCGCGAGCGCCCGGCCCATCAGCTCTTCGCTGCGGCCCATGTGGTAATCCCAGGCGTTGTCGAAGAAAGTGAAGCCCTCGTCGGCCGCGCGCTGGACGAGGCGGATCGCCGCGTCGTCGGTATTTTCGGGTTGAGCGAAGTGCCAGCCGCCGAAGCAGAGGTGGGACACGGACGCGCCCGTGCGGCCGAGGATGCGAGTGGGCATTGTCATGGGGATTTCCGGTGGTCTGGTTATGGAATCGGGATGATTTCGACGGATCCAGTCGGAACGACTTGTATTCGCAATTCGTGGTCTGCCAGAAGCGCCATGCCGATCAGGGCTTCGTCACCGACCGCCGAGACTTGGACGGTGCGACTCGCCCCGCCCCATTCGATCTCGGCGGAGAAGATGTCGAAATATTTTATGGAGCCATCGGCGAGAAATGCTTGCCCCACCGTCGGGTGTTTCAAACCCAAACTCGAGATCGTCCGGGCTGGCAAAATTAGCGAATCGTCGAATCCCGTATCGATCACGGCGTCGACTTCGAGTTCGACACCGTCCGTTCCGCGGACGCACAATCGCACCCTCGCGAAAAGATTGGCATCGACGGATCCTCGTATCATTGGAGCGATCTCATTCGAAAAGCCGGCGTCCCATCGGTACGCATAATGTAAAAATCTCCGCCGATGGGATTACGGGCACGCACTTGTGACACGGCTTCTTGAGAGGTCGCCGCCATTTCGAAATCGCCCGTCCCGACTTCGATGGCCACATACTTCCAAGGCTCTCCCGGAGTGAGGCTCGGCCTCACGAAACGCTCAAAGGCTTCGTGGCCGAGACGGGCGATTTCGTGTTGATCCACGCGCGGTTCCGTCACCGTCATCGCATACCCTCCGTTGTTCTTTCCCGATCATACCCGATGCGGGCGAATTTGTCACTACCCCCCGATCACCGGGCACCGGGTTGCCGTTGCTCGTTTTCTTGGACCTGACCAAGACGCCGATCACCCACGAGACCTTGAAGGCGATCAAATCCGCCCATCCGAAACGGAGTTTCTGGTGACCCCACAACTGACTCGGCTGTCACCCCAAAATTCCCTTTACCACCTTGCCGTGGACGTCCGTGAGGCGGAAGTTCCTTCCTTGGAATTTGAACGTGAGCTTATCGTGTTCGATGCCCAGCAGGTGCAGGATCGTCGCTTGCAGGTCGTGGACGTGGACGCCGTCTTTGGCGACGTTCATTGCGAGTTCATCGGTTTCGCCGTAACTGATGCCGGGCTTGATGCCGCCGCCGGCCATCCAGACGGTGAAGGCGTACGGATGGTGATCCCGTCCCCATTTCTTCCGGTCGTCGAGGCTCCCTTGGATGAACGGCGTTCGGCCGAACTCGCCGCCCCAGATCACGAGCGTGTCGTCGAGTAGCCCGAGGCGCTTCAGGTCCATCACGAGCGCGGCCGAGGGTTGGTCGGTGTCGCGCGTTTGGTTGTAAAGTTCGGTCGTGAGGCTGTTGTGCTGATCCCAGCCGGCGTGCATGAGTTGCACGCAGCGGACGCCGCGCTCGGCGAGCCGGCGCGCCATCAGGCAGTTGTAGGCGAAGCTGCCTGGCTCCTTCACCAGCGGCCCGTAGCTATCGAGGACTTTCTTCGGTTCCTTGCTGAAGTCCGTCAGTTCCGGCACGCTCGTCTGCATCTTGAAGGCCATCTCGTACTGGCTCATCCGCGTGGCGATCTCGGGATCGCCCGCTTCCTTCAGCTTGATGTCGTTCAGTTTCGCGAGGTCGTCGAGGACGCCGCGGCGCACCTCGGCCGACACGCCCTTCGGGTTCTGGAGGTAGAGCACGGGATCGGCGCTGTTGCGGAACTTCACCCCCTGATACTTGCTCGGCAGGAAGCCGCTGCCCCAGTAGAAGTCGTAGAAGATCTGCCCGCACGAGGTGCCCTTGCTGATGCTCGTCATCACGGCGTAGGCCGGGAGGTTTTCGTTCATCGATCCGAGGCCGTAGCTCATCCAGGCGCCGAGGCTCGGCCGGCCGGGGAGTTCGCCGCCCGACAGCATGAAGGTGATGGCCGGGGCGTGGTTCACCTGCTCGGTGTGCATCGACTTCACGAAGCAGAGTTCGTCGGCGATTTTGGCCGTGTGCGGGAGGAACTCGCTGACCCACGCCCCGGATTTGCCGCGCTGCTTGAAGGGTTCGACCGGTTGCAGCATCAACTTGCCGGTGGCGTTGCCGGTCATCGTGCTGAAACGTTTGTCGCCGAGGAACGACGCCGGCACCGGCTTGCCGTGCTGTTTGACGATCTCGGGTTTGTAGTCGAAAAGGTCGACGTGCGTCGGCGCGCCGTTCTGAAAAAGGTAGATGACGCGCTTCGCTTTGGGGGCGAAATGCGGCAAGCCCGGCAAGGCGCCGACAGGCTTGCGCGCTTCGGCCGCAAGGCCGTCTTGTGCGAGCAACCCCGCGAGCGCCGCCGTGCCGAGGCCGGTGGCGGTGCTGCCGAAGAGTTGCCGGCGGGTGAGTTGGTTCTGGTATTCGTGGATGGGGTGCATAGAGGAAGTCCGAATGGGGAAACCCCGAGTCCTGAAGCGAGTCTACAAGATGTACTTGCTCAGGTCGTCTTTCTTGATGATCGCGCCGATCTTCTCGCGGACGATCGCCCCGTCGACGAGCACGGTCTTTTCAACCAAGTCCGGCCCTTCGAAACTGATGTCTTCGACGACGCGCTCGAGGATCGTGTGCAGCCGGCGGGCGCCGATGTTCTGCGTCGTGCGGTTGAGTTCGAAGGCCACGTCGGCCAAGGCTTCGGTGCCATCTTGAGTGAAGCTGAGATCGATCCCTTCGGTCCGCAGAAGCTCCGCGTACTGCTTCGTCAGGGCGTGCTGCGGCTCGGTGAGAATCCGCAGGAAGTCGTCCCGGCTCAAGTCCGTCAGTTCGACGCGGATCGGGAAGCGGCCCTGCAACTCGGGCATGAGGTCGCTCGGCTTGGACGCGTGGAACGCCCCGGCCGCGATGAACAGGACGTGGTCGGTCTTCACCGGGCCGTGCTTGGTGTTCACCGTCGTCCCTTCGACGATCGGCAGCAAGTCGCGCTGGACGCCCTGCCGCGAGATGTCCGGCCCGCTGCCCGATTGCGGCCCGCAGATTTTGTCGATCTCGTCGAGGAAGATCATCCCGTGGTTTTCGACCAGTTCGATGGCCTGTTCGGAGACGGCCGCGCGGTCGATGAGCGCTTCGGTTTCTTGTTCGAGGATCACCTTGCGAGCGTCCTTCAGCGGCAGTTGCCGGGGAGCGTTGGACTTCGGCAAGAACTTGTCGAACATGCCCTGCAAGTCGACGTCCATGTTCTCCATGCCCATGCTGGAGAACACTTGCACCGGCGACGCCCTCTGTTCGACCGACAACTCGACGACGCGGTCTTCCAGTTCTCCGGCCAGCAGCATCTCGCGGAATTTCTCGCGCGTCCGCAGGCGTTTCTCGGCCTCTTCTTTCTCGCTTTCCGGTTCCCACGGCGTCGTCTTGGTTGGTGGGACCAGCAGGTCGAGCAAGCGTTCGGTGGCGCGCTCCTCGGCCTTGGCCCGGACGGTCTCTTTCTGCCGGCGCTTCACCAAGCCGATGGCGACTTCGACGAGGTCGCGCACCATGCTCTCGACGTCGCGGCCGACGTAGCCGACTTCGGTGAACTTCGTCGCTTCGATTTTGATGAACGGCGCTTGAACCAGTTCGGCCAACCGGCGGGCAATTTCCGTTTTGCCGACGCCGGTCGGCCCGATCAAAATGATGTTCTTCGGGGTGATGTCCTTTCGCAGTTCGGCGGGGAGCTGCTGCCGGCGCCAGCGGTTGCGTATGGCCACGGCCACGGCCTTCTTCGCGGCGTTCTGGCCGACGATGTGCTTGT
>JANXTU010000323.1 GCA_025352235.1 Fimbriiglobus sp.
CCCACGCGCCCACCACGCTACCGCGATGTGCTGGACGACTTGGTCGAGCACCTGAGGCAACCGACGCAACCCCCGATAGCGCATGAACCTGTATCATAAGGCTCAATTGGAAAGCACTGAAGTTGGAAACTTGTCGCCACGCCGGAGGGCGTTGCCCGGGCTAAAGAGCTTCACACGCACGTTTCCAGCATCAGGAAATGGTCCGGCTCCGTCTTCAGCAGTGCCGAGGCGCGGCGGAGAGTCTTGATGCGGTCTTCGTGCCAGGGGTTTTCGAGTGTCGGCATCGAATCGGAATACGGGAAGTCGTCGAGGACGTCGCGGCGGACGAGCATCGCCCGCACTTTGCGGATGCGCTCGTCGCCGACGACTTCGCACGTGAGGAACAGCGCGTAGCGCAGCGTGGTCACGGGTTGGCCCGCGTCGAGCTTCAACTGTCCCGCCACGAAATGCTCGGCCACGGCGTTCAACACGAAGTTGAGCAGATACCAGCGGTCGGCTTTGGGGATCGGCAGGATCGGATGGTCCGGCGTGCAGAGACTGACCGCGGCTTGGATTTTCTCGATGGCGATCGGGTTCAGGAAGACGTCTTCGATGCTCCGTTCGAGCACCGTGCGGATCTTCAGAGTGCCGTCGTGGAAGATGTTCAAACTGATAATGACGCGGTTGAGGAACTCTTTGCTTTCCCATTCGCGGCGGGCTTTCCAGCGCCCGTAATAGCGGCCGAACACGAACGCCGCGAGCGAGGTGAGCACCGACACGACGATCGTGACGGCGATCTTCTTGCCGGAGTCGCTCAGGAAGCCTTCGACATCGTCAGCGGCGAAAAGCATGGCTCGCTCCGGATCAGGATTCACCACAGAGGCACAGAGAAAATGGGAAAAGTACGGAATCGCATCGTCCTGTTTCTTCTCGGTGTCTCTGTGGTGAAAAACGTCACTTCGAACTGATCAATTCGATCTCGAACACTAGGGTCGCCTTCGGCGGGATCGACCCTGGGGAGCCGCGGTCGCCGTAGGCCATGTCGGACGGGATCAGTAGCAATCGCACGCCGCCGGGCATCATGCCGGGGACGCCGTCGGTCCAGCCTTTGATGACTTGGTGCAGGCCGAACGAAATCGTCTGACCGCGCTTCTTGCTGCTGTCGAAGACGGTGCCGTTGAGCAGCCAACCGGTGTAGTGGACGGTGACGGTCGCGCCCGGTTTCACGGCGGCGCCGGCGCCGACTTTGACGTCCCAGACTTTCATACCGTCGGGCCGGGCGACCCATTCCGGCGAAGCGACATCGGGCAAGGCGAAGGGATCTGCGGCCATCGTATTTATCCTAATAACGAGTGAGTGAGAAGACCCGACGCCGCGGTCGGCGGAGGGCCCTGCGGAGTTACTTGTTCTTGACTTCGAGGAGTTCGATGTCGAACACGAGCGTCGCATCGGGGGGGATGTCCGAGCCGGCGCCGCGCTTGCCGTAGCCGAGTTCCGAGGGGATCAGCAACCGGCGTGTGCCGCCGACTTTCATCCCTTCCACGCCGATCGTCCACCCTTTGATGACCTGGTTCAGGCCGAACTCGATCGCTTCGTCGCGCTTGCGGCTGCTGTCGAAGACTTTGCCGTTGGTCAGCCAGCCGGTGTAGTGCACCTTCACGGTAGCGCCGGCCTTCACCGCGTCGCCGGTACCGACTTTCACATCCCAGACTTTCATCCCGTCATCCCGTTTCACCCAACCTTTGTCGTCGAGTGCGGGCAGTTTGTAAATGTCTTCTTTCTTGTCCTCGGCGGGGACCGGGGCGGCGAACGCGATGAGCGCCGCAAGAGCGATCATCGGGAACCAGCGGAACTTGGTCATGGGAGTCCTTTCGAAAAAGTACGGGGTGACCGACTACCGCGAAATGCGGAGCAGTTTCACCTCGAAGAGCAGGTCGGTATTGCCGGGGATCTCTTTCCCCTGCCCTTGCGGTCCGTAGGCAAGGGCGCTCGGGATGTACAACCGGCGGACGCCCCCGGCCTTCATGCCCGCGAGACCGAGCGTCCAGCCTTTGATCACGGAGCGCAAATTGAACGTGATCGGATCGCCCGTCTTCCGCAAGCTGCTGTCGAACACGAACCCGTCCGGGCGCCAGCCGGTGTAGTGCCACAGTCCGTCGTCCGTCTCGACGATGGCGACGTCGCCCTCACCGACTTTCACATCCCAAGCCTTCAAGCCGTTGCCGATGTCTTTCCATTCCGGCGAATTGACATCGGGCGGGGTCAGTCCGACCCCCTCGGAATTGATGTCGACTTGGGCGATCATCTTTTTGCCCTGCGCCAAGGCCGGCGCTTTGCCGGAACCGGGTTGGGTGTTCTCCGTCGGGGGGGCCGTGCCGACGATGATCAACCCCACCACGACGATGATCGCGGCGACGGCGATGGCCGGCACCACGATTTGCAGCATCTTTTCCTTTTCCATGCACCACCTGACGACGACAACCGGGTATGAGAACAGGTATTATAGCCACAAGAACGGGAGTGGCGCGATGGCGATTTCGATCCCGGTCGAATAAGATTCAACTGTCGAATGAGGAGCTATCAGTGGCTAAGGTTTTGTAGACGAAGTGACGGCGTAGTCGTAGATCGTTTTGGCGATGCTCTCACCCACGTAGTACCCGACCCCGCCGGCCACGACCGTTCCAACGCCGTGGCCGACCCACGCCTGGACGCCGGCCGCATCAGCCGGCGTCCAGGCCGGGCTCGGCGGAGCCGTCGGTGCCGGCACGGGGTCCATCGGGGGAAGCGTGACCATCGGGTCGAACAAATTCGGGAGGATCCACGCCGTCGCATCCGGGACGGTGCGGTCTTCGAGCCGTTCCAGCCCGAGCGTCGGCCTCCGCCACCAGGGCGACGTACCGCCCGAATTGTGAAAAATCCTCATTGCGGCGCACTTTGCCGTTGCTATCCCCCCCGGCGTCGCCGATACTCCACTATCAGATCTCATACATTCTCGCGGTTCCGTCGTGGCCTTCATCCTTCTTCTCGCCCGCGTTTTACCGACCGCCCCCGTTTGTTACTCGCAGCCCCGCGCGATCGTGCGATCGCCCGCGCCGACATCTCTCACGCTATCCTACCCGGAGTGCCACCCATGGCGAAGGCCGCCAGCGACTACACGGACATCCTGATCCGCAAGGGGATCCTCAGCGCCGAGCAACTCGACGAGGCGCGCAACCTCTCGCTCGGCCAAGGGCTGAAGCTGCAGGACGCCCTGTCGAAATTGAATTACGCCAGCGCGACCGAAGTGATGCAGGCGATCGCCGAGTTCAGCGGGATGCAATTCATCGACCTGAACAACGTCGAAATCCCGAAGTCGGTGATCGAACTCGTCCCCGAGTCGGTGGCCCGCGAAAATTTGATCCTGCCGCTGTCGCTCGAAGGGACCGTGCTGAAGATCATCACGTCCGACCCGTCGAACTACGACACGCTCCAGAAGCTCCAGTTCATTTTGAACAAAGACATCCAGCCGGTGCTGGCGATCCAAGAACAGATCACCGACGCCATCAACCGGAACTACGGCCAGAGCGAAACGGAGTCGATGGACTCCATGCTCGCCGAGTTCACCGGCACGCAGATCGATTCGACCCAGATCGACAGCACGACGAACCTCGCCGACGCCGGGAACTCGGAAGCGCCGGTCGTCAAACTGATCAACCTCATCATTCAAGAGGCGGTGCAGCTCCGGGCCTCGGACATCCACATCGAACCGTTCGGCGACCGCGTCCGCATCCGCTACCGCATCGACGGCAACCTCATCGAACGCGACGCCGCGCCGCGCCGGCTGCTGTCGGCGCTGCTCGCCCGTATCAAGGTCATGGGGAGCATCGACATCTCCGAAAAACGGCGTCCGCAGGACGGCCGGATCAAGATGACAATCCAGAACAAACACTACGACCTCCGCGTGAGCATGCTGCCGACGGTCCACGGCCAATCGGCGGTCATGCGGATCTTGGACCGGGCCAACATCATGGTCGGCATCCGCGACCTCGGCTTCGGGGAGGAAGATTATCTCCGCTTCCAGAACATCATCAAACGGCCGAACGGGATCTTCCTCGTGACGGGCCCGACGGGGTCGGGCAAGACGACGACTTTGTACGCGGCTCTGAACGAACTCAACCGTCCGGATCGAAAGATCATCACCTCTGAGGACCCGGTCGAGTATTACCTCCCCGGCATCAACCAAGTCGAAGTGAAGCACAACATCGGGCTGAATTTCGGCCGGATTATCCGGGCCATGCTGCGTCAAGCCCCGAACATCATCCTCGTCGGCGAAATTCGCGATAAAGAGACCGCCGAGATCGCCGTGCAGGCTTCTTTGACAGGACACTTGGTTTTCAGTACGCTACATACGAACGACGCGCCCAGTGCTGTGACGCGGCTGGTCGACATCGGTGTGGCCCCGTTTCTCATCGCCAGCTCCGTGATTGCGATCATGGCGCAGCGGCTGGTGCGGGTGAACTGCGTGAAGTGCCGGGAACCGATCATGCCCGAGGAGGACCACCTCCGCGCAGCCGGGGTGACGCCGGAGATGATCACGAAGGCCACCTTTATGAAGGGACGCGGCTGTAACCATTGCCGGCAATCGGGTTACCGCGGCCGGATCGGCATCTACGAGATGATGCGGATGACGGGCCAACTGAGGGAATTGACGTTTGCGCAGGCCCCCGCGCAAGAGCTGCGGCGGAAGGCGCGGGCCGGTGGGATGCGGACCCTACTGGAAGACGGAATTCAGAAAGCGATCAAAGGGAACACGACGCTCGAAGAAGTGTTGAGCACTTGCCACGCGGAGATGATCGGCGCCGACTGACGCGGGTTTTGGAAGTTTTTTTTGGTTCTGCGGCGTTCGGCGTGACAATGGCTTTGTCCAAACTCGCGTCGGCGCAGGCCGAGCCCGAACACCGGGGGCTTTCTCGTGGCCGTGGCAATGGAGAAGTTGCTGTCCACAGTGATCCAACTGAAGGCCAGCGACTTACATATCAGCGTCGGTCAGCCGCCAGTCGTGCGGCACCATGGACGCTTGCGCAAACTCGAAGCCAAAGTCCTCGACTCCGACGACACCGCCGGGTTGATGAAGTCGATCACCCCCGACCGCTGCCAGCAAGAGCTGCAGCAAAAGGGCGGGGCCGACTTCGCGATCGAATATACCGACGGCTACCGGTTCCGCGTTGCCGTGTTCAAGCAGCGTGGCTCCATCGGTATGGTGCTCCGGCGCATCCCGAGTCAGTTTCTGTCGTTCGAAATTCTGCGGATGCCCGAAGCGATCCGCAGCTTGATCGTCCGGCCCCGTGGGCTGCTCTTGGTAACCGGGCCGACCGGGTCCGGGAAGACGACGAGTTTGGCGTCGATGATCAACTTCATCAACGACAACTACGACCGGCACATCATCACTCTCGAAGATCCGATCGAATATTTCCACAAGCACAAGAAGTGCACGGTCAACCAGCGGGAAATCGGCACCGACTGCCCCGACTTTAAAGAAGGCATTCGCCGGGCGCTGCGGATGGACCCGGACGTGATCCTCGTCGGTGAAATGCGCGACTTGGAAACGATCCACGCGGCCATTGAAGCGGCCGAAACGGGCCACGTCGTCTTCGGCACGCTCCACACCTCGGGGGCGGCCTCCACGGTCAACCGGATCATCGACGTCTTCCCGAAAGACCAGCAAGACCAAGTTCGCACGCAGCTCTCGACCGCGCTCATGGGGGTGCTCTCGCAGGCCCTATTGCCCAAGAAACCGGAAGGGGTCATCGCGGCTTACGAAATGATGGTCGTGACGCCCGCCATCCAGAACTTGATCCGCGAAAACAAAGTCTACCGCATCGACAGCGCCCTGCAAACGGGCCGCAAAGAGGGGATGTTCCTGCTCGACGAGTCGCTCTTCCGCCTCTGGAAAGACGGCCTGTGCGAGAAGGAAGAAGTCCTGTTGAAGTCGTCCAAGCCGAACGAACTGGCCGCCAAAATCGCCCAAGCCGAGCGCAATGAACTCGACGACGAAGACGATGAAGATGGGGGCGACGAAGACGACGACGACGA
>JANXTU010000328.1 GCA_025352235.1 Fimbriiglobus sp.
AAGGTCATCCCTTGCACCGTCGACGCCGTGAGCGTGAGCGCCGACAATGCGGGCACATCCGCGACCAACCGCACATCGACGACGGTCTGCGAGAGAGCGTCGAAGATGCGCCGGGCATCGGCGTAGCGATTCATCGGCAGCGCGATGAACACGTGCTCGATGTGCAATTGTTCGATCAACTGCGGCAGGTCCGCGATGGGGCCGACGACGGGCCGATCGCACTGGACTTTGCCGGGGTCGTCTTCGACGTAGGCGACGGTTTGAATGCCCATCCACGACGACAATCGGAAAGAACGCGCCGTCCGCCGGGCGAGCCGGCCGGTGCCGACGATGAGGGCGTGGCTCTGGTTGTAGCCACCGGCGCGCAGACGCCCGACGGCGATCCAAGTGGCCCGGCGCATCGACAAAAGCAAGGTGAATGAGAGCCCCGCGAACATCGCGAAGGCAATCCGCGATTCGTACTGGTAGCGCAGGGCGAAGGTCATCGCCGCGACGAGCAGCGTACAGAGGGCAACCCCCTTGCCGACGGCGAAGCACTCCTCGCGGAAGCGCGTCATCCGGTGGATGTCGTACAGGCCGACGTACCGGAAACAGACGAGGCCGAGGAAGACCACCAGCGGGAGATTGCCGAGGCAGAGGTCGAAATTCGGCTGGTCGTGGTAGAGTTCGAGCAGGCCGGATTCGAAGCGCAGCCAGTAGGCCCCGAGCCAGGCGCCAACCACGGCTAGCACGTCCCCGATCAGGAACCAGACTTTCAACGGTTGCGAACTTCGGTTAACCATGCGACGGCCTCAGCGCGGCCTATCCCGTTGGGGCCGCTATCATACCATCGGCATTCTTGCCCGGTCAGTTTGGCAGAATTGCCACGCCGCGACAACCCCACGCGTTTCCCCAAGGTACCCATGTTAAACGCCGATCAACTTCTCGCGCGGCTGTACGCCCTGCGCAAGGACTATGCCGACGACCCCGAAGACGAAACGTACCAAGCGCTCCATCACGCGTTTTTGTTCATCAGCTACAACCACAACGCCTTCAAGGACTATGTGAAATCGGAAGCCGAGAAAAAAGGCGACCGCGATGAATGAACCGCCGCCGATGACCATGGAGGACTGCCTGAATTATTTCCGCAAGGCCGTCGCCGAGCCGGATTCGGTTCCGCCTTGGGCGGATTGGTGGGCGATCCACGCCGATTGGGTTGAACAGACCTTTCCGATGATCGATTTCGTCCGCCTGAAGCACCGCGGCCTGCTCGGGGCGGGACAAATTTTGCATAAACTGGGCGAAGAGCCGAAGGTGGGCGGGTGATTCCGAGTCGGCCTACCTTTCGGAAAGTCGAAGTTGTAACTTACCGCGACAAATACGGCTCAGGAGTCCGGGCAGATGTTTGAAGGCGCCGCCTTATCCAAATACCTCGGGATTCTCGGGACGCTCATCATCGCGGGTTTCGGGTTCCCGATCCCGGAGGAAATTCCGATTGTCACAGCGGGTGCCTTTGTGGGCCACGATTCCAACGAAGAGCACAACCGCGAGTTGGTGGGCGCCATCGCCGGCGGTCCGGCGTCGCACCTATTGCCGGCCCCCACGGGGCTGACGAAGTGGTACATCATGTTACCGTTGTGCATCTTCGGCGTGGTCTTCGGCGATTGCGTTCTCTTCTTCGCCGGCCGCTGGTTCGGCCCGTGGCTGCTCAACAAACAATGGGTGCAGAAGCGTCTGTTGACCCCGGCGAAGCGGGCGCAAATCGAGGCCAACTTCGAGAAGCGCGGGGTCATGATCCTGCTCGGCGCCCGCCTGACCCCCGGCATCCGCACGCCGGTGTTTATTATGGCGGGGGTCCTCCGGATGCCGATCTCGCGGTTCCTCCTCGCCGATTCTCTGTACGCCATCCCCGGCGTCAATTTGCTCTTCTGGCTCGCGTATTGGTTCACCGATCAATTCGTCGAAACCATCAAAGCCGTCGATAAACACCGCCCGCTGGCGATCATGGTCGTGGTCGCGGCGATCTGCGGGGTCGTGCTGTTCAAAGTGTTGGCGAACCGAAAAGTCTCCACGGGCGATGTCGATGAAATTCCGAGTTACGTCAAACCCGTCGGCGCGGTGGCGAATGCTGTGGAACGCACCATCGAAATGACGGTCGGCAAAACCGTCGGCGGCGCCGCCTATGTACTGGAAAAAGTCAAGCACCCCCTCGGCGGCGGACACCAACCGCCGGCGGAAAAACCGCCCGAAGTGCCGGCGCCGGTCGCCGCAGACAAGCCCGCCATGCCGGGGTAAGAGGGTTTTGTCAACGGAAAATGGCGGTAGGGTGTGGCAATCATCTTGGAGGTTGTCATCGCAGGCGGTGTTCGGAGGGGACTCTTGGCGCGAGGTCGTTGCGCATCGAAAACACCCCAAGAAAATGATTCCAACAGAGTGGGTGACACCCCACTTTGGAACTATTTAAAAGAATTGGAAGAATAGGATCCGAAACGGCCATTGTGGCCGATTCTCTTGCGCAGCAATGACTTGCGCCATAAACATCGAAGGAATTCCCGAGCCGACAGAGGGGGGTGTTGGAACAATCGCATTTGGACGAATGCCAGAGGCGAACCGGAATCGCCTGGCCCGCAGACTCGACCCACCCGACAGGGACCCAGGCCCGGCCCAGTTCCAGCAACCTCCAAGAATGGTTGCTACACCCTGACAGTAGCGACGATGGCAGTCTTTTTGTTTTTTTCGTTTGCGTCGCTCCGGTGTTCTGTTAACCGTCTTTCATCCGAGCCTCGTTGGGCTTCCGATGTCCCGACGGCCGACCTGCGGGATCGGATTCTGAAGTTCATCGACTATTACAACGCCACGATGGCGAAGCCGTTCAAGTGGACGTACGCCGGTCGTCCGCGGAACGTGTGAACTTGGCGAAACCACCCGCATACATGGCGGGGTGAGTCAGCCAGGGTGATCTAGTGGCTCATTGCAGCTGAATGGTCCCGTTGTCCGATACGATTTCCGGACAAGGTCACGGAGGATCGGCCATGGTACCGAAAACGAAAGTCGAAGTGCGTCTGACGGACGACCAGCGCGAGACGCTGGCCCGCTTGGTCCGAACCGGTTCGCACCCGGCGGCGATGCGACGGCGGGCCGACATCCTGCTTTTGAGCGATGCCGACGGCCCCGACGCTTGGTCGGACGACGACATCGCCGAACGTTTGGAAACGTCCCGGATGACCGTTCAACGGGTGCGGCAGCAATTCGCCGCCGAGGGGATGGGAACCCGGTTGGATCACGCGGGGTCTTTGTGAGTGGCTATTCTGCGGAGTTGTTCGAGATCCACGTCGAGCGGATCGCACTCGGGTGGAATTTCGGAGGGAGGGGGCGAGTTCCGATCTTGGACAACAGCCGAGTTGCGCGACGCGGGCGAACGAATGGCCGGAGCCATAGCCGGGTTGTTCGAGTGACGGCTCCTAGAGCAGTCACTGAATCTTCGTCGTGAAAGCGCGGAAGTCTGGCGACTTCCGCGACGATCAAATCGAAAAGGCTCTAACTCTCCGTGGGCAGGGCTCTGTGTTCGGCGGTCTCGCCGGTGCTCACACTGACGCGGGGGAAGAACGCCTGCACGGCCGTACCGCGACCCGGTTCGCTCTCGATGCGGACCGTCCCGCCGGCGCGGTCGACGACCCGGCGGACGACGGCGAGGCCGACGCCGGTGCCGTGGTGTTTCGTGGTGAAGAACGGTTCAAAGGCCCGCCGGCGCGTCTCGCGATCCATGCCGACGCCGCGGTCGCGCACTTCCAACATGTCGTAACTCCCCGGCACATCCGTACCGGCGCTCAAGCGCACCGAGGCGAGGGAGATCCGGATTTCTCCGCCGGCGGGCTGCGCGTCGCGAGCGTTGACGACAAAGTTCAGCAGGACGCGGGTGAACTGGCCTTTGTCGATCAACACCTGCCCGATGCGCGCCGGCCGCTGGTAGTTCAAGTGGTGCGCAGAACCGAGCGTCGCCCGCAGCACGGGGAGAAATTCTTCGGTGGCGTCGGCCAAATTGAGGACGGCGGGGTGCGCCGCTTCGGGCTTGGCGAATTCGAGGAGTTCGTTCGCCAAATCGACGCCCCGGTCGGCCGCCGCGAGAACGCCCGCGATCAACGCGCGGGCGTCCGGGGCGAGGTCGTCGCGCAGGGTCAGCAGGTCGGCGTTGCCCATCACGACGACGAGCAAATTGCGGAAGTCGTGGGCCAAGCCCGCCGCCATTTGTTCGAGCGCTTCGGCTTTGTCGACGGCCGCGAGGCGGTCGCTATGGGTGCGGAGGGCGGCCCGCAGTTCCGCCACTTGGGCCGCTTGAATCCGCAGCGCCAACAGATCGGCGATCGAACCGACGAAGTCGCGGTCTTCGGTCGTCCACTCGCGCGGCGGGCCAACATGCTCGTGGCAGACGACGCCGACCAATTCGGCCCCGACGAAGATTCCCGCGTCGAGCATCGAGGTGATGCCCAGCGGTACCATGTACGCGGCCGCGAGCTCCGCCGTGCACGGATCGACCAGCGCCACCTCGGCCGGGATCGCTTTGCGGATGCTCAGGGAGGCGAAGTACGTCGGGAACTCGGCGACCCGGAGCAGCGCGCCGACGGAGTGCTCGTTTTTGGAGCGTTCGTAAAGATCCGCGCAGCGGAGGGCGGTGTTATTCTCCACGTATAGCCAGACACCGACACGCTCGACGCAGATGGCGGCGGTCGCCAGTTCGCAGGCCCGCGCGATCACGCGGATCAAAGGCGTGTCGGCGGGGAGTTTGGCGAGTTCGAGGCGGGCCACCTCGGTCGCCCGGCGCGGTTCCGGATGAAGTGGAGTCATCGGTAGATCCCGGATACCTGGGAATTCCATCAGCGATTCTCGAGTCGACCACTCGATATCCAGCAGTCGGAAAGTACGAGCTTACAAGAAATTCAATCCCGGCGAGCCGGCTCGCCATTCAGCTCATTTCTTCAGGTATTCGTCTTTGGTCGCACCGAGGACTTCGTACTTCCGGATCCACAACACCTCGTCCGCGTTCGCGGAGTTGTGGAACTCGAATTTCACGCGGCCGAGCGTCCGGCAATCGACGGGGAGGTCGATGGTTTGCCATTCGGCGCTCGTATCAATCGCCATCACGTCGATCGCCTTTTGCCCCTCCGGCATGGTGCGGATGTGAGCGCCGAATGGCTTGCCGCTGTAGAGGATCTCGCAGCGCAGGCGGCAGTACCCGGTCGGACTGCTGAACAGCGGCGAGAAGAGCATCGTCGTGGCGGGGCCTTCCGCGTTGCGGATGCCGATCGCCCATTCGCCTTGGGATCGGTCGACCATCGCCTCGGCGACCGTGGCGGGGTTCCACGGCCAGAGGTTCCAATCTTTCGGGAAGGTGCCTTCGCCGGTACTGTCGATCAACTTGTTGATTTTGATGTTCGGGTTATCTTTGTCGTCGAGCGTTTGCTTGCGGATGGTGATCGGCTTCATCCCCTTCCACGACAGTTCACTCAGCAGTTCGCCCGGTTCGACCGCATCGTCGTCTTTGACCCGCAAGCGACCGATCTGCAGGCTGCTCTCTTTGCCCGAGCCGTAGGCGTCAATGGTGAGGCGCACCGGTGTTTTGGGATCGCGCCGAAATACCATCGACACCGTTTTCCATTCGCCGCCGGTGTTGGCCATTTGCTGTTTGACGAGATTCTTGAATTCGAGCGATTGCAAACACAGGGCCCCGTGACCCGACCCCGTCGTGGCGTATTCGACCGTCGCGGTGTAGTTGCCGCCCGGCTTCAAAGTGACGCCGAGGCCGGTTTCCAATTGGAAGCCGAGTTGGGCCGAGTTGAGGTCCGCGTTTTCGTTCAAATTGAGGAGCGCCAGCGCCGGCCGGCCTCCGAATTCCTCGCGGCGGAATTCCGCACGGGACCCTTCGCGCCACGAAATTGGCCCCGTCCCGCTGGCGAACAACGACACTTTTCCCTCGACGACATTCGTGCCGTCCAGGACCGCTCGGAACGGCTCGACCGTCCGCGCATCGAAAGTGTACAGCACCTTGCCGTTCGCATCCGTCCGCGTGGACGGTCTCGTCGGCATCGTCGGGGGTAGATTCGGTCTCGTCCCCGCAGCGGTATCTGTTCCACCGCCGCTCATCGCGACCGCGATGGCCACGCCGGCGCCGAACAACAGCAGCGCCGCGACGCCCCCGGCCAGCACCCACGTCCAGTTCGGCTTCTTTTTCTCGGGTTTGCGGGCGTACCCCAGCCTCAGGCTCTGGGTGCTCAGTTTGCCAGACCCGGCCGCGAGCGTTTGCGACAAACCCGCCATGAGCGAAGGCGTATCCTGCAGCCACGGGTGCAGCGCCACGATCACGTCGGCGGGGGTCTGGAAGCGGTCGTTGGCTTTTTTCGCCATCATCCGGGCGACGACCTGGGCCAAATCCTTGGGGATCGTTTTGTCGAGTTTCGTCAGCGACGGGGCGTCCTTCATTTGGTGCTGGAGGAGTTTGCTCGCCGTCGGGCCGTCGAACGGGGGCCGGCCCGTGAGAATGGAAAAGAACGTCGCTCCCAAACTGTAAATATCGGCGCGGATGTCGACCTTCGGGTCGTTCATCGCTTGTTCGGGCGAGATGTAGTCCGCCGTCCCGACGACCGCGTCGTGGTCGAGCAGCGCCGTCAGTTGGTCGTCTTTTTCAAACGACCGCGCCAACCCCATGTCGAGGATCTTCACCGTGCCGTCTTTGCTCAAGATTAAGTTACTCGGCTTGATGTCCCGGTGGATGAACCCCTTCTCGTAGGCGTGCTGCAAACCGGTCGCCGCTTGGGCGATGAACTCCACGGCGCGTTGCGTCGAGAGCGGTCCGCCGGCGTTCACCAAGCGATCGAGTGTCTGCCCTTCGACGTACTCCATCACGAGGTAGTGGACTTCGCCGTCACGGCCGACGTCGTGCGTCCGGACGATGTTCGGGTGGTCGAGCGCCGCGGCGGCGCGGGCTTCCCTCAGAAACCGCTCGACGGCGAGTTTGTTTCCGCCCGGCGGCAGCACCTTGATGGCGGCTTTGCGGCGGAGCGTCTCGTGGACGGCCAAATAGACGGCGCCCATGCCCCCTTGGCCGAGTTGATCTTGGAGCAAGTAAGCGCCGAGGCGGAAGCCCTTGTACCGACCCGCCAACAAGAGCTTCGCCTGGAACCCGGTGAGCAGTTTTTTCTGGATCAGCAGATTCACCGCGCGGGTCGGGTCGGGCGGCAACTCGGCCTGTTCCGCGAGAAAGCGGTCGAGCTTGTCAACCGGCACGACCCCGCTCTTGCGGACGAAATCGATCAGTTCAGCGGTGGAAGCGGGTGCAGCCATGGCGGTAAAAACCTGGTTGCCGGTGGACGGACGAACGTCGGAGCTGAAAGACGACCGAGTGACCGTGGCGCCGATGACGACAATTCGGACCTTAGCGATTATAGACTACGGAACTGATCGAACGAGCCGGAAGTCGGATTCTGCGACGAGAATGGATCGAGTCGAGCTGGAATGTTGCGCCCGGTTCGCCCGATCTACGCCGGGCGCGAATCGACCAGCGGAAACCCGCGGCATTGCGAGTTCCCACGCAAACAACGGAATTACTTCTGCCAGAGCTTGCGGTCGAGGGTGCGGTAGCCGATGGCTTCGGCGATATGACCTGCGCTGACGGGGGCGATGGCCTCGAGATCGGCGATGGTCCGGGCGACGCGCAAGATGCGGTCGTGGGCGCGCGCGCTCAGGCCAAGGTCGTCCATGGCGGCGCTCAACAGCGCGCGGCCGTCGGCGTCCGGTTCGCTGAACTTCCGCAATTGCTTGACGCTCATGCGCGCGTTCACGACGATGCCGCCGAATCGCTCGGCCTGCACCGCGCGGGCCGAATCGACCTGCGCCCGCATCGCCGCGCTGCTGGTGCCATCGGTCGTTTTGGCGAGTTCGTGGTAGGGCACCGACGGCACTTCGATGTGCATATCGATGCGATCCAACAGCGGCCCGCTGATTTTGGAGAGGTACTTTTCGATGCCCATCGGCGAGCACGAACAGGGCCGCTTGGCATCGCCGAGGTAGCCACACGGGCACGGGTTCATCGAAGCGCACAGCATGAAATCGGCGGGGAAGGTCGCTTGCCGCGCGGCCCGGCTGATCGTCACGCGGCCCTCCTCGAGCGGTTGGCGGAGGCACTCCAGACTGCGGCGGTTGAACTCGGGCAACTCGTCCAAAAACAGCACGCCGAAGTGGGCCAGGCTGATTTCGCCCGGCGTCGGGATGCTGCCGCCGCCGACCATGCCGGCATCGGAAATCGTGTGGTGCGGGCTTCGGAATGGCCGCGTCGTCATGAGGGCGTCGCCCGGCGACAACCGGCCGACGGCGGAGTAAATGCGCGTCGTTTCCAAACTCTCGTTCGGCGACAGCGGCGGCAGGATCGTCGGCAAGCGCCGGGCGAGCATCGTCTTCCCGGAGCCGGGCGAACCGAGCATGAGGACGTTGTGCCCACCGGCCGCGGCGACGACGAGGGCGCGCTTGGCGAACTCCTGCCCGCGGAC
>JANXTU010000331.1 GCA_025352235.1 Fimbriiglobus sp.
AACGCGAGTGCTGGCGTCAACCACTTTTCGCGGAGCGAAAAGCGACGTTCTCCGCTCGGCTCGGCTTTCAAAACCGAAGGTGGAGCGGAGTGGGACGGAGTCGGACGCATCGGAAAATCGGCGTTTCGCGATGTGTCACTCCTAAGTACGTCGAGCATATCGTTCGGGACCATCGACGACACCCTCGTCGAACCGACGGCGTCGCTTACACGGCGAGTGGAATATTGACCCATGGGTTGAATACTCCCGGCATTCTTACATACATCGACCCGCCAACGACCTTCAAAGACGCGCATTAGGACACTCAATTGCAACTCCGGGAGTAATCATCATGCATTGTCGCACCTTCTTCGCCGTGCTGTGGATGACAGTTTGCTACTTGAGCGCTGGCGAATATTGCTGCGCCGAGGAGAAGCCACCGGTCACGATCAAAATCGAGGCGAACCGGAAACGGTACGATACCGACGATACAATCCTTTTCTCAGTGCAGTTTCGAGGCGACTCGCGCGCGCAGATTCAATTTCGCACCGCGCATAACGGTTCGGCCAACTTCCACTTTTTCATACAATCGATGGATCGCAAAGATAAAGATGGGATCGGGCAAGTCAATGTCTTCTCCGCTTGGGAACTTCAACACGCCATGATTTTCGGCTTCGCACCGCCGGGCTCTAAAGCATATTTGTTGAGCGTCGGCAACGGGTTCAATCATCAGATCGCCATCGATTTGCAGAAGGTTCACAAACTCCAAGAAGGGAAGTATTCGATGCGGATCGGATACACGCTCGATCGACTCAAACTGGAGAAGTTGATTAAGGAGCACACCGGCAGCGATCCCATGGTCGATACTCTGGGAGGTGGTAAACTTGAAGGCGCTTTCGATGGAGCACTCCTCAGTGAACCGGTAACCATCACCATCGGGCCAGACAAAGAAAAGAAGTAACGCGGGTTATTTCACCCCAACAGCCGTCGGTAGAGGGCCTCGTAGTCGGCGGCGCTGCGCTCCCAGGACCAATCCTGTTTCATCGCGGTGCGGACCACCTTGCGGAAATCGTTCGGGCGGTCGCGGTAGAGCGTCAGGGCCCACTTCACGGTTTCGTAGAGGGCGCTCGGGGTGTAGTCGTTAAAACTGAAGCCGGTGCCGGTGCCGTTGGCCAGGTTCTCTTCGTTCGCGTTCACGATGGTGTCGGCCAGCCCGCCGGTCGCCCGCACGATCGGCGGGGTGCCGTACTTCAAACTGTAGAGCTGGTTCAAGCCGCTCGGTTCGTAGCGGCTGGGCATGAGGAACAGGTCCGACCCCGCCTCGACGAGGTGGGCGAGTTGCTCTTGGAAGCCGAGGTAAATGCCGACCTGCGAGGCGTGCTTGGCGTGGAAGCTTCGGAGTTGGTCGTGGTACTCGCGGTCGCCGTCGCCGAGGAAGATGAGCTGGCAACCGAGGTCGAGGAAGCCGGGGGCGGAACTGAGGATCAGGTCGATCCCCTTCTGCGTGACAAGGCGGGCGACCAACCCGAGCACCGGCTTCGACGCGTCGACCGGCAAGTCGAAGCGCTTCTGCAATTCGGCCTTGCTCGCGGGCTTGCGCTCGAAGACGGTGGTCGCATCGTAGCGCTCCGGCAGCAGCGGATCGAGGGCCGGGTTCCAGACGTCGTAATCGACGCCGTTGACGATGCCGCTGAGTTTGTCCTTGTACTCGATCAACAGCCCTTCGAGGCCGCAGCCGTACTCGGCCGTTTGGATTTCGCGGGCGTAGGTCGGGCTGACGGTGTTGACCGCGTCGGCGAAGACGACCCCCGACTTCAGGTAGTTCAAGTGGCCGTGGTATTCGAGCTGCTTCGCGTTGAACATCCAACCCGGCAGGCCGGTCATGCGCATCACGTCGGCCCCGAACATCCCTTGGTAGGCGATGTTGTGGATCGTGAAGACGCTGCGGATGTTGGCGTACTTGGGGTTCGTGCGGAAGACTTCGCTGAGGTAGACCGGCACCAAGCCGGTCTGCCAGTCGTTGGCGTGGACGATGTCCGGTTGAAAGCGGATGGTCGGGATCAGCTCGAGCGCCGCCCGGCTGAAGAACGCGAAGCGCTCGGCGTTGTCCGGGTAGTCGGCCTTGTAGCCGCCGGGCATCGTCGCTTGGTACAGCCCGCGGCCTTGGTGGCCGTCGTCGCGGTCGAAGTACTCGGGCGCGTCGATAAAATAAATCGGCACCTCCGAGTTCGGCAACTTCGACTCGAACACCCGACAAGCCAGTGTCCGCGAGCCGATCGGCACGTTCAGCACGTGGCTCGTCGGCTTCGGTTGGATTTTGCCGAAGCGCACGGCCCGGTAGTACGGCATCACCACCGCGACTTCGTGGCCGCGCTGGGCCATCGCCCGCGGTAGGGAGCCCGCCACATCGGCGAGCCCGCCGGTTTTGGCGAAGCCGACGACTTCCGACGCGACGACGAGAATACGCAGGGGTGCCACGGCGGCTCCGGATCCGGGGGCAGAACGACACCGGTATCTTACCGATGCCCCGCCGGTCGGCATCGCCCGGAAAAGGGGGCCGGGCGGCGACATCCCGGCTACATCAGTGGTGTCACTCCCCGCTCCCGGATGCCCGCCCCCATGACGACCCCGGTTCTGAAACTCGGCATCCCCGCCGGTAGCCTCCAAGAGGCCACGGCCGATCTGTTCCGCAAGGCGGGCTACAAGCTGTCGTTCGCCAGCCGGAGCTATTACCCGACCATCGACGACGATGAAATTCAATGCACGCTGATCCGCGCCCAAGAGATGGCCCGGTACGTCCAAAACGGCTCGCTCGATTGCGGCCTCACGGGCTACGATTGGATCGTCGAGAACGACGCGCAAGTGACGGAGCTTTCGGAACTCGTCTTCAGCAAAGTCAGCCGCCGGCCGGTACGGTGGGTGCTGGCGGTGCCGAACGATTCGCCGATCCGGGAGCCGAAGGATCTGGAGGGGAAGCGCATCGCCACGGAAGTGGTGAACATCACGAAGAAATGGCTCGCGGGGCACGGGGTGAACGCGATCGTCGAGTTCAGTTGGGGCGCCACCGAAGTGAAGCCGCCGCGCTTGGCGGACGCCATCGTGGAGGTCACCGAGACGGGCAGCAGCCTGCGGGCGAACGACCTGCGCATCGTCTGCGATCTGCTGCAGAGCACGACACGCTTCATCGCGAACCCGGCCGCGGCGCTCGATGCGTGGAAGCGCCGCAAGATGGACGATTTGATCTTGATGCTGCGCGCCGCGATGGCCGCGGAGGGCAAAGTCGGCCTGATGATGAACGTCCGCGCGGACGATTTGGCGACGGTGCTGAAACTGCTGCCGGCGTTGCAGAACCCGACGATCTCGACGCTGTCGGACGCGAGTTGGCTCGCGGTGAACACGATCCTCGACGAGTCGGTGGTGCGGAAGCTGATCCCCGACCTCAAGCGAGCCGGCGCTTGTGGGCTGGTGGAATACCCCCTGAGCAAAGTGATCGATTGAGCTGGGGCGCGAGAAGTCAAGCCCTGTAGGGCGGGTGGAGTCTTCGGAACCCGCCGCCGGAAGGGACCGCCTGCCGCTGGACGGCTCGACGCCCCTCCATTCGGCGGCGGGTTCCGAAGACTCCACCCGCCCTACGGGGTCAGGCCGTTTCGACCAACGCCGGTGCCGGCGGGTGGCGGAATTGCGGCTTGGCGAAAACCTTCTTCCGGTCGGCGCCACTCCAGACGGCGTGCGGGATCGGCGTCGTCTTGGGTGTCAGGGGAATCTCGTCCAAGATGCAGGTCAAAAAGGTCGACTTCGCCACGAGTTCGATTTGGACGAAGTCGCCGTCGGACTGGATCGGGAAGCGTTCGAGAAACGCTTTGCGGTAGACCTTGAACGCGGAGGTCGGATCTTCGAGCGGCACGCCGTAGACGATCCACGCGCCCCAACTGCGGAGGTGTTCGCGCAGGCCGTACCAACTCGGCACCGGGTCGAGCGGCAAGCCCAAGGCGAGCCGGCAGAAGCCCCGGTAGAGACGTCCGAGATTCTTCCAAAACGCCGGCACCGCGACGCCCGTCCGGCACCCATTGACGATGTCCGGCTTGCGCATCACGGGCGCATCGGTCGCGGGATCGGGGAACTCGGTTTCCACGTCCATGCGGGCGAGCAGCTTGGCCAAATCGGCCGGGGTGTACGGGTAATCGGCCGCGCACGTCGCCAGCAACGGGTGTTGAACTTCGGGGAGCGCCAATCGCAGGCAGGCGCCGAATCCCGTGGGTCCTTCGAGCTTCAAGACTCGGATGTTGCGACCGCGAGCGGACGCGGCTTCCGCCTTGGAGAAGGTGCCGTCGCTGCTGCCATCATCGACGACGATCAATTCCCAGGGCCGGCCGACGGCGTTCAGGCCCTGCGTCCAATTCGCGATGAGCGCCTCGATGCCCGCTGCGCAGTTCCGCACGGGGAGGACGACCGACACGGCTTCGCGGGGGGAGGTATTCATGAGGGAGATGATAGCGTGCGGCGGGATCGATTCAAAGCCCCGAGTACCAGTCGTAGCCGCGCTCGGCCCAGCGGAGATTGCTCCGCATCAAGAATGGGGGCACGGCCCCCCCGCGTCACTTGGTCGTCGGAGGTGTCATCTTGCCGTCGCCCATCTTGATGTCGGTTGCTTTGCTCGAGCTGGCGGACGAGATGGCGGACGAGCCACCGCAACCGACGACCAGTCCCAAGCCGAGCCCCAAGGCCACGACACCGACCGACACTCCGCGCACGAGACGAATCATCGCTACTCCCGGTTGGAAATCTGCCGCCGGATCCGCGACACCCTGTCAAGCTCAGTCATCCGCATTCCGGTCGTCGAAAGCTCGAAGGAATTCCGTGGTGTCGAGCGAGCCAATCTACTCGTGGGTCGTTGTAGACACGCGGGCCGTTCCTTTCGCGATGATTCCGAAGATTCAGGCGCGGGGTTTGATCTGGGCGAGGTGCCACTCGGCGACGGCGTCGAAGTCGCTAAGCGACCAAGACGCGGGAGCGCGGGCGCAAGCCGCACGATCCGCGGTGAAGAAGGTGGAACCGGCCGAAGCGCCGGTGGAAGTCACCGGACGATGGGACTTCCGGCGGCGAAACGAAGGGCAAGGTCGGCCGCAACTCAAGAAGAAGTACCTGGGTCGGCTGTTAGAGTTTCGGATCCTGTTGTGTCGGAAGAACTGTTGAGTTCTCGGGATCAGAAGCAATGGGGCTCTGCCACTTTTGCCGCTTCGCCAGAAAAAGGCAAGCTGTGGCGACGATGCCTGCGAGCAAGAAGGCGCCCAGAACGAATCCACCGATGACTCGCAACCAGACGACGCCGGCAAATGCTCCGCCCAGAAGCGCGCCGATCCCGATCGCGAGCCAGGCCATAATTTCAAGCTCAAAACTGTTGCGTTTCGGAACCATTGGCGTCTCTTGGATGGGGCATCAGTTGGTGTGTTGGCGTCCAGCCGGTTACGGCCCGATCGTCCCCGATAAAAACGGTGAGCCGGTTTGCAGGCTCACCCCCATGGTCGCGTCCACGAGGACCGGCCAGCGGACCCAGAAGCCGACGGCGATAGCTTCGCCGGTGGTCAAGTTTATCGACGTGTACGGCGCGTCGTGGGCACCGGCGATCACCCGCGTCGATGCTGAGATCGGCCCGATGATCGTGGCCGGTTGGAACAGGGTCGCCGCCTGACGATCACATCGACGAAGCCCGCCAGCGCCCCGCTGCTGCGGACAGATGGGACGACCAGCGGGGAAACGAAGGGCAAGGTCGGCCGCAACTCAAGAAGAAGTACCTGGGGCTGGGGCGGGGGCGGCCGCTGCAGCTCCCCGCCGTCGCGCAAGCCACAGACCTAAGAACCCCCCGGCCAACCAGATCGGGATCATTGAGGCCCAAACTTCCCAGCGGATCTCGGCCAAGCCACGCCGGATCGCCGACCCCACGTCCGTTCCGACGAGCAGGTAGGTGGAGGAAATGCCCAGAGCGAGGCCGAATACGAAGGCGAACCAACCGGATTCTTCAAAACGCTTCCACATAAACTTCCTCCGCCGCCGAACGACCCAACTCAGCCGCGGCG
>JANXTU010000356.1 GCA_025352235.1 Fimbriiglobus sp.
TTCTTCGAGGGGGAGTCCAGCCGTGGCCCGGAGGCACTGCACGTACAGGGTGAGGAACCATTCGACCGTCGGTTTCTCGGCGGTCTCGACCTTTGCAAAGATCTTTTCGAGGAGCAACAGCGCCACCGCCTCCTTCGACAGTCCCTGTGCGGATGCGGGCGATTCGACCTTCATCTTCGTCTTGCCGGCCATACGGTCTCCCTCGTGCCTTCTCGCTTCGGTGACTCCACTCGGGTCCGATAACGCCGCCGACCCGAGTTCGCATTGCGATTTCGGACCGGTGTGAACGTTCGACCTCGGCCCGGATGTGGAAAACGCCATCATACGATCTGGGCCGACGTATGCGGAAGATGGGGGCAAATGAGCGGGGCGGCTCGGCGCCGACTACCGCGAAGCGGCGTCGTCCTCGATTTGTTCGACCAAGTGCCGGAGGGCCGAATCGCGATCGGTACCGGTCCCCACGAACCCGCGGCAGCTGAGCTCGGACAAGGCGCTCCCGCACACTGAAGCCCGCCCCTCTCGGGCGGGTTTTCTTCGTTTCCCCACCGCGTTCGAGGCGCGCCCATGACCCGATCGCCGACGTGTCAAGTGCTGAGGCTCGCCGATGCGAATTCCGATAGCTCTCGCCTTGTTGTGTGCCCCGGCCTGCGCGGCGCCCATCCCGGAGGAGCTGAGGAAGCCGCCGGTTGAAAAGGAAACGCTGTCGCCAGAAAATCGACTTGCGCATTTGCAGGGCAACAAGTTCCTCCCTTGGCCATTCACGCGCCACCTCGACATGCCACTTCGCCCAGTGCCCGACGATCTGGCGAACGGCGCGACCGAACCGAAGAAGTGATGGATCTCCCCCTTTCCGACCGGCGTTCCAATGGGGTAAGCTGAATCCTCCGTCACCCCCGCGAGAATCCCATGCGTGCCCTTCTGCTCCTGCCCGTCGCTCTCGCCCTGCTCGGCTTCATTCCCGCGCAGGCGGACAATGCGCCGGCGAAAGTTCCGGTCGAGTACATCGACGACGACGCGGTGATGGAGCGGTTCACCGAGAAGCTCGGCGCGCTCGCCAAAAAGGGGAAGTGCCTGACGCCCGAGAAGCTCCGGGAACTCACAGCCGAGGACAAGACCGCCGAGCTGGCGTCGGCCAAGGCGAATGACAAATCGCTGTCACCCGAAGATCTCGCGGCGGCGCTCAAAGCGAGCGTCTTCGTCATCGGTTCGGTGGTCGAGGAGAACGGCGAGTACGTCGGGGGCCGCATGGCCACGGCGTGGGTCCTCGCGGCGGATGGCATCCTCGTCACGAACGGGCACGTCTTCGACGAGATCGGGGACGACGAATCGTTCGGCGCGGCGAACGCGGCCGGCGAAGTCTTCCCGATCACGGGAGTGCTCGCTCGGAACAAAGCGGCCGACATCGCCATCTTCCGGATCGCCGCCAAGGGCCTCACTCCGCTCCCCGTCTCGGCGAAGCCGGCCGCCGTGGGCGCTTGGGCGGGCGTCCTCGGCCACCCCGGCGACCGCTACTACACCTTCACGCAGGGGCACGTCACGCGGTACACCAAATACGAGAACGAGGACGGCGAGCCGACCAAGTGGATGGCCATCGACGCCGACTACGCCACCGGCAGCAGCGGTTCGCCGGTGGTGGATCGCTCCGGCAGCGTCGTGGGCATGGCCGCCCTCACCGAGAACATCGACAGCGCGGACGACGGGACGCCCGCGAAGGAGGTCCTCCGCAAGCGGATGGTGAAGTTTCGCAAGAAGGCCGACGAGAAGCCGAAGGCCGTCCCGTCCACGCTGCAAATGGTGGTGAAGCTGACGGTGCCCGCCGCCGAGATCCGGAAGGCCATGGGGGAGTGAGATCGAAGCCGCGAAACGGAGCACAATGGAGTAGCAACCCCATGGATTGGAGCCGACGATGAGAAAGCGGGAACGGAACGATACCTGGGTCGTCTACCGGGCGGTGGTCGGGGGGAGAGGCCACCGGGCCGCTCCGCCGTCTGCGGGATTGGGAGAAGAACGAGCGAGAGGAGCCGGGCGAGAGGTCACTCGTCGAGGGCGGGATCGGGTATGAGGGAGTCGCCGAGCGGCTGGCCCGGAGAACCGCGGGCGATCCGACGCCGCGGTGATGAGTGGCGGTGCGGACACGATGGAGTACCCGGGGAATGGATCATGCACCCGACGACGCCGATCCTCGAACGGGGCCTGACGCCGCCCGAGAAGGCGAAGTTCGACCGGGTGCGCAATCGCCTGGAAGCGGTGGCCGCCGCCGCAGGCCGGGCGATGCGGGTCTGCGAAGCGACCGGCGACGGCCCGCACCGGCTCATCGTGCTCGGCCGGGGTCTGATGGCGCCGCCGCTGTTCGCCATGCCCGCAGCCCGGTTCCTCGACGCGGAGGAAGGCGTCCTCGTGTCCGAATTCGAGCGGATGTTGCCGGAGGGGTGAGGATTGGCATCTCGTCCGCTTCTCTCGATCAGTCGCCCAGGCAGCCGAGGTAGGCCTTGCAGGCCGTGCGAGCTTTGAACTCGCAGTCTATCGGGAACAACTCGTTCACGGCGGGAGTCGTGTCGGCGGCCACCCTCGTGGCCCCTCAAAAGGCTGGTGGGATGGGCGACCTATCGATCGAAGTGGCTGGAGGGCCTCATCGAGGGCCGGCCGCGCGTGCTCATCCACAATGGCCGGCTGCTTGAAGGCGTGCTCCGCGCCGAGCGCATGACCCACGACTTACTCATGGCGGCCCTGAGGCGGGTGTCTTCGCACCGCCAAACGCGAGTGAACATACTCACGGCCATCGGAAGAACGTGAAGCAAAATACCTGTCACCGGGGATCGGCGGATTCGAGGGGCAGACGACTCACAGCCCGCGTTCGGCGAACAGGTCTTCGAGCAACAGCAGAACGTTCAGAACCCCCGGGTTCGCCTTGCGCGTCGCGTGAAGGCTGGCGGCCAGTGCCGCCAGCGGCGGCTTGCGTCCCTCTTGCTCGCCGCGGTCGAACAGCGAAGTGAGAGCGGTTCGCAGCTCGACGAGGGACACGCGGGCGGAACTTCCGGCTCCTCCGCCGGCCCCCGCCGCGTTCGGACCGGTCCCGCTCGGGGTCAAGTAGTCGGCCACCAGGCGGGCGAAATCGTTGGTCTGGCCGTTAAGCGTGGGGCGACCGTGGTCCGAGTTGCCCCGGTACCGCTCGGGCAGGTCGGGCACCTCGTCGCCGACCTTCGCGAGCAGCAGTTCCGCGGCCTGGCCGATCTCGGTCACGGTCGTCGTGATCGTGTGGGAGCCGCCGTTGGAGTACCGGTGGGATCCGATCACCGTGTAGGTCGTTCCCGACAGGGTGATCGTTCCCGTGGAGGTCTTGCCGTCGCCCCAATTGATGGTCGCTGTGAAGGCGCCGGTCGGTTCGACGCCGTTGGCGTGGGTGAACGTGGCAACGGCGAGATTGCTCGGGTTCTTCGACGTCGTGGTGATGGCCGGAGACACGACGATGGGCGCTATGGCTACGGAGGTGGTGGCCGTGGCGCTGTTGTTCGCCGGGACGGGGTCCGCGGATGTGGCGCTCACCGATGCGGAGTTCGCGAGAGTGCCGTACTCGGTCGCCGTGGCCGTGATCGTCAAAGTCACGGCGGCGCCCGGAGTGAGCGTGCCGAGCATGAACGTCACCACGCTCCCGGAACGGCTGAACGACCCTTGGCTGGTCGTGGCGGTGACGAAGCTCAGGTTCGCCCCCAGGGTGTCAGTCAGTACGACGCCGGTCCCGGAATTCGTCGGATCGGTGTTCGCCACCGTGACCGTGTAGACGAGTTGGTTCCCCTCGATGGCGGTCGCCGGCCCGGCGGCGGTGACGGCCAAGTCGGCCGACGGGCCGACGATGGATCCGGTGGATTTTCCCCTGCTCCGGATGCCGATGCAGTGGAGCCAGTCGACGAGGTGGGGCGGTTGAGACGGTGAACGCGAACAGGGCGGCAGTCAGGGCAACCCGTGTGGACGGGGCGAGCAGCATCGCACCGTACCCCAAGAGATGGGGGCGGCGCATGCCGGACGCCCCTCATCCTCCGGAGCCGCACTTGGGCCCGACCATCCAGGCCCAAGTGAGGCTCCAGAATAGGTCGGAAGTCCGCGTCCGGTGGGCCTCGCGATCCGAGGGCTTTGCGGATCCAAGCAATTCAGTGGGCGACTATTGGATCACGAAAGCCAAACGGGAGACTTCCTCCGCCGGGCCGATCATTCGGATGCGATCACGTCGCTCCGGAGCGCGCTACGGCGTACGCCAGCGAAGCGGGCCAACGCCGCAGCGCCGCCTCGATCTGCTCCTGACGCGTCTCGGGCCGCGTGTGGGTGTAGTTCGCCGTCATTCCCAAGCCGCCCCCGAGCGACGGCTTGTGCCCCATCACCTGCTGCCGGATCAGCGGATCGACGTTGGCGTCCTGCAAAAGCGTCGCATAGGTGTGCCGCCAGCTCTTTGGGCAGGTCGATTCCGGATGCCCGATCGCGGCCGTGGCCCGCACGAACGACAGCCGCAGCTGATCCGGCTTCACCGCCCCCGCGTCCCACCAGAGCTTCTTGGCGAGAACCGACTCCTCGGTCCGCGTCAGCGCCCGACCATCGGCCGCCCGGCGTTCGCGGAGGACACGCTCCAGTTCCCGGCGATCCCCGACGATCAACGGCTTGCGGACCATGAGCTTCTCGCGGAGGAACACCGGGCCGCACGTCCGCCGACCGCGGACGGCCCGAATCACCCCGACCGCTTCGGCCACGAGTGGGACGACCCGCTCCTGGCCCGTCTTGATCCGCCAGCCGAGTTCGACCTTGTTGCGGACGTGCAGCCATCCGCCCTCCAGGTCCACATCTTCGATCAGCAGGTGCACGAGTTCGCCGACGCGCAGCCCCGTCTTGGCCAGCGTGAAATGGAGGGGGAACGCCCAGTCGCAGCAGGCCCGGAAGAACGCCAGTTCCGTGTCCGCGTTGAAGACGGCGATTGGCTTGGCGTCGTCGATCTTCATCTTGTCGAGCGGTAGCTCGCCGAACGGGTTGCCCGCA
>JANXTU010000358.1 GCA_025352235.1 Fimbriiglobus sp.
GGCTACCTGGCCCGCGCGAGCGACCCGCCACCCGGGAACATGGTCGTCTGGCGTGGCCTCACCCGACTCGCCGACATCCTTCTCGGGTTCGAGTTGGACAGACAAGTTGTGGGTAATTGAAAGATTCACCTGACGGTTACAATACTATCGAGGGCTCGGATGGATTCCTCGGCGCGATGTTGTGCATCAGAAGTCTCCCCGAACGAACGATCAGCCCGGTGGTGTGCAGTCTTCAATTCGCCTTCAGTTCGTTGCCGTCGCCTGGTTGCATCGTCCGAAAGGGAAAGAATTTCCGCAGCCGGTAGCTCGGCGTCGAACATGCGGGCGACCACTTCGCTGAGTTGGGCCAGTTGAACACGCAACCGTTTCCCCGTTTCCGTCAACTCGGTGCCGTGAGGGTCGAGATACCGCTGGAACACCTCCACGGCCGCGCGATCCGACCACGTCGTCCGCATCTCGTCGAGAAGCTCGGCGAAGCGCCGTCCGGATTGACCGTGCCTCTCCAAATCCTCCTCGAAATTGTCGAGTCGCGAGCGGCACCACACTGGATCGTTCACACGCCCCCCGCAACTTGCCGTTTAGGTGAAATCGTAAGTCCGTTCCAATTCGATGAGTTTGTCCACGCGCGCGGCTAGGTCTGTATCCCCCGCCCTCGCGAAATCAGCGACGCGAATTCCGTGGGAACGGGCTGCCCGCGATTCCAGTTCGCCACTTTCGAGGAATGTCCCAGCCTGCCGCGCGATCAGATTCAAGTCCGCAATCAGCCGGCCTTGAGTGTCGTTGTCGGCCTGGACCCGTTCCGATTCCACTTGAGCGGCGACGATTGCGACTCGTCCTTCGGCGGCATGCGAAAGCGCACGATTGGCATGTTCGACAGACTCCAACGCGAGGCGGACTGCCATACGAGCTTTCGCCAGCGCGATCCGGCAGAGCCGCAGGTCTTCTCGGGCGTCGGTCAATTCCGATTGCGCCTGTGCGAACTCGTGTCGAGCGGCAGCCAATTCCGCCCGCGCATTGGCGAGTTCCTTCTCGGCAGCGGCAAGCCTCTTGCGAGCCGAAGCGAGTTCGGACTTCGCGATCCTGAGTGCGGATTCGGCTGCGGAAACGGCCCGTTGGGCCGAGAACACCGCCGAACGGTATCCACTGCAATCCGGACGAACGGCGTGGGTATTGCCATGGGAGTCAGTTCGGTAGCTGACCGACGACTCGCATTGGGCTAGCGCCGTCTCGGCATCTTGAAGGGATGAGTGTGCCCTCGCAAGACGATGCTCGCAAGTGCCGACGTGTGCTTCGGCCGCTTCCACTGAGTTCCGCGCCGCATTTCGCTCGGCGGTTGCCCCTGACACCCACGTTTCGGCATTTCGCACGCGGGCGGCGGCTCGGGCGACCCACGCTTCCGCCATTGCAACTCGTTTTGTGGCTCGGTCGACCTCGTATTCCCAGTGCGCTTGTGCGCGTTCAGTTCGCAGAAGCGTTTGCTTGGCGAAGGATTCCACGTGAGCGGCTTTGTGATGAGCCTCGTCCACCTGGATCCTCGCCGTTTCCACATCCCGCGACAAGGCGGCGGAGAGACGGCTGTCGTGTTCCACGAGTTCCGCGAGCGCCCCGAGCCGCTGGTGAAGCCGAGAGACATGTTCGCTCATGAGTCGCTGGGTACCAGCGGCCCCGTCGATTGCGGCGCGGTTGTCCGCCGTGACCCGCGTCAATGCGTGTTGCGCCTCTTCGATGAGTAGGATCAATCCCCTCGGGTCCGTCGAGTTCATGCGGGGTCTCCCTTCAGCTGCCGAGACCGGTGTTGCGTTCCGCCAGGCTGCCGGGACAACCCGCCGGCGTGGCCCGCCGCCCTCGACGCCGTCTGTGCCCGGTGGCCCGGCGACCCGCGGTGGGCCGGGTGCTGGGACATCCAGGCCGAAGCCCGAAACGTACTGGCGGAGATGGCGGCATACGGCGAGGCGATCCGACCGGCCGAACTGGAAGTGCTAGTCGGAAGCGCGGCCGTCCGACGGACGCTCGTCTGGGCCGACCGGTTCGCGTACATCCACCGGGCCGACGACGAGAACGGCGAGAGGTGGACCGTTGACCCGATCATCCGGGCTTACCTCGCCGCCGACAGTGGGGAGTAATCCCGTGGACACCCAATGGTGGAATCTCCCAGGCCCGGGGCGGTTCGTCGCGTCTGCGGTCGCGGATCTGCGGAATGGGCGGAACGTCCTCCTCCGATTCCCTCTCCATGCCGCCCACGGCGTTCGGGACGCGGTCGAACAACTGGTTCGGACGAACGACCTCTGGCGGTGGAGGCCGGTGGATGCGTCCACCCTTCCCGCCGAAACTCCGGCCGACCTGGCCGCCACGTTGCACGAGAACCTGCGGTGCTATCCACCACTGGGTCAGCTGCCGGGCCCCGCCGCACTTGCCGTTGCGGTTCCAGACGGCGACGTGATGTGGGTGGACAACCTCGACGCTGGGCGGTGGCCAGTCTGGACCCGGTTCCTCGCCCAGTACCAGCACGCCTGCCACGCCCGCGACGAGAACCGGCGGGGGCTGTTTTGCGTTCCGCTGGTCGGCAGCCTACAGGCCGAGCCGGATAGTGACACAGCCCTTTCAGTCCACCGCTGGGGGCAGTCGCTCGGCCGACTTGATGTGATGCTTTACCTGGACCGGTTGCTCCCCCAGGCGTTCCCGTCCCGCACGTTTCGCGAAGTCGTCCTGGCGGTGGCAACGGAACTTGGCGGGGCGGACGCGAGCCTCGGAGCCCGTTTGGCCGCAACTGGCGTCAACCTTCTCGCAGACCCCCTTCTGCCACTGACCGAACACCCAGTTGAGCGGGGTTGGGATGCCGGGTGTACCGACCGGCCGAAGTGGTATGGGGGAGTTGTCGAGTGGTTGGACGGGGACGAGCGGATCAACTCGGCCGCCCCGGCTCCTCCGCCGGCCCCCGCCGCGTTCGGACCGGTCCCGCTCGGGGTCAAGTAGTCGGCCACCAGGCGGGCGAAATCGTTGGTCTGGCCGTTGAGCGTGGGGCGACCGTGGTCCGAGTTGCCCCGGTACCGCTCGGGCAGGTCGGGCACCTCGTCGCCGACCTTCCGGTGCCGCACTTGGGCCCGACCATCCAGGCCCAAGTGAGGCTCCAGAATAGGTCGGAAGTCCGCGTCCGGTGGGCCTCGCGATCCGAGGGCTTTGCGGATCCAAGCAATTCAGTGGGCGACTATTGGATCACGAACGACAACGCGGCGATCGCCGCGGAAGCCAAACGGGAGACTTCCTCCGCCGGGCCGATCATTCGGATGCGATCACGTCGCTCCGGAGCGCGCTATGGCGTACGCCAGCGATGCGGGCCAACGCCGCAGCGCCGCCTCGATCTGCTCCTGACGCGTCTCGGGCCGCGTGTGGGTGTAGTTCGCCGTCATTCCCAAACCGCCCCCGAGCGACGGCTTGTGCCCCATCACCTGCTGCCGGATCAGGGGATCGACGTTGGCGTCCTGCAGCAAGGTCGCATAGGTATGCCGCCAACTCTTCGGGCAGGTGGATTCCGGATGCCCGATCGCAGTCGTAGACCGCACGAACGACAGCCGGAGTTGATCCGGCTTCACCGCCCCCGCCTCCCACCAGAGCTTCTTGGCGAGCGATGCCTCCTCGGTCCGCGTCAGCGCCCGGCCTCCGGCCGCGCGGCGCTCGCGGAGGACACGCTCCAGTTCCCGACGATCCCCGACGATCAACGGCTTACGAACCAGGAGCTTCTCGCGGAGGAACACCGGGCCAGAGGTCCTCCGACCGAGGACGGCCCGGATCACCCCGACCGCTTCGGCCACGAGCGGGACGACCCGCTCTTGACCCGTCTTGATGCGCCAGCCGAGTTCGACCTTATTGCGGACGTGCAGCCACCCGCCGTCCAGATCCAAATCTTCGATCAGGAGATGGACGAGTTCGCCGACGCGCAGCCCCGTTTTCGCGAGCGTGAAATGGAGGGGGAACGCCCAGTCGCAGCAGGCCCGGAAGAACGCCAGTTCCGTGTCCGCGTTGAAGACGGCGATTGGCTTGGCGTCGTCGATCTTCATCTTGTCGAGCGGTAGCTCGCCGAACGGGTTGCCCGCA
>JANXTU010000452.1 GCA_025352235.1 Fimbriiglobus sp.
GCGATGATCGCGATGACGACCAACAATTCAATCAGCGTGAATCCACGCCGACTACGGGAGAGAGAGACGGTCATAACCACCTCGGAGAAGAGAGAACTAGGAAAAAGACGGTTCCCAAAATTGGGAGTGCCGCTCATAGAACTTTAACAGGCAGAAGGGGCGAAGGCAAGGCAGTTTGTGTGAGAAGTTGCTCACGCCTCCCGGGGAAGGCGTGTTGGGTCCTGCTACTTTTTGAGAGGGGCCGGCGTCGCGGCACCGGCTTTTTCGGGCTTCGGTTTCGGCCGTGCGGCCGGGCCGTTGTCGTTGGCGCGCATCTCGATGCTCGCGGCGTGGCCGACCAAACCTTCAATGTTCGCCAGCGTCACCACGTCGTCGGACATATCCCGCATTCCGTTCTTCGTGAACCGCAGGACACTCGTGCGCCTGCGAAAATCGTTCGCGTTCAACCCGCTGGCGAAGCGGGCCGTGCCGCCGGTCGGGAGGACGTGCGACGGTCCCGCAGCATAGTCGCCCAGCGCCACCGGGGTGAACGGCCCGAGGAAGATCGCCCCGGCGTTCACGATCTCTTCCGAGAACGCGTCGATGTCGCGGGTCTGGATGTGCAAGTGCTCCGGGGCCAGCGTGTTCACCAAATCGATCGCCTCGTGCTTGTTCGCGCATTTCACGAACGCCCCGTATCGCTCCAAACTCTCCCGGACGAGGTCGGCGCGGCCGGCTTTCAACAACCGCTTTTCGAGCGCGGCGTTGACCTCTTCGATCAGCGGGTCGTACCACGTCACCAGTACGGCGACGCCGGGGGAATGCTCGGCCTGAGCGATCAAATCGAGGGCGACGTAATGCGGGTGGGCGGAGTCGTCGGCGACCACCACGATTTCGCTCGGCCCCGCGAGGCAATCGATGGCACATTGGCCGAACACGAACTTCTTGGCGAGCGCGACGTACTGGTTGCCGGGCCCGCAGACCATATCGACGGCGGGGATCCCTTCGACGCCATACGCGAACGCGGCGATCGCCTGCGCCCCGCCCATGCGGTAGACCTCGGTGATGCCGAACTCGTGGCAGGTCGCCAGCATGACCGGGCTGTAGGCGCCCGTGTCATTCGGCGGCAGGGCGACGGCGATGTCTTCGACCCCGGCGGCGCGGGCCGGGCAGACGGTCATCAGCAGGGTCGAGGGGTATGCCGCGGCGCCGCCCGGACAATAGACGCCGACACGTTTCAACGGCCGATAGCGGAGGTGAATTTCGTGGGAACCGGAGAGGCGCAGCTCGGCGTCGCGGTGGAGCAAGCCGTTTTGGAACGAATCGATGTTGTACCGGATGCGGCGGATCGCGTCGAGCATCGCCGGGTCGGCGGCGGCGTGCGCGGCCGCGAGTTCGGCCTGCGGCACGCGCAGCGCGTCCGCCTTCAGCTTGACCTTGTCGAATTGCTCGGTGTATTTCAGGAGGGCCGAAACGCCCTGATCGCGGACGCTAACGCAAATGCGTTCGACGACCTGGGCCGGGGTCAGCACTTCGCCGAAAACGGCTTGGGTCAGTTTTTTGGAAGCGGGTGAAACGATTTCCGACTCGAGCCGGAATTGATCGCGGAGCTTTTTCAACTGCGACGTGGCGTTGGAAGCCGAGAGGTCGATGCGACGGATCTTCAATGCGGACATGGAGTTACCCCGGCGGATGGACGGAAGCCGCCCACCCGAGGCCGAACGGCCGCAGACGAGTGTGTAAATCAAGTAGCTGATAATGTACGGGGGGAGTGCGTTTCTTCAAGGAGAACAGCGAAATTTGCTTTCAAGCGAGACGTCGTAAACGGCTTCAGGGATTGCGCTTGCGACCGATTCGCAAATCCAGCGAATCTCCGTGTCCCTAGAACGTCCAATCGATCCGGCGGCCACCACGTCCGAGCCGATCCGCTGATCGAGATTCTCGTCGGCGAGGAGCTTCATGCGCAGCGGCCGAGGGGAACCACGATTTCATGGCCACCACCGCCGCCGCGGGGTCTCAGATCATCACCGTGGCCATCGGTGCTACTCCTTATGCCGTTTCAAATACTTGCCGTCTTCCGTTTGGATGACGATCATTTCGCCTTCGGCGATGAACGAAGGCACCATGACTTTGAGGCCGGTTTCGAGCGTGGCGGATTTCTGCTGCGCCGCAGCCGTCGCCCCTTTGATGCCCGGTTCGGTTTCGCTGACCCGCAGCGTCACCGTCTGCGGCAGATCCATCCCGAGCGCCCGGCCGTCGTAGAAGGTGATCGTGACCGAATCGTTTTCGCGCAGGTAGGGCATCTGCGCGCCGACCATTTGCTCGTTGAGCGAGACCTGCTCGAACGTCTCCGAATCCATGAAGACGTATTCGTCCCCATCCTTGTACGAGTAGGTGCAAGGTCGGGTGTCGAGGTAGACCACGTCGACTTTGTCGTCCGGATGGACGCGTTCGTCGACGATGGTCCCGGTCTTCAAATTCTTGAGTTTCAAATACAGGATCGCACGCCAGTTCCCCGGCGTGTTCAAGTCGCGCTCGAGACAGTACATGAGCTGGCCGTTCATGCTCAGCACCATGCCCCGCCGGATGTCGATCATCTTGGTCGATGCCATGGCCCGCCCTCCGAAAGGTCTGGATTCAATTCCGTTGGTGCTCGTCAATCTAGCGATCCCACGCGGTCGCGAGAACCCCCCAATGCCGAAGTCGCTTCGATTGGGTCTGGCAAATCTTTCTGGCGGGCTCAAGTCGTTTGGGGGAGTCGGGTTGCCCAGTACGTCGTCCGCAGGTCGCTTTGGCGGAGCGATGGCGTCGGCAACGCGGCCGAGCATCGCCTCCCGTTGCCCCCGCAGCCTGGCCACAGAAGCCGTTCCGGAGAACATTCTCGCTCGGATCGACGGCCGTCACCTGCCTGCAGTGGGAGGCGAGTTCGCGTGCCAACCCAGGGTTCTGGGGGAATATGTCGTGCCCCCGCCCACGTCGAGCCAATCACAGCCGGGGATGCCGCCCCGCAGACTCGAGTGCCGCACTCGGTTGCTCCCGCGAGCATACCCCCCGCAAGCCATTTCCCGGCCAGCCACCCGTCATTCCTGCCGAACGCACCCAACTCAGCAGCCGGGCCGCTCGGCTGGACGTAATATCTCGAATAACCGTAATGCGGCCCGGTCTGCTGCTGCGGCTGCGCTACTCCTTTGTCTGCTCGGGCAAGGGCACCTTGGCTTCTTTCAGCACACTGTCGAACCCGGCCTGCGGTGAGTCGGTGATCAAGAAGGCCTTTTCTCGTTTGTCCCCGACAATGTGAGTGGAAAAGGCGGCTTTGTTGACGGCTGGGGGAGTCGGACTCAGCCGCCCCGTCTCCAACGCCTGACGCCGATGAACCCGCTCCACAGCGCGATGGCCAGGGTTCCCGCCCCATACAATCCGGCCTCCATGTCATCAGCAGCTGGTCGATATACGCGACGTCTAACCAGAATCTCGCCCGTCACCCA
>JANXTU010000455.1 GCA_025352235.1 Fimbriiglobus sp.
CGGCTGAAGCAGTTCCGGCGGGTGGCGACGCGGTACGAGAAGACATCGCGGAACTTCTTGGGGATGGTGCTGTTCGCCGCAATCACGCTCTGGCTGAAATAAGAACGATTGGTGGCTGGACTTCACTCAACACGGCCTAGACAATAGCCGGGCTTCTTTGGCCCCGAACCCCATGCTTGCACACGCCCGCTCGAACTGATGCGATTCTCGGGTACTGCGGTAGGTCAGATCCAGACAATATCGGCAGCCGAAGTACCGCAGGCCGGGGTAGGGCCTCTTGCAAGAAATCGTCCGGGAAGGTACAACGCGTCGGCTTCGGACCTCGCACCGGCGGCCACCTGAATTGAAGGGATTCACCACCTTTTAGCGAAGCTACGCCGAAACCACGACATCATTTGTGAAACAGACCACTTAAGCCGCGCCGCCGTGTCTGGATGCGCGCCGAACCCCGTGCGGCTCTATGCAGTGATATTGGAGATGGATAAAGCCTTCGGTGAACTACCAAAGGTGTGACCGATCATCGATTACTTGGAGACTCCCCATGCTATTACGTATTGCTGCGGTCATCGGGCTTGGACTAGTGGCGGGCCACGTTCTCGCCGCCGAGCCGAAGCCGATGACCTCATCGTTCCGCAAGGACGGCGCGCTGCTGGTCAACGGCAAATCGGTGATGCCTTACGGCTTCTACATCTCCACGGGGCACTCCGGCGACATCCGGCTGAAGTGCGTCGAACAGATCGGCATGATCGGCGGTACGGTCGTCCATATCCAAGGACCGTGGGATGACGATACCCGGTTCTTGGACAAAGCCGCTGAACTCGGCCTCTGGGTCGTCGCCGGGCACACCGAAACCGAAGCCAAGTTGGAACGCGTAAAGAAGTTCAAGGATCACCCGGCGATCATCGCGTGGACTCTCTTCGACGACGCCAACACGCTCAGCACTGTCAAACACCTGACCAAAATGAACAAGCTCGTCAAGGAGATCGTCCCCCACCGGTTGACGTACATCCCGCTCGGCACACAGAGCCGGGATGTGCTCATGCCCCATGCGGAGTTCTTCGAATGCTCGGACTTCGTCGGCTGGGAGATGTACCCGGTGGCGAATCCGAAAGCGGCCGACCCGAGCCTGAAAGCGACCGAGACGCAGATGGCCCTCGTCGCCGAGTTGGCGTCGAACGCTAATCGCCCATACTGGATCTTGCCTCAATCGTTCACGTGGCCCGGTGGCCGGGTGCCCACTCCCGCCGAGTACCGGAACCTCTGTTACGTCGGCCTCATCAACGGCGCCAAGGGTGTGATGCCTTGGTCGATCTATCACATGGTTGATTCCCCGGCCGTGCGGGCGAAGAAGAAGGCCGAAGGGAAACCGGCGTGGGAAGAGTGGTATTTGCCCGACAGCAAAGATCTCTGGATCGAATGCGGTGCGATGGCGACGGAACTGAAGACACTCGCCCCTTATCTGCTCGACGGGAAACGAAAAAAGCTGACCGACAGTGGCGACATCACCGCTTCGATGTGGATCGGCGAATCGGATGGACTCGTCGTGGTCGCCAACCTTTCCGAAAATGAATCGAAGCCGGTGTCGATCGTGTTGCCGAAGGGACTGGCCGGGAAAGCGCAGACGGTCTTTCGAGATCGCCCGAACGGCTTGAAACTCGTCGATGGAACGCTCACCGGCGACATTGGCAAGGCCGAAGTTCACGTCTACCGGATCGCCAAGAAGTGAATCACCGGCCGCTGTCCGCCCGGACGGATGTGCTTGCCAAACTAGGATTGGAAGGCCCTCGATCGCCACACAGACTTAACCGAAAGGCACCTCATCGAAGCGGTCAACCCAGTCTGTTTTTTTCGCTTCACTCGTCGAAACCGCTCAGCCAGTAGTCGCGTCTGTTCGGTATCAAAACCCATGCTTGCACACGCCCGCTCGAACTGATGCGCCTCGCGGGAACTCCGGTAGGTCAGATCCAGGCAATGTCGGCACCCAAAATACCTCAGGCCGGGGTAGAGGTAGAGTTTCCCGCAACGGCGGTCGCACGGCACACCGTTGCGTCGCAAGGGACAGGTGAACCAGTTTCGTGTACCCCCAAAGTACACCCGCGTCGTTTGGAGTTGGATCGACGTCTGG
>JANXTU010000496.1 GCA_025352235.1 Fimbriiglobus sp.
AGACTCCATCAGATCCATAACTCGCTTCAGACCGGACACTGCCGAGCAGAGCCGGAAGTTGAGACAGAATCGGGGCTATTGACGGTAAGCTGGGCAGTTTCTCCACCCTCGTGGCATCGGCTTTCAGCCAGGGTGATCTAGCGACGCCCTCGCTCCCGGCTGATCCAGATACAGAGACAGACGCTGGCGAGGACGGCCGATCCGTAAGCCATCATGTGGTAGCAGGCGACTGTCAACGCAGCGATCTGCCGTTCGGGCGGGATTGGTGGGCCGAGCTCGGGGTCGAGTTGGACTTTAAGTCCGCTGGCGTTAAACCAGACAATCGTACCGGTCAGTGCGACGGCACCCGCAACACAGGCGACCGCAACCAGCATTGGGCGAACCAGATCGCGCACCGCCATTGGTGGTTGTTTGCCGACGGTCGACGCGATCCCGGCGGCGTATCCAAGGGCCAGCCCTCCGCCGGCCCCACCTAACACGCCCCAAACCACACCCAAGAGCGTGGGGTCGGTCAGTCCGGGGATCGGGTTGTGTAGCACCGTGAAGTACTCTAGGCAAAGGCGGGTGCTGACCTGATCCATCAGGACGCTGAATGCCGACATCACCGTGGCACCGAGTAGCGCTGCGCGGAGCCGGACACTCGGTCGCCAAATTGAGAATGCGGCCAATAAGACGAGGACCGCCGGTGTCGCGGCGATCCGGTACCAAGGGAGCGCATCCATAGTTCACCTCTCCGAATTTACTTCTTCTTCGCGCTGCTCGTCCCTTCGACTTTGCCGACGAGCTTCATTTCGATTTCGTTGTCGCCCATCTTGATCGTCCCTTCGACCTTGATCTTGCCCGTGATTTCGCCCTTCACTTCGATGCCCGTCTTCAAGTTCCGCCAGCCCTTGGCGCGGACGGTCATCTCGACGTCCGGGGTGCCGTTGTCGTCTTTCATTTTGCCTTTGAACGTGCCGGTGGTTTCGATCACCGCGCATTCCTCGCCGTCGAGGGATTCCAACTTCACGAACTTCTGCTTCATCTTGCCCGTCACGTCGGTGAACGATGAACCCGTGAGGCTCTTGATCTTCGCGGCGTCGACCGTCCAGGTGTGGCCGACCTTGACCTTCTCTTCGGGGAAGATGTCGTCGTCGTTCTCCGGCCCGTCGCGTTTGTCGAGGTCTTTTTTCTGCTCGTCGGTCGGTTTGCCGTCGAGCAGGGAGTGCTTCCACTTGCCGTCTTTGCCCTTCTCGGTGACGATCGTTTCGCCTTGCAGTTCGCCCGTTTTGTCTTCTTTCATCTCGTTGCCGTTGATGTCCGAGACGGTGTTGACGGTATCTTTGACGATCTTCGACTTCATCTTCACGATGTCGCGGCCTTTGACTTCCAGCACCTCGTCTTCGTCTTCGTTGACGATATCGAGGTTCTGTTTCAGTTCGATCTTCTGACCCATGACGGAGACCGTGACATCGGCGTCTTTGATCTTCATCTTGGTGATGCGCAACACGGTCAGCCCCTTGACCGGGGCGGGACCGCGGAGGTCGTAGACCTCGTCCGCGGCGAACGCGGGCAGGCCGAGGGTCAGCAGGGCGAGCAAACTGAGAGTACGCATCGGGGGCTCCTGGAAGTGGGTCTTCTTGGGGTTCGTCGGCCGGGTTCGATTATTTCTTCACACTCTGCGGCAACCTTCTTCAGCCCGACAATACCCCTCACAACCCGGCGAAGTTTCGCAGTAACAATTGCCCCATCGCTTGGCTCTTCTCTGGGTGGAACTGCGTGGCGTACACGTTGTCTCGCCAGAGGGCCGCGCAAAAGGGGCCGGGGTAATCGGCCTCGGCGGACGTCAGATTCGATTCCGCCGGCTGGGCGTAGTAACTGTGGACGAAGTAGAAGGCCGCATCCGCGGGCATCCCCCGGAAGAGCGGGCAGTCCGGCATGCGCAGGTTCAGGGTGTTCCAGCCCATGTGCGGGATCTTCAACCCCGGTTGCGGAGTGAAGCGCACCACTTCGCCGGGAAACAAATTCAAGCCCGCGAAGTCGCCGTCTTCCCGACTGCGCGTGAAGAGCATATGCATCCCGAGGCAGATGCCGAGGAACGGCCGGCCCGTTTGAATCTGCTCGATCACCGCTTCGGCGAGGCCCGATTCCCGCAGCTTCGCGATGGCATCTTGGAACGCCCCGACGCCGGGCAGTACGACCTTGCCGGCGCGCCGCACTCGCTCCGGATCGGACGTGATGATCGCCGCGGTACCGACCTTCTCGAAGGCTTTCTGCACGCTGCGCAGATTCGCCATGCCGTAATCGACGATGGCCACTTCGTCGGTTCCGATCATGCCGATTTCCCCCGGCGGAGGAGCAGGCCCGCGATCAACATGCCGCCGCCCATCAGCAGGATCACGAAGCCGAGGACGTACAGGTCGAAGAAGACGCCTTGGACCAATCGGCCGAGCCAAGGCCAGCCGAACCAGCAGGTGACGATGCCCGCGGCGATGCCGGGGCCGAAGGGGAGTTGCGTCTCGACCTTCCGGCCGCGGGCCAGTTTGTAGGCCATCATCGGCAACACGACGCACAGGGTCAGCATCGCCCCGACGGGCAGCGCCAGTGCGATCGCCTGCCAGCCGAGGAAACTCCCGGCCATCATCAGCAAGTCGGCGTCGCCCAATCCGAGGGCTTCTTTGCCCATGCCGAGTTCGAACACCAGTTTGATCCCCCGGCCGATGGCCATGCCGACGGCGGCGCCGATCAGGCCGTTGAGCAGGCCGAGTTTCCAACTGCCCGCCGCGGCCCAACTCGGGATCGGACCCCAGAAGGGCCAGACCGAAAGGCCCTCCGGAATCTTTCCTTCGACCTCCGGCAGAATCCACGACCGGCCGTCGGTCGGCAGCGCCCCGAGGCTGGTCAAGTCGTTCGGCCACGGCCAGGGGAAGGCGGTGGAGGCGACCAAGCCGACGAACGTCGCCAAATACGTGATCTGCGCGGGGATCTGCCGGTGTTTCAAGTCGATCATCGAGGCCGCAATCAGCGCGGCGAGCAACACGGCGTGGAAGGCGAAGAAGACCCACGTCTGCCACGGGGGGAGCGCGGAATTGCCGACGTACGGGAACCTCAAACCGGGCGTGTTGTGCCACGGGAGGAACAACATTCCGTTGGCCTCGGGTCCGTCCTTCGCTTGGAGGACGATCTCGACGAAATACAGCGCGAGGAACGCGAAGCCGGTGCCGAGTTCGACCCAGAGGTATTTGGAGGAGAACGCCGCCCCGCATTGGCGACACCGACCGCGAAGCCGGAGGTAACCGATGATCGGCAAATTATCGAGCAAACCGATCTTCTGGAAGCAGACGAAGCAGCGCGAACTCGGCCAGATGACGCTCTTTTCGTAGGGCAACCGGGCGATGAGGACGTTGAGAAAACTGCCGACGCCGAGGCCGAGGGCGAAGACCCAGAGGCAGCAAAAGGCCATCGGGGCGTGAAACCACCACTCCATGTCGGGATCGATTCAGTCGGAGGGAGAAGAACGAATACAGTTCAAGATAGCGTCCGTCACCGCTTCCGGCGACGCAGCGCCGGCGTCGACGACGGCGTCGGCGACCTCCCGGTAGAAACGCTCCCGCACGGCCAAAAGTTCGACGATTTCCGCGAGGCCCCCGGAGGTGAGGTTCGGCCGCCGCGCGGCGGTGAGGGTATCGGCCCGGATGCGCTCCCAGAGAATCGCGGCCGGGGCCTGCAGCCAGACGACGAACCCGGTCGACTTCAGAACCCGGCGATTCTCCTCGCGGAGGACGACGCCACCCCCGGTGGCGACGATGGAATTCATCCCCGCGGCCGCCCTCAACGCCGCCGTCTCCCGATCCCGGAATCCGGCTTCCCCTTCGTCCACAAAAATCGCCGCGATGTTCCGCCCCGCGTCGGCTTCGATCCGTTCATCCAAATCGACGAACGGCCGATCCAAGGCGTCCGCCAGCAATCGGCCGACGGTCGATTTGCCGGTGCCCCGGTAGCCCACGAGGTAGAGGTTCCCCGTCACGCCCCGGCCTCGTCGTCGCCCATGCCGCCGCTTTTCTCGGTTTCTTCTGCCATCGCCTTGGTCAACGGCGACATCGCGTTGCGGAGCAATTCCCGCATCTCTTCCAGTGGCGGGGTGATGCCCGTGAAGAGTTCGAATTGCTTCGCGGCTTGGCGGATGAACATGTCGACGCCCGTGACGATGCTGCAGCCCCGGCTCTCGGCGTCGCGGATCAACAGCGTGTGCTCCGGGTTGTAGACGGTGTCGAATACCACCAGCCCCGGCTTCAAGAAACTCGCGTGCAGCGGCGACTCGTCGACCTTCGGGTGCATCCCCACCGGCGTGCAGTTGACGACGATGTCGCACTGGGGGACGTTGTGCCGCGCGGCCCAATCGCACGATTTGCAGCCGAGTTCTTCGGCGAGATTGTCGGCCCGCTCCGCGGTGCGCGACGAGATCGTGACGTGCGCCCCCGCCCGCATCAGGGCCGCGATCACGGCCCGCGCCGCGCCGCCGGCGCCGAGCACAAGCACGAACAATTGAGAGAACTCCGGGGGCTTCACCCCTTCCGCCAGCGCCTTCGCGTCGAGGTGCGTTCGCAGCGATTCGACCGCGGCGGGGTAGTCCGTATTCGCCGCGAAGAACGTCCCGTCGGCCCGGTGCTGCAAGGTGTTCGCCGCCCCGACGATCCGCGCCATCGGGTCGGACTCCTTCGCCCGCACCGCCGCGGCTTCCTTGTGCGGGATCGTCACGCTGTAGCCGCTGATCGGCACGGCGTTCATCGCGTCGAGCGCTTCGGGCAGTTGGCCCTCCGGCACGCGGAACGGCACGTACACCGCGTCGACCTTCTTGCGCCGGAACATGTGGTTGTGCAGGATCGGGCTGAAACTGTGCCCGACCGGATCGCCGAGGAGCGCGAAAAACTTCGTATTCGGCCCGATGGCCTTCACGGGGTAGGTCGTGCGGAAGTCGTCCATCGACGGCAGACCGGGTGCGATGCCGCGCTCTTTGTTGAAGGCCGCGTAAATCCACGGTGCCCCGAATTTCAGCGACGTGAACCGCGTCACGAACCCGAATTCCCCCATGCCGAAGGCGATCGTCGGCTTCGTCGCCCGCTTCTGGAGTTCGACGATGCGGCGGAGGTCGTCCGGCTTCGTCGGCATCACCGCGATCTTGTAAACGTCCGCATCCTGCTTCAGCATCGCGTCGTAGATGTCGTCCAAATTCTCCGGCGTGGCGGTCGTGTTGTGGTAGCTGACGACGCGCTTCACCGGCCCGAATCGGCGGATGCCATCGGCGATGTCGGTCTCGAGGTCGATCCACTCGAACGCCCCCGAAACGATGGCCTGCCGGAGCAGCGTCTGCCGTTCCGGTTCGGTGCCCGGCCAACGGCCGCCATCGACGGGCCGCCGGAACGTCGCCAGCCACGGGCACCCTTTGAACGGCAGCAACCGTTTGAAATCGACGGCCTTCGTGAGGAAGTCGATGCGGACTTCGAGGAACTTCGCCCCCCGCGCCGCAGCCTCGCGGAGTTCGACCTGCATCATCTTGTGGCGCGTCCGGGCCACGACCCCGCACACTTGATCCGGCCCGACTGACATAGCGGAGTCTCGTTCGATCGGAAGCAACAGCACTACGTTACAAGATGGCACGCCCCCCGTTCAAGGGATAACGGCCGCCGGTTTGCGGATTTGGTGTGGCAAAACTTTCTGGCAGGACTTGAACCGCTTGAAATTCCAACTCAGACCTCACCCCCCGGCCCCCTCTCCGAAGCGGAGAGGGGGCCGGGGTGAGGTCGCACCAACCGCAGAAAGTGCAGCTTTTGCCGACTGCCAGAAAGATTTGCCAGACCCATGCACCAACGGGCGTTGTTGGCTTTGAGCCGTTTGCCGATGAGGTTCTTCGCCGCCCCCTCGACCATCCCGGTGCCGATCGATTGGCCCCGCTTCAGTCGCAGCGCATAGTTGAGTCGCCCTTCGTGATCCTTGAGGTAATTCAACACCCTGCCCAAGCTCGCGCCGTCGCCCTTCGGCTCGGCCGCAAGCATCTCGCCGACCCAAGTCTCGACCCCGGCGTAGCCGTCGGCCAGCAGGAGATCCCGGCCTCGATCCGCGTGCGTTTTCGCTTCGGGCGTTCCGTCGCCGAAGAGCAACTTCGCCCCTTCGCCCACGTATTTCAGGGCGTGGAAGATGTCCAGCACCTGCGGCGAGCCGGGGAATTGCTCGTCGGCCCGGGCCCAAATCCAGGCCGCGCCGTCCGCCAAGACAGCGATCGTTCCGGCTAGCGGATCGAGGCCCAACCGCGTCGCCGTTGAACCCCACTGCGGTGCAAAGTCGACGCTCTCCGCAATCCGCGCGAAGGCGAACCGAGCCGCCGGCGCCGGCAATTTTCGGTCGGCCCGCCGCTCCGTCTCCACCGATTCGCCCCGCTCGCGTTGGGCGAAGATGCCGATTTTGGCTTCCTTCCAGCCTTCGGTCGTGTTCACCGTCGTCCCGTCGGTCTCGAATTCCG
>JANXTU010000521.1 GCA_025352235.1 Fimbriiglobus sp.
CTGGAAGGTCGAACGCACCTTCGCCTGGCTCCACAGCTACCGCCGCACCGTCACCCGCTTCGAACGATCCATCCAACGCTTCGACGGATTCGTCTTCCTCGCCTGCGCCTTCATCGCACTCAATAAACTGTTGTGAAATAGGCTCTAACCACAGAGGCACAGACAGAGAGAGACACAGAGATGATAAGATTTCGTGTCTCTCTGCGTCTCTGTGCCTCTGTGGTTAATCCTTTTTTCGGAGGCGAAATGGCTATCCCCCGCACCGTGGCCCGCGTTTGGTTCGATCCCGTGGCTGAGGAGGGGCGGTACTTGCCCGAAGGGCCGCAGGTCGTCGGCGAGTCGGTGGTATGGGTGAACATCCAGACGTCGCCGGAGTCGGTCACCGGGCAATTGTACCAAACCGACTTCGGCGATCCGGAATCGGTCACCGTCCACGAACTCCCCGGTCGGCCGGGGTTCGCGCTGCCGACGGATCGACCCGGCCAGTGGTTGCTCGGTATCGACCACGTCGTCGGCGTTTACGATACCGCCATCGGCCTTTGGCGACCGTTGGCGATGCTACCGGACCCCGACCCGCGCGTCATTATCAACGACGCCGAAGTCTCCCCGGACGGGCGCTCGGTGATCTTCGGGACCAAAGATACCCGATTCGAAGAACCGATCGCCCATCTGTACCTGTTCACCCCCGCCGACAACCGGTTGACCGTGCTCGCCGGCGGGCAGACCTGCTCGAATGGCAAGGTCTTCGCCGACGACGGGCGCATCCTGTACGACATCGACACACCGCGCAAAGTCGTGACTCGCTACCGCTTCGACCCGGCGGCGCGGGCGTTGACCGAAGATGGCATCGCCCTCGACCTGCGAGATCGGGCCGACTTCCCCGACGGGATGTGCGACGCCGGTAGTGGCACTGTCATCATTGCGTTCTATAACCCGGCGTTTGCCGAAACGGGGTTCGCAGTACGTTGCGATTTGAAGACGGGTGGAGCCATCGAAGAATGGGCGACGCCCGGTTCGCCGCGAGTGACCTGCCCGCGTTTGCTGAATCGACCGGACGGGATCAAACTACTGCTGACCACGGCGACCGAAGGAATGCCCGCCGCGATGCGGGCACAGTGCCCGAACGCCGGGGCGCTATTCTTCGCGGACACGACCATCACTCGAGCCCCGGCCCCTTCCGTGGTGGTTTCTGCGGCGTTTTCGGCGTGAGGACGAACGAGTTGAAGAACTTATCCGCCAACTCGGGGTTTTGGCCGCTCTTGCCCATTTTCACGGCGATGAGCGTGTAAATCCGGTTGTCAGCGATGAGGACGCGCACGATCATCCGGCCGCTGCCGTTTTGCGGATCGGTGACATCGACGACGAGTTCTTTGGCGGCGACCCCGGACATGTTCAAATCCTTCCGGGAGACTTCTTTCGGGCTCATGGGTCCTTTCAAAATGCCGTCCAGGCTCTCCTTCATCACGAAATCGTTGACGAAGCCGGCTTCGCCTTGCGCCAGATCGCCATAGCCGACAAGGTAGGCTTCTTGGCCGAACATCCGCTGCGAGGTGAAATACGTGGCGTCCCCGACGGCGCCCACGAGAGGTTTGGTTTCCATTTTCGGCTGGCCGGGCATGTCCACGCTCCAGCGTGCGTCGGCGGGGGTGAACTTTTCCCACTTCGGGTCGCCGAAGAATTTGTACACGAGAAGTCCGCCCCCGCCACAGCAGACGACGCCGAGGACGCCGAAGATCAGGATGATCCAGACCCAAACGCCGCAGCCCGATTTTTTCTTGGGGCGATCGGAGTCGTCGTCCTCGCGCGAGAGCCGGCGCGGCCGCGGTGCATCGTCGTCGCGGCGGTCGTCGGAATCGCGCGGCCGGCGTTCGTCGGCGCGCTCTTCGTCGCGGCTTTCGGAGCGCCGCGGGCGCGCAGCCGGGGTCGATTGGCTCGTGTCGATCACGCGTTCGCAGACCCCGCAGCGGATCGCTCCGCCTTCGAGTTCCTTCGGCACGCCGAGGATTTCACCGCAACCTGGACAAGTCACTTCGCGCACGGCGATCCCCTACAAACGACGACGGTGTTACGGAGACAATTTTTACGGCGGAAGTCGATCCGGAGCAAGGGCCTAGATCACCCTGGCTGAAAGCCGATGCCACGAGGGTGGAGAAACTGCCCAGCTTACCGTCAATAGCCCCGATTCTGTCTCAACTTCCGGCTCTGCTCGGCAGTGTCCGGTCTGAAGCGAGTTATGGATCTGATGGAGTCT
>JANXTU010000541.1 GCA_025352235.1 Fimbriiglobus sp.
ATTCGAGCTCCGCCCCGAGAACGCTGAGGCTCCCCTTCATCTGGTATTCGCCGGCCTTGTTCTTCTTGAGGGCCTCTTCGCCCCCGTGGGCCTTGATCCCGGCGGTGACGGTTTTGACCGCGTCGTCATCGGCCCGGACCGTGGGGACCGCGATGGCGACGACCAGACAAGTCATCAGAAACGAGCGCATGCGAAGCTCCGGTGGGTGATTGCGGACGTGCCGATTATACAGGCGAAGGGGAAATCGGGATAGCAGCGGAGAGCGGTGCTATCCCGGTGTCGCCACGAACTTGGACAAGAGTTGGAGCGATGCCACGGACGGACGCTACGGCGAAAATATTCCCGGCGAGAAACCGGCCTACGACAAAGATGGCAAGACCATCGTGCGCGCGGCCGTGCCCTACCTTTGGGTTTTCCGCACCGGCACCGGCAACGCGAAGTCGTTAGCCCAAGGGTGCGAGCCCCGCGCGGATCACCTCCGCCAGCAGTGGGGCTTCGCGTCCGAATTTCGCGGCGAATTCGGTCGCTGTGGGGATCAGCCGCACCCGGATCTTCGATTCGTGGTGCAGCGCGATGTCCGCGAATTTGTGATCCAAGAACGGGTTCTTGAACCGCTCCGCGGTCTGCTCCGCGAAGCGCCGGGCCCCCTCGACGCGGCCCTCCAACGTCGGCACGATCTCTTCGTTCAACAAGCGTTGCAGCCACGCTCCGAGCTCCGGATCATTCACCGCATCGCGGACGATCGTGAAGCCTCGCGGCACGGCTTTGATCAAGAGCGCCGTGTGCGCCGCGTTCAAGATCCGCACCTTCCGTAGGAAGTACGGCCCGACATCCGCGGTCCGGGTGATCGCCGGATGCTGCAAATGGAATTGCGAATCCGGGTGATCTTCGAGCGCCCAAAAGGCGAACGGCTCGGCGACGATGACCATCGGATCGGTCGACAACAGCGGGTGGTCGGCCGGGGTGCCGGTGACGATGCGGTCGACGAGCGTGTGCAAGAACGGCGCGTTCAAAAGCCATTCGCAGAACGCCGCCGGTTCGTTCCAGACCGCGGCGAGGTCGAGGACTACCCGCTTCAAAAGCCCGGCGTTCCCTTCGATGAGTTCGCAGGGGATCACAGTCGGCGTCGGCAACCCGGCGCTCCAGCGTGCCCGCAGCACCGCGAGCAACTTCGCCGGGAACGACTTCGGAACCGCGTCCGTCGGCAGGTCGCCGTCGAGCTGGTACCCGGCCTCGGTCGTGTTCGACAGGATCGTGCGCAACTCCGGCGAGCGAGCGACCTTCAACACCTCGTCCCACTGCGACCCCGCGTGCAGTGCCCGGCTAATGCTCTCGCAGAGTTCAACGCGGTCGATCACGTCGCCGTTTTCGAAGCCGCGCACGACGACGTGGTAACGGCCACCTTGGGCGTTCAATCCGCCCGCCCGGCCATCGCCGGTCGATTGCACGACGACGATTCTGCCGACGGCTTGCCCCGCGGCGTTCGCCTGCGACACGAACAGGTCGGCGAAGGCCCGCAAGAATCGGCCGGAGCCGAATTGCAGAATCGTTTCGGGGAGAGACGGCATGGGCGGGGCGTCCGGGGTTGCGGGAATCGACGGTGCCTTGTGGATTCTAGCGGTCGGATGCGGTACTGTGTGGTCGAGAAACACCGCGGAGCCGAGCCATGGGGTCAATCCATTCCACTGTCCACCGCCGCGCCGCGCTCCGGGCGGGGTCCGTCGGCATCCTCGGGCTCGGCCTCGCCGAGTTGCGAGAACTGCGCGCCGCGGCGCCGGCGCTCCGACCCCGTGCGCAGTCGGTCATTTACATCTTTCTGTCGGGCGGGTTGGCCCAGCACGACAGTTTCGATTTGAAGCCGGACGCCCCGGATGGCATCCGCGGGGAGTTCGCGCCGATCGCGACCGCGACGCCGGGGATCCGCATCTGCGAACACCTGCCCCTGCTGGCGAAGCGCAGCGCGAGTTGGTCGCTGGTGCGCTCGCTGACCCACAAGACGAACAACCACTCCGACGCTCACCACGCGATGTTGACGGGGCGGTCCGACTTGCCGCCGGGGTTCGATCCGAATCGGCCGAAATCGTCGGATTGGCCGAGCGTCGCGTCGGTCACTGGGGCGGTGACGGCGGTCCGGAACAACCTCCCGCCGGCGGTCGTGCTCCCGGATCGGATCGTCCACAACACGGGCCGCGTGCTGCCGGGGCAATTCGCCGGGATCATGGGTCGGAATCGCGACCCGTGGTTCCTCGAAGCGAGCGGGTTCGAGCCGAAAGCTTACGGGGCATACCCGCAGTACGAGTTCGACCACCAGGGCCGACCCTACACCGCCACGCGGAAGCGGTTCGAACTCCCGGATTTGGCCCTGCCCGCCAGCGTCGCTCCGGAGCGATTCGCCGGTCGCCGGGAATTGTTGAAAGGGCTGGATCGACGACGGGAGTCGCTCGACCGGGCCGGAGGGTCGCTCGACAAAGCACGCGGGGATGCGGTGTCGCTATTGACCGACGCCCGCGTGCGGACCGCGTTCGATTTGGGCCGCGCAACGCCGGGCGAATTGGCGCGCTACGGCGACAACGCGTTCGGTTGGAGCTTGCTGACGGCGGCGCGGCTCGTCGCGGCGGGGGTGAACCTCGTGCAAGTCAACCTCGGCAACAACGAAACCTGGGACACCCACGGCAACGCCTTCCCGCACTTGAAAGGGAAACTCTTTCCGCCGACGGATCGGGCGCTGAGCGCGCTGCTGGAGGATTTGACCGCGAGCGGGCTACTCGATTCGACGCTCGTGGTCGCGGCCTCCGAGTTCGGGCGGACTCCGAAAATCAGTACCCTGGCCGGGAGCTACTCGGGTCCGGGACGCGATCACTGGGGGGCCGCGCAGTCGATCCTGCTCGCGGGCGGCGGGGTTCGCGGCGGACGGGTGATCGGTTCGACGGACAAAAACGGAGCGTTTCCCGCGACGGATCCGCAGTCGCCGGAGAATTTCGCCGCCACAATTTACGACGCGCTGGGCATTCCGAAGACCGCCCATTGGACCGACGCGGAAGGGCGGCCGCATTCCGTCTACCACGCCGATCCGATCGGCGGGCTGACCTAGCCTACCGGCCTCGCCGCAGGAGATTTCGGAAGGGCTGACCGCGGGCGGGGGCACTCAATGACCATCGGACATGGCACGGGTGTCGGCTTGACGCCATTGAGGAAAATATCGATGGCAAGATGATCCACCGGCGTCGCGTAGATCAGCACTTTCAAATTGCCGACGATGAGCGTTTTGACGTTGTGCCCGTTGAACTCCGGCGAGGCGTGGATCTTCTTCGCCGAGGCTTCGGCCTCGCCCTCGGGTACAGAGTAATTTTTCCACAGCGGCACGACGGGGGGTCGGCCGGCGTCTTGATACTGTAAAAATACGAGTATATTCCGGACGTTCTTGGCCTTGTCGCGGACAATCAACTGGTTCGTGCCAAATGCGGTGGCGTCTCCGAAGACGCTGAGCAATTTTCGGGCCTGCGGGGCCACTTCGGAGGCCACGATGCCTTCATCCAATCGGATCACCACTTGGGCGAATTCGCTCCGGCCGCGATTCGACAATTCTTCGGGCGAGATTTGCGACAGGATCTCCGGGGGGACTTTCTCATCGGCCCGGTGGAGCAGGAACGTCCGCTCACGGCGGATGATGATCCATTCTTTCCGGGCCAGGACTTCGTTCAGCAAATCGATCAATTGTGGCAGGGTGTATTTCTCATCCGATTTCAACGAGAGCGTGCCGGGAATCGGCGCGTTGTCGACGCGGATCAAGCCGGTTTCTTTGGAGAACCACTTGAGGACCGCGGACCATTCCGCGCGGTCGAAGTCGATTTTGAAAGTCTTCTCGACCGCGGCGGGTTCGACCGGAACCACCGGCATCGGCGCGACCGGACAGACGATCGTCGGCTGAGGACAGGGTTGTTTCCGGAAACGGAATCTCTCGCGGGCGGAGGCTTCACCGGCGCTGAAAGCGAGTGCGGCCACGAGACAAAGTCGCAGGATCATAACGGCC
>JANXTU010000561.1 GCA_025352235.1 Fimbriiglobus sp.
GTGCCGTTCGTCGTCTTATCGAAGAACGAAAAAACCGGCGGCGAGTTCGCGGCGAAGTCGGTACTGTTGAAGATCGAGAAGTAGCAACGATTCTTGGAGTCGTCATTCCAGCGTCAACCCACCCACCCTACCGTGGAATGACGTCCGACTTTCGGAACGACCTATGCGCCGCAAGGACTTACGTCCGATTTCGGGTGTCATTCCATGGCTCAGATTCCCGAGTCGTTCACCGAATCTCCGAGAACCAATCATGCCGCGCGCGCTCCTCGTTTTGATCGCATTGTTCCCCGGCGTCGCCGTCGCCCAAGAAGCCGAGACCTCGCGCAAAGCGCGCGAGAAGACCTGGGGATTCGGCGGCAGCGTCCTGGAGGTCGGCACGAAAACCGAACCGCTGTTCAACCTGAAGTTGGCGCGGTCGCGGATCACCGACGCCGACTTGGCCTATCTGAAAGAAATCACGACTCCGTTCATGATTGACTTGACCGGGACCGCCATCGGCGATGCGGGATTGAAGCACCTCGAAGGCCTCGCCAACGCCTACGCCGTCACGCTCGATGAGACGAAAGTCACCGACGCGGGTCTCGCGAGTTTGAAAAAGTGCCCCAACCTCGTCATGGTCAAACTCATCGATCTGCCCGTCACGGCCGTCGGGATCGGGCACCTCGCGGGTTGCCCGAATCTGGTGGCGCTGATGCTCGGCGGCGAGAACGGCAATTTCACCGACGCCATTTTGAAGCCCTTGGTCGACTGCAAGAAACTCCGGACATTGGCGGTCGAAACGTCGCGTTTGACGAAGGCGGCTTTGCCGCACATCGCCAAGTTGACGGAATTGGAGCAGTTGGTATTGGGCGGGACCACGAAGGGGAAACTGATCCGCGCCGACATCGGCGACGCCGACCTGGCCGCGCTCGCGCCGTTGACCAAAGTTGCCATCCTCAGCCTGACGGGTCTGAAAATCGACGGCCGGGGACTCGAAGCGTTCAAAGGGTGGAAGCGACTCGAAACCCTCATCGTGGCGTACTGCGAAACGACCGACAACGGCCTGAAATCGCTCCGGCATTTCCCAGGGTTGCTCCGGCTCGATCTCGATGGGCACGTCGAGTTGGGCAAGACCGTACCCACCGCCGTCACCGACGCCGGGTTGGAGCACCTCGCGCCCCTCAAGTCGCTGCAGATATTGGCCCTTTCGCAGACCAAGATCACCGACGCCGGGCTGGGCAAACTCGGGCACATGACCGCACTGAAGCAAATCGCCCTCGACGGCTGCGCCGTGACCGACGCCGGTTTGCCGGCGTTGAAAGCACTCAAGTCGCTGCAAGCCGTCCTGCTCCGGGATACCAAAGTGACGGCCGGGGGCGTCGACGAATTGAAGAAGACGTTCCCGAAGCTGTTCGCGCCGCAAGGGTCGCTGCTGACCGATTTGGCCGAGGCCGAATTACGGAAGGTGAAAGGGGTCGGGGGCTCGATCGACAATACGGATCCGCAGCGTCCGGTGTTCAGGGTCCGCTGTCACGGCGAAGCCAACCCGACGGACGCCGAGATCGCGACGATCCGCGCCACCCTCGAAAAGATACCGATGCCCGTCGCCCTCGACATGTCGTACCGAACATCGTTCACCGCCGCCGGCGTGGCCCATTTGAGCGGATTGAAGAACCTCGATTCGATCCATTTGGGCAACGTGCCGGTCACCGACGATTTCCTGCCGCACTTGGCGAAAATCCCGGCGCTGCGAATCCTTCACCTCAGCGGCGCGAAGGTGACCGACGCGGGGCTGGCCCACTTGGCCGGGATGAAATCGCTCGAGGTGTTGTCGATCGGCGGCGACGTCGGCAGCAACATCTCCGACGCGGGGCTGGCCCATTTGAAGGGGTTGATCCGTCTGCGCGATCTGAGCGTTTCCAGCAAGACGATCACCCCGGCCGGCTACGCCCACGTCGCGGCGATGACCGAATTGCGGCGGCTTTCCCTCGGCTACAACCACACCTTGGGCGATTTCGAACTGGGTTGCATAAAAGCGCTCGTCAAATTGGAGGAGGTTCAAGTCGGCCGGGAAACCCTCACCGACGCCGGCATGGCCGATTTGGCCCGCTTGAAGGGCTTGCGCGTGCTGGAAGTGGGAGGCGAGAAACTGACCGCCGCCGGATTGAAGCACCTCGCCGCCTTCGCCGATTTGGAAAAGCTCAAGTTCTACCGCTGCGCCGGGATGGAAGGGGACGGCTTGGCGCCGCTGGCCGGGCTCAAGAAACTGGCCCACTTGCACATTTACCAAAGCGGCCGGGTCCAATTCGATACGGCCAAACGCATCGGCGTGTTGAAAGGATTGAAATTCCTCCGGATGGACGCGGTGGAGGCGGACACCATGCCCGGCATCGCCGGGATGACGGGCTTGGAAGAACTCGACTTGTCCTATGCCTACGTCAACGACGAAGCCATGAAGTCACTGGCGGGTCTGACCGGCTTGAAGAAACTCGATTTGACTTCGGCCGCCATCACCGACGCCGGACTGGCGCACCTCAAGGATTTGAAAAACCTCGAGAAGTTGAACCTCTATAAATGCTCGAAACTCACCGACGCCGCCCTGGCCGTCGTGCAAGGCTTGCCCGCGTTGAAGTCCGTCAATTTCGGCGACACCAAGGCGACGCCGAAGGGGATCGAAGGACTGCGGGCGGCCCGGCCGAAGTTGGTCGTGAATTGAACGGGCGAAGAGGATCTTACGCGGAGCCGCAAAGGCGCGGAGATGAACGGCGAAAATAAAACATTGAGCCGCGGATGCGGTGTTTGGAGCGAACTTCGGGTTTTCATAACGGCTTGACCCAGAGGGGGCTTCGTCGGTGTGGCGACACGTTTCTTAACGTGTCGGAAAGTCTCGGGCCTTCCGACACGTTAAGAAACGTGTCGCCACATTGGTATTCACCCTCCGGATCGAGCGGGTCACGGGCCGCTACGAAAACCCGAAGCCAATTCCCCATGCTCCTCCGCGCCTTTGCGGCTGCGCGTGAGACTCTTGATTGCGCAGTCGCCACCGGATCACTTCACTCCAACCCCGCCAAAGGTCCGTAGCCCACGACCGTGAGTTCGTCGATGGGGTGGGCGTCTAAATAATCGCGGATGGAACCCAAACTCACCGCGTCATAGCGGGCGAGTTCGACGTCCGGATCGGAGAACTCGGCGTTGTAAAGCCACGCCCCCGCGAGCGCCCGCATCCGGCCGGACGGCCGTTCGCTGTAGCGCACCACCCGCGAGGCGATCTTGTTCTTCGCCTGCGCGAGTTCGTCGGCCGAGATGTTCGCCTTCCGCACGTCGCCCAACACCTTCCGGACGATATCCAAATTGCCCGCGGCCGATTCGGGATCGCAACTGAAGCTCGTGCCGAGCAGTCCGCACGCTTGGCTCGTGTCGACCCCGCAGCTCGCGGATTCGACGAGGCCCGGATCGACCAATTCCCAGTGCAGCCGGCTGCCGGAATCGTCGCCGATGGCGATGGCGAGCGTCGTCGCCGAGTAGCGCAGCGGCGACTCCGCCGGGACGGAACTCCCCAAACAGAGGACGTGCTCTTGGGACAGCCCCTCTTTGGCCACGGCGTGGACGCCGCCGGGGCCGGTGTGCCCGATCAATCCGCTGCGACCGGCTGCACCCGCCGGCCAAGTCGCGGTGACGCGCTCGAGCAGTTCGGCGAACGCGGTCCAATCGAATTGCCCGGCGACCGATACGAGGATGTTCGGCGCGACGTAGCGCCGGCCGAAGTATTCGCGCATCGCATCGCGGGTCAGGGCCGTGACGCTCGCGTTCGTACCGAGGATCGAATTCCCGAGGCTGTGGCCACCGTAGTAAATGCGCTTGGCGTTGTCCCACGCCATCGACCCCGGTTGGTCGTCGTACATTTTGATTTCTTCGAGGATGACGTTCTTCTCGGTGTCGAAGTCTTCGTCGCGCAGGCTCGGCCGCAAGATGTCGGCGAGGATATCCACGGCCGTCGGCAAATACTCGGGCAACACCGAGGCGTAATAGGCCGTGATTTCTTCGCTGGTGTAGGCGTTGTACGAGGCGCCGATGCGGTCGAAATCGCGGTTCACGTCGAGTGCGGTGCGCCGGGGCGTCCCCTTGAACAGCATGTGTTCGAGGAAGTGCGATACCCCCGACTCGGGCACGTTTTCGTCGCGACTGCCGGTCTTCACGTAGAAACCGACGGAGACGGAACGGGACGAGGGGATCGTCTCGCCGATGAGTTGCAGGCCGTTGGGGAGCAGTCGCGTGTGGAATGGCATGGGCGTTCGCGGAGTGTTGGGGGAAGGTCGGGCCACGGCGGTCGCTGTCAAGCCGGTGTCACCAACGGGGTCGGGCCGAGCGTGACGACGGTGAAATCTTTCGCCGGGAAGCGTTCGAGGTAGCCGAGGATGCTCGCGGGGGTGAGGGCGTCGATGGCGGTTTGGACTTCGTCGATGCGGCGGACTCGCTTCAAATAGAACCAGTCGGTGGCCATCGAACTGGCCCGCGAGGAGGTCGATTCTTGCTGCATGATCAGCGACGTTTTCAACCCGGCGCGGACGCGGTCGACCTCTTCGAGTTCGATGCCGTCCTTCAAGCGTTTGAGTTCGCCGATCATCACGTCGAGGGTCTGCTGCGCCCGGTCGGCCCCGGTGCCGGCGTAGCAGACGACCGCGGCGCGGTCTTTCACCGTGTCGTAACTCGCGCTGACGGAGTAACAGAGGCCGCGCTTCTCGCGGACTTCGGTGAACAGGCGGGCGCTCATACCGCCGGAGAGGACGCTGATCGCCCCGCGGGCCGGGTAGAAATCGGGCGTGCCGAAGGGGGCGCTCGGGAAGGCGAGCGCGATCTGAATCTGCTGGGTGTCTTTCTGGATGTGGTGCGACGTCGGCGCGTGCGGCCCAGGCGTCGCTCCCGCGTCGGGCGTGCCGGTCCAATCGCCGAAGGCCGCGCCGATCAACGCTTTCAGTTCTTCCCAATCGCAGTTCCCCGCCACCGACAGAATCGACCCGTTCGGGCGGAAGCGCGCGGCGTAAAAATCGCGGACGCCTTTCGGGGTGATCGCTTCGATCCCGGCGCGGGTGCCGTATTGATTGCGGTTGTACGGCGGCGGGAAGAAGCGGTTTTTGAGTTCGAGCAGGCAGATTTCCGACGGGGAATCGTCCAGCCCTTGCAGGTCTTGCAGCGACAATTCCTGGGCGGCTTCGAGCTCGTCATCGGGCAACCAAGGTCGGCGGATGATGTCCGCGTAGAGGGCGAGCGCCGCCGGGAGGTTCCGCGCGAGTGTCCCCGCCGAGAGGGTGACGTTGAAAGCCCCGCACGATTCGCCGCGGTCGACGCCGAGGTTGTCGAGGGCGAGCGACAGGGCTTTGCTATCCCGGTCCCCGGCGCCGCGCGTCAGCATCTCCGCCAAAATCCCCGCGAGGCCGAGTCGGTCGTCCGGTTCGTACGTGAACCCGGCCGGGGCCATGAAGTACAGCGTGGCCGAGCGGACGTGGTCCATCCGTTCGAACAGCAGGGTGAGCCCGTTGGGGAAAACGTGTTGATAAAGCTGTTGCGTCACGGAGGATTCCCGATCCGAAGAGCGTGCCGAGGGATATCCGGAGATTATAGCCCGGTCGGTTGCAAAACCGTCGGCAGCGCCCGATAAAAGACGCGGGTCCGCCGGAATCCGCAGCTCCGGTAGAGTTCCACGGCCCGCTGATTGTCCGCGGTGACCTCGAGCGCGCAGCGGCGGGCGCCGGCCCGTTCGAACCCGCGGAGCGCGAGGATCACGAGCGCCCGGCTCAAACCCCGGCCCCGGTGCTCGGGGATAATCCCGAGGTTTTGAATCGCCCCGGTGCCGCCGGGTTCCAACACGCCTTGGACGGTCCCGCAGTAGCCGTCCGGCCCCGCGATCAGCCAAGTTGCGCCGGGGCAAAATCCGTCCCGCGCGCGGATCGCGGCCATCAACTCGCGGCAACCGGCGCGGTCGGCCAAATTGGGGAACAAGCGGCCGTCGTGGTCGTCGCGAAAACTCTGGTACTTCACGTCGGCGTGCAATTGCAACAGGTGCTCGCGCCACGGCACCGGCACGTATCCCAACGGCAGCGCCATCGGCTCCGGCACCCCGGCGAGGGGGCGCTCCAAGCGGTACCGTTGGAAGTGGGTCGGTTCGCTCATCGGTTCCGCGCGAAGTACACCACGGCCCCGAGAAATCCCGAGCCGATCCCGACCGTCAGGATGAACCCGAGCACGAGCCAGAGCCAGAAACGCGGGGGAGAGTCGACGTCGGTTGCGCTTTCGAGCAGTGGCAACTCTTCGGCGGACGGGGAATCCTTCGCCGCGTCGCGGTGGGTGCGCCAGCGCGCTTCGACGCGCGTCAAGACCTCGGTTTCCCACGCCGCGTCGAAGCTGGCCCGCGTGGCGACGACGGGGGCCGGCAGCGCGAATCGCTCGAGTTCCTCCGCGACGACCCGGCACGACGGCGGACGATTCTCGGGGCGCTTTGCCATCATCCATTCCACCAACTTTACCAAGCCGGCGGGGATCGCGGGATTGAACTCGCCGAGCGGGGGCGCGGCGTCCGCGCGATGCTGCCGGATCTTTTCCCGAGCCGTGCCGTACGGGAACGGGACGGTGCCGCTGAGGGCGTAGTACAGGCTGCACCCGAGGGAGTAGATGTCGGTCTCGGCGCTGACGCTCACGGCGTCGGTCGCCTGCTCCGGGGGGAGGAAATCCATGGTCCCGAGCGTGTAGCCCCGGCCGCCGAGAATCGCCGGATCGGCGGGGGGGATCTCCCCGCGCCGCACGGCGAAGCCGAAGTCGAGCAGTTTGGCCCGGCCGTTCGGCGTCGCGAGGATGTTCGACGGCTTCAAGTCGCGGTGGATGTAGCCCGCCGCGTGGACCTGCTGCAACCCCCGCGCCAAGTCGGCGAAGAGCCGGCCGGCTTCGGGCGCGGTCATCGGCCCGCTTTCTTGCACGCGCTGTTTCACCGTGGGACCGACGACGTACTCGAGGGCGAGGAAGTGGACGCCGTCCGCTTCGCCGGAATCGAGCGCCCGCGTCAAGGCCGGGTGGGCCGGCAACTTCGCCCCGATTTCCATCTCGCGTTGAAACCGCGACAGCGTCCGCGGCTCATTCCGGGCCCGCTGGGGCGCCAGCAATTTCAACGCGACCAGCCGGGGCGTCGAGCCACCGGCGGACTCGCCGATCCGGCGCGCGAGATAGACGATCCCCATACCGCCGCGACCGATGGGGCAGAGCAGCGCGTATCGTCCGACGACGAGCCCTTGCCAGCGGCCCGCGAGGAGCTTGCCGGATTGGAACTCGGTGAGGACGCCGCGCCCCACCAAAAAACTCGCGAATTGTTCGCGGGTGGCGATTGCGCCCGGCTCCGCCTGCGCGTACAATTGCATCAGCGAATTCCGATCCGCGATCCGGCTGCGGATCGCGGTGTCGATGAAGGATTCGGGGGGACCCGGTGCGGGCATCGGATATCCGGTATCATGTGGGCCGGGATCGAGAATCATCTTACGGCGGGGGGAGCCCCCGCGTGGAATCGAGGGTCGGAGACCGTGTCGAAGCACATGCAAAAAGATTTGGATCGCCTCCTCCAAGATGTCCTCCGCATGGCGGGGAATGTCGAAGAGGCGATTCAAAATGCGACCCACGCCCTCGAAACGCGGGACTCGGCGCTCGCCCAAGAGGTTCTCGATCGCGACGACGCGATCGACCACTTTGAAAACGACGTCCAAGAAGAGTGCCTGAAAGTCTTGGCGCTGCACCAACCGGTCGCCATCGACCTGCGCCGCATCGGCGCGGTGTTGCGGATCGTCACCGACCTCGAGCGCATGGGTGACTTGGCCGTCGGCCTCGCCGAAGCCGCAGTCGCCTTGTCGCACCCGCCCTTCCCGATCATCCCCGCCCGCTTCCAGCCGATGACCCGCCGCGCGATCGACATGGTGAAACGCGCGCTCAACGCGCTCGTCCATTCTGACGCGGCCGAGGCGCGCGTCGTCGTGTTGATGGACGACGAAGTCGACGCCGACAACGATGCCATCCTCGCCGAGGTTATTGCGCGGATGAAGCGTTCGCCCGACGAGATCGATCCCGGGCTGGCGCTCCACGCGGCCGTGCGCTACGTGGAGCGGATCGCCGATCACGCCACGAACATCGCCGAGGAAGTCGTATACGTCGTCGAAGGGGCGATGGTCCGCCATCATCCGGAAGCGCTGCTACCGATCCCGGCGAGTTGATCCAGCGCGGCTCGCACTTCGCGCACGCAATTTTTGAAGGTGCCGTGGACTTGCCGGCATCCGGTGACGCGCAGGATCTCGGCGACGTTTTCGGGAGTGATTCCGGCGCCCGGAAGGATTTCGATTCGCCCGGCCGATTGGCGGTTCCACGCCGCGATCGCCGCGATCCCGTCCCGAGCACTCGGGGCACTGCCGCTCGTGAGCAATCGGCTGAACCCGAGCGCGATGAGCGATTCGAGTCCGCCCGGCGAACGTGGGGCTTCGTCCCACGCCCGGTGGAACACGGCGGGAATCGAACCGCAGCACTCTTTTAGCTTTTTACAATTCGGCAGGTCGATCGCACCATCCGGGCGCAGTGTGCCGAAGACGAGAGCATCCGGCCGAAGCAATCGTAATGTTTCGATTTTCTCGCGCATCCACGCCAGCTCGGGCTCGCTGTAGCAGAAGTCCCCTGCACGCGGGCGGATCATGACGGCGATGGGAATCGACACGGCGGCGCGCGTCTTCTGGAACAATTCGACCGACGGGCTGAGTCCACCGAGGTTGAGGCGCGAGCAAAGCTCCAGCCGGTCGGCGCCCGCCGCAGCGGCCGCGATGGCGCCTTCGAATGAATCCACCGCGACTTCGATGAGGATTTGGCCCACAGATCGCCTCTGGTGGATTTGGATTTCTTCGTAGGGCGGGTGGAGTCTTCGGAACCCGCCGCGAAATGGAGGGCGTCTACCGAGTTCCGGTCGTGCCTTCATTCCCGCGGCGGGTTCCGAAGACTCCACCCGCCCTACAAAGATTTCACTTCGATCCTTTGTTCATCGCGGCGGATGTCGTCTCGGCATCGCGGAAGACTCGCAAAATATTGCCGGCGAGGATCTTCAGGATGTCGTCTTTCTGGTAGCCCCGGTTCAGCAACTCCTGCGTGATGTACGGGTAGCACGACACATCCCCGAGTTGTTTCGGCGTTCGGCCGATGCCGTCGTAGTCCGACCCCAGACCGACGCAATCGATGCCGGCGACTTTGATGATTTGCTCGATGTGATCGACGACATCGTGGACGGTGCCCGCCGGGTAGTCGTTGTCTTTCTGCCAGGCTTTCATCGCTTCTTTGAACTTCGCGTCGTCGTCCGGGAATTTCTTCTTCAGTTCGCGACCTACGTCGAACATCTTCTGCATGGCCCGCGCGCCCTCGGGCACGACAAACCCCGAAAAGAAGTTGACCATGACGACGCCGCGGTTCGCCTTCACCAGTTTCAACACGTCGTCCGGCACGTTGCGCGGGTGATCGGCGATGGCCCGTGCCGACGAATGCGAGAAGATCACCGGCGCCTTGGTGACCTTCAGCGCCGCTTTCATCGTCTCCGGGGAGACGTGCGAGAGATCGACGAGCATCCCGAGCGAATTCATTTCGAGCACGACCTCTTCGCCGAATGGGCTCAGGCCGTTGGCCCTCGGCTTGTCGGTGGCGCTATCGGCCCACGCCAGCGATTCGGAGTGCGTCAGCGTCATGTAGCGGACGCCGAGTTTGTACAGCATGCGAAGGGTCCCGAGAGAACCGTCCATACTGTGGCCCCCTTCGATGCCGATGAGCGACGCGATTTTGCCGCCCTTGCGGATGCGCTCGATATCGGCGACGGTGTACGCCATCTCCAAGTCTTTCGGATACTGTTTGACGAGGCGGTGGATCGTGTCGATTTGTTCGAGCGTCGTTGTGACGGCCGCGCCTTTCTTGGCCGTGTCGACGGGGACGTAGGCCGACCAGAATTGGGCGCCGACGCCGCCCTTCTTCAGCCGGGGCAGATCGGTGTGGAGCGTCGGTTGATCGCGGGTGATGTCGAGGCTGCGGAAGGTTGCGCCATCTTGCGAGCGCAGCGCCCACGGGAGGTCGTTGTGGCCGTCGAACACCGGCGCCTCGGCGTGGATTTTCAGGGCTTCTGCGGAGAGAACCACCGCCTTGCGGGAGGGCACGGGCTTCGGCGGATCGGCCGCGGGGAGTGGAATGAGCGTGAGCCCCATGAGAGCTGCAAGTAGAGCAAACCGAAGCATCTGTCGATCCCATGCGAATGAAGGATGGCCACGAAAAGCCGCAATACTGCACGAAATCAATCAAATGATCCGAGACAAGTCCATCGCATTTTGTGTCTTTTCGTGCACTTTTGTGGCTTGGATTGAGTCCGGCGGAATGGATGGTTCTGCTCTATGGAATTGCAATTATATATGCATCCGACCCGCCGTCTTCATCGGAGACGAATGCGATGCGCTTTCCATCGGGGGACCAGCTCGGGCTGGCATCCACGGCATCGCGGTCGGTGAGGTTCCGCAATCCCTTCCCGTCCGCATTCATCAACCAGATGTTCGCCCGGCCGCTCTTCCGGGAGACGAACGCGATGCGATTTCCGTCCGGCGACCAGACGGGCCAGGCTTCGAGATGGTCGCCGTCGGTCAGGCGTTTCACTTTCGATCCGTCGGCCTCCATGACATGGATTTTCTGCGTTCCATTTCGACCGCTGCTGAACGCGATCCGCTTGCCGTCGGGGGACCAACTCGGGTGAAGGTCGGCGGCGATCTCGTTCGTCAACCGCTCGAGATCCTTCCCGTCGGCGGTCGCCGAGTACAACTCCGGGTTGCCGTCGCGCGTCGAGACCCAGAGGATCCGTTTGCCGTCCGGCGACCAGCGTGGCGATTCTTCAAACGCCTTGTGCGGAACGATCACTCGGTCGTCGGTGCCATCCGCGCGGCAACTGCGGATGCTGAGCTTGCCGTCGGTCCCTTCGAGCTTGTCGTAGACGTACACGATCCGCGATCCGTCCTTCGACCAATGGCCGTCGAAGTGCGGTTCTTTGTGGTCGGGCAACAGTCGGGCGAATTCCTTCCCTTGGGCGGTCATCGTCCAGAGGGCCATTTTCCCCTGGTGAATTCGGGTGAACAGGAACCGCGCGCCGTCGGGCGACCATTGCAGGTGCTGTTTGAAACTGCCGTCGGTGGTGAGGCGTTGCGGGTTCAAAACAACTCCTCGATCAGCCGGCCATCCGGGGTCAGGCCCATGCCCGCGATCTGCTCGCTCGTCAGGCCGATGGCGTGGTGGACGGTCGCGCACAAATCGGCGGGTGTCAACGGGGTGTCCGCGGGTTTCTCGGCGCGGGCATCGCTCGTGCCGATCACGCGCCCGCCCACCACGCCGCCCCCGGCGACGAGGGCCGAGTAGCAACCGGGGTGGTGCTCGCGCCCGGCTTTGTCGTTGATCTTGGGCGTGCGGCCGAACTCGCCGACGGCGATCACGAGTGTCGTCTTCAACAACCCGCGATCGTCGAGGTCGTTCAAGAACGCGCTGACGGTGCGGTCGAGCCAAGCCGCGTGGCGATCCTGCATGATTTGGAAGTTGCGGTAGTGGTGATCCCAGCCGCCGTCGCCGGAGTCCTCCTCGGCTTCGACGTGGTCGCTCCAGTTCACTTGAATGAACGGCACGCCAGTTTCGACGAGCCGTCGGGCGAGCAAGCACGATTGGCCGAAGCGTGTCTTCCCGTAGCAACGGATCGTTTTTTCGCTCTCTTGCGAAAGGTCGAAGGCGACCCGCGACGCCGGCGAGGTGAGCATCTCAAAGGCCCGTCGACGGTGCGGATCGAGCGAGGCCGTTTCGAGAAGGCGATCCGACTTGTCGAAGGCGGATTGCAGCGCGAGGCGGTCGGTCAGCCGTTCGGGGGTGATCTCGGCTGGCAGTTGCAGCGCCGGCACCTTCGTCCCGGTCGCGGGGTCGTATTCGAGGCGGAACGGGTCGTAGGTCACTCCCAACTTCCCGCCGCCTTCGCCGATGATCGCCTTCTTCCCTTGGTGCAGCTTCCCACCGACGACGAGGAAGGGCGGCAACTTCGATGGGTTCCCCGACTTCGCCATCGCCTTGGCCACGACCGCCCCCATCGCCGGTTGCGGGGTTCCCGGCAGCGGCTTGCCATCGAGGCCGATCGCCCCGGCGGCGTTGCCCGTCAAGCCGATGGTCCCCGCGATGCCGTGATCGTTGGACGCGGTGTGCAGCGTCCGTAGTACGGCGAACTTGTCGTTGATCCCCGCGAGTTTGGGGAACAGCTCGCAGAATCGCACCCCCGCGACTTTGGTCGGGATGGTGCCGAACGGCCCGCGGATTTCGAGCGGGGCTTTCGGCTTCGGGTCGAAGGTGTCGAGCTGGCTCGGCCCGCCCCAAAGCCAAATGAGCACCACCGATTTCGCCGAACCGGGCGTTCGCCCACCCCCGGCTTTCAACGAATCCGCCAGCGACAATCCCAAAACGCTGGACGCGCCAACCTGCACGAACGCGCGCCGATGCAGCGTTTGGCACGTCCGCTGGGTTTGCCGGCCGAGATGGAGCATGACCGATCTCAGAACAGTGTGGACTGTGCATTATCTTGAACAGACCGCATTGCGGATAGGGGAAACTTGCACGGGTATACCTAGAGTCCGATCATCACGGCTCGTCTGCGTTGGTGGCAACAGGTGGCGCCTTCTCAGGGTCACGCAGCTTGGTGGCAGTGATTGGCTACCAGTGGCCGTGCATCGCGCACGAGCCAGCGGGGACGCTCGTGATCGGCCAGCTTTCCTTGCCGTCGATGGTGGCGACATAAAGCTGCATCGTGCCGCTGCGGTCGGAGCCGAACAGCAGCCACTTGCCGTCCGGCGAGGCGGCCGGGTGGTAGTGCCGCGTCCCCGGCTTCGACTTCGTCAATTGCGTCACCTTGCCGTCGAGATCGACCTGCATCCCCTCGACACTGTCTCCCACCTTCGCCGTGTAGAACACCTGGCGGCCGTCCGCCGACCACACTGGCACGTCGCTACTTTCGCTGTGGAAGTCCGGGTGCTTGAGCCGTTCGACGACACCCCGATAGCCGCCGCGATCCGCGAGTTTCTTCAGTCCGGTACCGTCCTTCTTCACGGTGTGCGGGTGGCAGTTGTAGTGCTCGCCGGAGACGAACAGCAGCCACTCGCCATCGGGCGACCACTTCGGCGCGAAGTTGAACGGGTTCTTCGTTTCGACCTTCCGCTTGTCGCTACCGTCGGCGTTCGAGATGTAGATTTGGTAGTTTTCATGGTAGCTGATTCGCTTGCCGTCCGGCGACGCCGAGTAGCCGTAGGCAAACCCGCCGCCCTGGCCGGAGACGTCGCGTTTGTTCTTACCGTCGAGGTCCATGAGGTACGGCTTTGAGATCGCCTTGATGAGCGGCGTGAAGCCGAACCCCTTGCCATCCGGTAGATAGAACAGGCCGGTGTTGTAGATGCTGACCCGATCGACCGCCGTGAGATTCGTGACCTTGCCGTTCGCCAACTCCAGCAGACAGGTATCGGCCAACCAGCCTTCGGTCATGCGGAACGTCTTGTGTTTCCGTTCCCACGCGGCGTTCTCCGGGCTTTCCCACAGACTCAGGACGACGGCTTGCTTCCCGTCGGGTGACCAGCCCGCGAACTGGGTCCAGGCATGCTCTTTCTTCGTCAGCTCCTCGGCGAGAATCTTCCGCCCTTTGCCGTCGGCTCCGACCACACAGGCGCGATTGGTGACCCAATTAGCGAACTGCCCGCCTTCCAGGTCGTTGCGGCCTTCTGTGTAGCCGATCAACTGCGTGGGCTTCTCAGCAGCAAATGCCGGTTGCGAAATCAGCACGGGGAGCGACAACCCGACCGCGCTCAACGCGCCGACGCGTAGCCACTCGCGGCGGGAGACGCGATCCGAAGGCGAAGCCGTGTCGATCCGGGAAAGCATACCGTCTCCGAAGAGGGATCAGAACAGTTCGGTGAGCGGCCGCCCGTCTTCCATCAGATGGAACGGTCGGCCCTCGCGGTCTACGGCGTGCAGGTCGTCGATGCCCATCGCGTGGAACACAGTGCGGGCGATGTGTTCCGGTGCAACCGGGTTCTGGTCGGGGTATTCGGCCCGTTTGTCGGTCGTGCCGAACACCTGCCCGCCCCGGATGCCGCCGCCGGCCAGCAGCACCGACTGACACGCCGTCCAGTGATCGCGGCCCGCACCGCCGGGGCCACCGGAACGCAGGTCGCCGACCTTCGGCTTCCGCCCCATCTCGCTCGAGACGATCACCATCGTGGATTCGAGCATCCCCTTCTGGTGGAGATCGTCCAGGAGAGCCGCAAATGGGCGATCGAACTCCGGCAGCAGGCGGTCCTTCAGGCACCCGAAGTTATTCCCGTGCGTGTCCCACCCGCCGCCGCTCTTGCACAACTTGTCCAGTTCCTTGTCGCCCTTCCAGAAGACGGTGACGAAGTGCACACCGGCCTCCACCAGCCGGCGGGCCAGCAACATTGACATCGAGTTGATACCGGGGCCGTATTTCTCTCGCACCGCTGTCGGTTCGGCCCGCAGGTCGAAGGCGTCGCGGGTCCCCTTCGATGCCAGCAATGTGAACGCTTTCCGTTGGGGGATGCTGAACTCGCGGTTCGACGCCGATTGTTCGGCAAGCCCCCGCGCCCGATCCAACTCGCCCAGTAGAGAGCGGCGGTCTTGCAGACGGGCGACGCTGGTGTCGCCAGACAGGGCGAGCGCGGGTACGTGGAAGTCGAGCGGCTTCTCGCGGCTGCCGTCGACGAACATCGGGTCAAATTCGATGCCAAGGCGGGCGGCGAACTGCCCCGGCCTTGTGTACAGCGGCGCATCCTCTTTCTGCGGCAGGGTGATCGCCGACGGCAGGTTCGGCAGCGGTGGCCGCTTCGACGCGATGACCGACGCCATCGACGGCCAGTCGGTCGGATATGGCGTGCGGGAGTTCAGCAGTTGGTGGAAGGTGCGGTCCGGCGCGTGGCCGGTCAGGTTGTAGTAGTACCCGGCGTGGTGGTCGCCGGTGCCCCGCCGGTGGTCGCCGAGCGAACGGACGATCGCGAGGTGGTGCGCCTGCTTCGCCAGGTGGGGAAGGTGTTCGCACAACTGGATCGCGGGTGCCGAAGTCGGAATCGGCTGGAATGTGCCGCGATACTCGACCGGTGCATCCGGCTTCATGTCCCAGGTGTCGATGTGCGAAGCGCCACCGCTGAGCCAGATGAGAATGGCTGACTTCGCCGACTTCCGCTTCTCGGTTGGGGTCGGAGCGGCCAGCGCGCGGCCGGCGAGGTTCACGCCGAAGAACGGCAACCCGCCGGCAAGAAGGAACGTCCGGCGGGAGTGTCGTGAAGCAGGAAACACGTTCAGAACCTCGCAGAGCGGCAACGACGTTGCGTGGAGACACGCTAGGTGAGGATTGCAGCATAAATGATGGGCCGGACCGGGTCAACCGTTCGAGTTCGATCTCTGGAATGGAACGACCTCTGGACCGCCGCCTGACGCCGTGGCAAAATCCGGAGGTCTACCCTTTGCATTTTGAGTCCACTCCGAACAACGACCCGAAATGGAACTTGACAACAAGACGAAATAAAGATAAGTTTATCTTTATTATACAGCCAGCCCCCTCCTTCCTTGTTGCAAGTACCCATGAAAACGATCGATGAAGCGAAACTGGAATCCGATGTCGGCTATCGATTCCAGTACCTGACCGAGTTCATGGGCTTCAGTGACGTCGACATTGCCGCGATCCACGGCGCCGCGCCGGCGGTCGCGCCGCTGGTGCCGGCCTTGGTCGATGCGGTCTACGACAAGCTGGCCAACTACTCCGCGACGTGGCGGCACTTCGTGCCGAAACAATCCGGGTACGACGGGGCCGTTCCCCCGACTCTGGAAGAACTCCGGCCCGATCACCCGCAAATTGCGTTTCGCAAACAGCACCTCGCCCGCTATCTCGCGGCGTTAGTCACCCGGCCGTACGACGGTAAAATGGGCGAGTACCTCGACATGGTCGGCCGAATCCACACGGACAAAGCCGGCTCGAAAGAGATCGCCGTGCCACTCGTGCAGATGAATTCGCTGATGGGGTTTGTGGCCGATGCATTCATGGCGACAATTCACGGCTTGGGTTTGCCGCGGGATACGGAAGTCGCGACGCTGCGGGCTTTCAACAAGCTCCTCTGGTTGCAGAACGATTTGATCGCCCGCCACTACACCACCCGGTGATTCGCGATGACTCCGCTCGCATCCTGCCGATTCATCGCCGGGCTCGCCTTGGCCGGATGTTCGTCCGTCGCCGCGGCCGATCTCGACCGCGAGCCGATTAGGTATTCGACTGCGGAGACCGATAACGCCGTTCAAAAACTCGAATTGCGACTCCGGGCGAAGAAGGCGGAACTGAAGGCGGTGGGCGAAGGAGCGGGATTTGCCTCCGCCTCTGGGAGGTGCTGAGTGGAAAGGATCAATCGAAGGAGTTCGCCCATCTCTCGGAGCGGGATCGGGCGTCGATTTCGGAGATCCTCAAAGAAACGAAAGTTGGGTTGCCGGACTACTGGAAGAAGTGAGTCATCGGATCGTCTCACGCGGAATCACTTCGGCGAATCGTGAACTTCGCGAAGTGG